>NZ_JAHXOP010000002.1:0-330183 GCF_023147855.1 Streptococcus halitosis
CTGCTACAACCGCATCTTTTTCTTTCAATTCGAAAGTATAAGCGTCTGCCACAAGCTCTTTACCATTCAAGACTTTCTTAGCCTTGATTGTCGCGCTTGTTGAAGCGGCTTTATAAGTGTTAGTGAAAGTTGGTTCTGCTGAAGTAACAGAAGCTGTCAATACTCCACCTTGGAATGCTGCTGTTACAGTAACTTCCTTACCTTCTTCATCAAAAGTGATACCATTGATTGCTGTTGATGTATCTTCTTTGATGACGTAGTGGTAAGTTCCCGCACCTTTCAACTCGATATTCTCAAAGGTAATCGTTCCATCAGCTTTTGATTTCGCTGTGGCTACTGGAGTCTTCAAGTTCTCTGCTGTATATAGGTTAAAGGTAAACTCATCCGCTTTTGGAAGTTTATCTGTACGACCTTCTACCACTTTCTTAGCTGTTACATTGAACACAGCTGGAACAGGTTCGTCCTTAAGGTTGATCGTAGAACCTGCTGCTCCGAGTTTGACTGTATACTCTTTTTCATCTAGCTTATAGCCAGCTGGAGCAGTCTTCTCTTTGATCTTGAACGTTTTACCTTCCCATTTCTGATCATAAGTTTTAGTAAGCGCTACTCCTTTTTCATTCGTAGTCACTTCTGTTGTTTCACTTGCATCATCTGCTGCTGTCACAGTATAAACTGCTCCTTGAACAGGTGTAAGAGTGAACGCGTCTGTCTTATTAATCTTAATTTGGTAAGCTGTAGATGCTACAATGGTACCAGAAATCAAAGATGTTGCTTCCGCTTTCATGCTAAGCGCACCTGGGCGACTTGTATTTTGTGCAAGTTTTGTTCCGTCCGCAAGAGACAAAGCTACGATATTTGCTACTTTCGTACCATCATTCGGAGTGGTAGTACTGTAAGTAACAAAGTAAGATGTCGTTCCATCTTTAAAGGTTATATCAAATGAAGTATAGTTTTCATTCCAATCAACCGTATATTCTTTTCCCTCAGATAATAATACAGCATCATCAGGAACAGCGGACGTTCCACCAGTAATATCCGCCCTGTAAACTCTCAAAGTTTCTGGTATGTATTGAGCGGGAGTATAGGATGTATCGTCGTTTGGAATCGTATCGTGTAGAACAATGTTCTGTCCAAAATCTTGTTTTTCCGTATTTACACGTACCCTCCAGTTTGAAACAGCATCTCCTTTGCTAACTGATCCAATAGCTGCTAATTTTTCAGAAGTCCAATTGTCACGTGATGCCTGACCCCCTGCCTTTGCATAGTTCTCAGTCCCAACTTTAGGACCTGAAATCGTTTTCGAACTATAAACATGTTTAATTTCTTGCTTCATTGAAGAAGAATTAAAATTAATTGGAGTTTTATTTTGATCCTTTAAGAATCTAAATGATGCAGAAAAGTTACCAAATACATCCTTTACTTTGTCTCCTCCAGTTTTAGCCAAGTATTTATCCAGGTTCTTCAAGGTTATCTTTGCCTTGCCACCTTGGTCATTACCATTTGATGTGACTACTGCCTCTCCTATAGCTACTTGAGTAACCGGATCAATCAACTCCTGATTACCATTATAAACCGTCATGGGAGCCGGAATATCAAAAGTAAAATAATCCCCGTTATTCAAGTTCTCATTGTACTGCTTGAGATCGAACGTCACGCGAAGCTTATATGCTAAATTCGTACGAAGCGAGAAATCTCCTTCTGAACTCACATTTTGCTTAGTATCTGAAGCATCTAACAGATCAATACCTGTAATTACTTGTGTCAATTCTTTTGAAACAGGATTATCTGCTTTAACAATGCCTATCAAAACAGATGCTAGGCCTAAAATAGCAAAAGCTAACGCAGAAAATTTAGGAAGCATGTTTAACGCTTTGCTTTTCGACATCTCTTCTCCTCTTTTCTATATGAAATTTTTATTTCTAATCTCCCTAAGAGATTACATCATACCATTTTGACAATCCCTATCACTAACTAGAGTTTATCCATTATATTATAACATCTCAATACAATCTATTCAAGTTTAATAACTAGAAAATATATTTTTATAAGATTTTATTATATTACTCTCTCGAATTTCAACACATTGTCACCAGAATTAACAAAATCTCTCAGTATTTTTCATATGATATGTCGAAAATTTATCTTTTAGATATAGAAGAAAGCCAGTCCTATAGACTAGCTTTCTTTCCATTCTAATTGAATCTTAGCTCAATGCGTCATCCATTGAAAGAACTTCGTGGAAGACACGTTGTGTCAATTCAGTTTTTTGTTCTGGAGTGAGGTATTTAGTGTTTACACAGTATCCTGAGATACGAACGATGACATCTTCGCCATTCATAATCTTGTCATAAACATCTTTCAAGTCCATTACGTTCAAGTTACAGTGTTGTCCACCGTTTTCGAAGTAACCATCAAGGATTGTTACCAAGTTGTCCACTTGTTCGTCACGAGTTTTACCAAGAGCACGAGGTGAAACTTGAGTTGTCAATGAGATACCATCAGCTGCGTAACCAAAGTCAAGGCTAGCAAGTGAGTTCAAGTTTTGCAACCATCCACCTTTAGCTTTGTTAGATGGGTTAGCACCTGGTGAGAAGAATTCAAGTTTAGACAAGTTCACAGAACCATCTTCGTTGAGGTATACGCCTTTGTGGACTGGTGAGTTACCAGTTTGTTTAGAGTAAGCAACGTTAGATGTGATGGTCAAAAGTGATACTGTGGCTTCTGCGTTCTTGTAGAGTTTGTGGCTACGTAGACGAGTTGTGTAAGCTTCAATCAACCATTCTGCCAATTCGTTTGAGCGTGGATCATCTTCACCCCAACGTGGGTATTCACCGATTGTTTCGTAATCGTAGATGTAGCCATTTTCGTCACGGATTGGTTTAACTGTAGCGTATTTGATTGCTGACAATGTATCAACAGTGTTGGCAAATCCACAGATACCGAATCCCATGTTTGCACGTTGTTTAGTTGGCAAGAAGGCCATTTGAACAGCTTCGTAGTTGTACTTATCAGTCATGTAGTGGATGATGTTCAAAGCATCTACGTAAGTGTCAGTCAACCAGTCAAGAGATTTTTCAAAGTTAGCTTTAACTGATTCGAATTCAAGAACTTCGTCACGGATTGGTTCGATGTCAAATACCTTGTAGTCTTTGTGAACATCGTCGTAACCACCGTTCAAACCAGTAAGAAGGGCTTTCAATACGTTAACACGAGCACCGAAGTACTGGATGTTGTGACGTTGTTCTTCATTTTCTGGGTCAAGTGGAGATACACAACATGAGATACAGCTCATTTCACCGTATCCGTCTTTAGCCATTGTTGTAACACCTTCATATTGGATTGAAGAGTGTTTGTGGCTCATGTGCATACAGTAACGACGGAAGCTATAAGGTAATTTGTCAGTCCAAAGAACTGTCAAGTTTGGTTCTGGAGAGTTACCGATATTGTCAAGAGTATTCAAGAAACGGTAGTCCATCTTAGTAACACGGTGACGACCGTCGTTACCCATACCAGCCATAGAAGTTGTGATGAAGGTTGGGTCACCTGAGTACAATTGGTCATAAGCTTTTGTACGAGCAAATTTAACTGTACGAAGTTTCATAACGAAATCATCAACGAATTCTTGGATTTCTGATTCAGTAAATGTACCACGAGCAAGGTCACGTTCTGCAAAGATATCGAGTACGATTGGCACACGTCCTAGAGATGTTGCAGCACCGTTGATAACACGGCAGACAGCCATGAAGGCGATGTTCACCCATTGGATAGCTTCTTTGACGTTCATCGCTGGTTTGCGAACGTCAACACCGTAAAGGTCACCCAAGCGAACAACTTGTTGCAATGCTTGGTATTGAAGGTTTACTTCTTCGCGAAGACGGATTGTTTCTTCATCAATTTCTTTAATTGCATTCCAGTCGTTTACTTTTTCTTGCATCAAGTAGTCTGCACCGTAAAGAGCAAGACGTGCGTAAACACCGATGATACGTCCACGTGAGTAAGCATCTGGAAGACCAGTTACAGTGTGAGCGTGACGAGCACGACGGATATTTGAAGTGTAAGCACGGAAAATACCGTCGTTAACTGTTGTTACGTATTTTGTGAAGATTTCGTGAACAGCTGGATCTGGTTCGTATCCATTTTCTTTTAAAGTAGTTTCAGCCATACGGATACCACCTTTTGGCATGAAGTTCAATTTGAAGAGTTCATCGTTTTGGATACCAAAAATCAATTCGTTTTCTTTGTCGATAAATCCAGCAGGAATATCAGCAATAGATGTTGGACGAGTGTCCATTGGGAAACGAGTTTCTTCGTAATGTGCTTTTGTTTCTTCTACAATTTTTTTGATGTGAAGTGAACGTTCTGTTGGTCCAGCAAGGAAACTTTCATCTCCATCGTAAGGTGTATAGTTAGCTTGAACGAAGCGAGAAATACTTGCTTTTTCTTTCCAATCTACGCCTTTGAAGCCTTCCCAAGCTTTATCAAAAATATCTTGTGCTTCAACAACTGTCTTAACAACCATGTTAATGTCCTCATTTTTCTTTCTAGTAACAACTATCTGTTACATTCATAAGTCAAGTATACCACACAGTAACCGATTTCAACAAGGAGAAAACAGCCTTTTTAGCGCTTTCTTTTATAATACAGGCTGTTTTTTGATATTATCTGTATTATATTTTTGAAAGTTAGACTACTCTTTTCCATTTTTTCAGAAAAAACGGTATAATGAGAAAGAAAATACGGCTAGAAAGGAAGCTAAATGCTCATATTTCCATTGATTAATGATTTGTCTAGAAAAATCATCCATATCGACATGGATGCCTTTTTTGCTGCGGTGGAAATCAGAGATAATCCTAAGTTAAAGGGCAAACCTGTCATCATCGGGAGTGACCCCAGACAAACAGGTGGACGTGGTGTCGTTTCTACCTGTAGCTATGAGGCGCGAGCTTTTGGTGTTCATTCAGCCATGAGCTCTAAAGAAGCTTATGAGCGCTGTCCCCAAGCTATCTTTATCTCAGGAAATTATGAAAAGTATAAGACTGTGGGACTTGAGATTCGTGCTATTTTTAAACGCTACACTGATTTGATTGAACCTATGAGTATTGACGAGGCATACTTGGATGTAACGGAAAATAAACTCGGTATCAAGTCAGCTGTCAAAATAGCCCGCCTCATCCAACAAGATATCTGGCAGGAACTACACCTGACTGCTTCTGCAGGCGTCTCTTATAACAAATTCTTAGCTAAAATGGCTAGTGACTATCAAAAACCACATGGTTTAACAGTCATCCTCCCAGATCAGGCTGAGGATTTTCTCAAACAAATGGACATTGCTAAATTTCACGGTGTGGGCAAAAAAACAGTTGAACGGCTTCATGAAATGGGCATTTATACTGGTGAAGACTTATTGGCTGTTTCTGAAGTCACTTTAATCGATCGGTTTGGTAGACTTGGTTTTGATCTTTATCGAAAGGCTAGGGGCATTCATAATTCACCGGTCAAGGCCAATCGTATTCGCAAGTCCATTGGCAAGGAAAAAACCTACGGAAAAATCCTGCAAGTAGAAGAAGACATCAAAAAAGAGCTGACTCTTCTCTCCGAAAAGGTAGCTCTCAATCTCAGCACGCAGGACAAAGCTGGAAAAATCATTATCCTCAAAATACGATATGCTGACTTTTCCACTCTAACTAGACGAAAAAGCCTCCCAAAAGCAACACAGGACGCTAGTCAGATTTCTCAAACTGCCCTTCAACTCTACGAAGAACTAGCTGAAAAAGAAAAAGGCATCCGTTTACTAGGAGTCACAGTAACAGGATTTTAAAAAGCTTGAAGGAAGATTCCCTCAAGCTTTTTCTTATACAAATAAACGCACAAAACTATAGAGCAACAAGACACTACCGAGTACGATACGGTATTTACCAAAGAGGGTAAAGTCGTGCTTCTTCACATAGCCAGTCAAGAAGCGAATAGCAACCATGCTGACCGCGAAGGCAACACCCATAGCAACCAAAAGCAGGAATAGTTGTCCAAAACTCAAAAGTTGACCTGCTTTTATAAATTTAAAAATCTTTAAAGCACTAGCCCCAAACATAACAGGAATTCCGAGATAGAAGGTAAACTCTGTTACGACAGAGCGACTTGTTCCATTCAACAAACCACCAACGATAGTTGCACCTGAACGGCTCGTTCCTGGGAAGAGGGCGAGGACTTGGAAAAGTCCGATATAGAGAGCTGTCTTGTAGGGAAGCTTTTCAAGTTCTGTAACTGTTGGTTCAATAGCTTGCGCCTTGTTCCGTTTTTCAAGATAGATAAAGGCAACCCCATAGATAATCAACATAATAGCAACTGATACCATATTATGAAAATGAGTGTCAAACCAATCATCCAGCTTAAAGACTAACAATAAAGGCAAGGTCGCAACGAGGACTTTTGACCACAATTGCCAAGTTCGACGGACTTCTACCTTATTTTTACCAGGTTTGAAAGGATTAAGCTTGTTAAAGTAAATCACCATAACCGCTAAGATAGCGCCGAGCTGAATGACAACATTAAACATTGACATGAAGGCTTCATTTTGGTCCTTGTATTGTACAAATTCTTCAACCAAGATTAAGTGACCAGTACTTGAAATGGGCAACCATTCTGTAATTCCTTCAACAATCCCAAAAAAGATCGACTTCAAAATTTCAATAAGATACATGTATTACTCCTTTTTCTGTCCTCTATTATAGCATAATTTCGGATGTTGCGATAGATTTTTTAGAAAGCACCGATGCTACCACCGCCTCCGCCTCCTGAGAATCCTCCACCTGAAGAACCACTTCCAGAAGAGACGGAGTAATTGCTTGCTGTATTTGCGACCGCTGCATAGTATTTCATCTGTCCAGTATAGGTATGAAGTTGCGTATGCCAGCCATAGACAATGTAACTGTCCAAGTCTGGATTCTCAAGATGGATTTGCCGAACTTTCATTAACTGGCTGACCTTCTTGGCATAACCAAAAAGAGTCGCATAGACCAGAAGGCGATTCCAAAGGACGATACTCTCCAACTCAGCCTTGTCTAGACGGGCGATATTGCGAAGCATGTTTTCAAAACTCTTCCAGTGATAGTAAACCTCTGCCCCTTCATCTGTCAAGACGCCATTATCATAATACCCGTATGTTACAACATAAATTAGCACTAAAATAATGGAAGCAAGTAATCCCAAAAAGAGGAGGTAGAACGAAACAAAACCATACGTGTTCCAACTACAGTAGAAGAATAGCCAGCTCCCTACGGCTGAACCAATTAATCCAATCCACATAGCCAGAGATAGTTTCTTCTCACCCGTACTCAAAGGACGGTAATAATTTGGAATACGCAACGCATGCACCTTGTCTTTGACGCGCTTTTCAATGTTAGAGATGCGTCTATCAAACGAACGTTTCAGCTGCTTTCCTATCTCCTGAACCTGCTTTGCATCCTTTTTAGAAACTCCACGATAAATACTTGGTGAAACCTGATAATCTGAAAACAGATCCGAAATCGCTAACTCTTTCTTATCTGAAAAGCAGAGTGTCAGACATTCCTTCTCAAAATTTGCCAATCCACTTTCATTTATGATTTTAAGAATTGGCTCTTTTTCCCCTTTCTTAATAGCCAAATGCCCTCTATCTACTAGATCCAGCAAAGTAGCCTGAATGACTCGTTCAAATGTAAAACGACCAAATCCTTTTGCTCCCGGTTTCATTTCGCTCAGTGATAAGGAATATACACTCTCTGCTAAAACCATTGGCGGCCAATCCATAGGTGGCTCATAGAGACGATGGTTCTTAGCAAATTTCTTCTTGGGACTAATTTCTTTTTTGAAACGTTTATAAAAGATTAAACCGACAAACAGAAGAACCGTCAAAACAATTGGAATAAGCCACATCATCACAATCTTGTCCGAAGCTTTTTCACTTGCTATTTCAAGCTCAACTCTTTTAAACCAAATGAGGTTATCAGATACCAATCCTTGATCTGGAGCTTCTGAAAAAGCACTTCTCGGCCAGTAAGCATGTAGTTCCACCTGACGATTTCTCGGAAGATCTTTCATCTTGACCTGGTAGAAATCATTTACCTTTTTGACACTAGCTTCCTTAAAGAGTTTTCCTGTATGGAAATAGAGTTTCTCTGCTGGATTTTCAGAGCTGACCTTGAACTCAAACTCTTTAATATCTCCAGAACTATCTGTCAAGGGTTGCCAATTTAGCTCAGCGATATCCTGATATAAGAAGAGAAGATTTGTTAGTTTCCAGGTAACCGTCACCCGAACAGTATCCCCGGCATATCCAGCATTGTAAATTTTTACCTTGTAGCCGTCCTCTTCCTCCATAGTATAGAAGGAAACATTTTGAATAATTTGCCCATTTTTAGACACTTGAACGGTCGGGTCCGGATCAATGTCAAATCCCTCTGGCATTTTCCCAGCTTTTCCTAGTCCAACTAGCTGGCCATTATAATCATCTCCAAAACGGTAGGTGATTGTTTCCTTAAAAATTGCAGTATTATCTGCATGAATATTCAAATCACCCTGATAGGATAAAATATCAAAGTCTACTGCAAAAACTAAGCTCGGTATAAATAATAAACAAGCAAATACCAAAGTCACCAGCCATCTTTTTTTCATAATCGATTCCCTTTCAATCTTTTCACCATTATATCATTTTTTATAAGTAAAGGCTTACTTGTATTGAAAATCTCACCATTTTTAGATACAATAGAGAGAAGTCATTTTTAGACTAGAAATAGGAGAAAACATGAAAAAATTATGCTTATCTATTCTTGCTAGCCTAGCCCTTACATTAGGACTGGTTAGCCAAGTCCAAGCCGACGAATATTTACGCATCGGGATGGAAGCAGCTTACGCTCCCTTCAACTGGACCCAAGACGACGATAGTAATGGTGCTGTCAAAATCGACGGTACCAACCAATATGCCAACGGCTATGATGTTCAAATCGCTAAAAAGATTGCCAAAGATCTAGGTAAGGAACCTTTGGTCGTGAAAACCAAGTGGGAAGGACTTGTTCCAGCCCTTACTTCTGGCAAAATCGATATGATCATTGCCGGTATGAGCCCAACCGCTGAACGTAAACAAGAAATTGCCTTTTCAAACAGTTACTATACTAGCGAGCCAGTTCTATTGGTTAAAAAGGACTCTGCCTATGCAAATGCCAAATCTTTGGAAGATTTTAGCGGAGCAAAAATCACTTCTCAACAAGGTGTTTACCTTTATGATTTGATTTCTCAAATTCCAGGTGCCAAAAAAGAAACAGCTATGGGCGACTTCGCTCAAATGCGTCAAGCTCTGGAAGCCGGTGTTATTGATGCCTATGTTTCGGAACGCCCTGAAGCACTGACTGCTGAAGCCGCTAACTCTAAGTTCAAGATGGTCCAAGTAGAACCCGGTTTCAAAACTGGCGAAGAAGATACAGCTATTGCCATTGGACTTCGTAAAGATGACAGCCGCATCAGCCAAATCAATGCGAGTATTGAAACCATCTCCAAAGATGAACAAGTTGCTCTGATGGATCGTATGATTCAGGAGCAACCTGCCGAAGCCACAACAACTGAAGAAAGTAGCAGTAATTTCTTCAGCCAAGTTGCTAAAATTCTTTCTGAAAACTGGCAACAGCTCGTGCGCGGCGCAGGTGTCACTCTTTTAATCTCAATCATCGGAACTATCGTAGGTCTCATTATCGGTCTTGCCATTGGTGTCTTCCGTACGGCTCCTCTCTCTGAAAACAAAGCCATTTACAGCCTACAAAAACTAGTCGGTTGGATTCTCAATGTCTATATTGAAATCTTCCGTGGTACACCGATGATTGTTCAATCCATGGTTATCTACTATGGAACTGCTCAAGCTTTCGGAATCAACCTTGACCGGACACTTGCAGCCATTTTCATCGTCTCAATCAACACGGGTGCCTACATGACAGAAATCGTTCGTGGTGGTATTCTAGCAGTTGACAAGGGACAGTTCGAAGCTGCAACCGCTCTTGGTATGACCCACAATCAAACCATGCGTAAGATTGTCCTTCCTCAGGTTGTCCGTAATATTCTACCTGCTACTGGTAATGAGTTTGTCATCAATATCAAAGATACCTCTGTATTGAACGTTATTTCAGTTGTCGAGCTTTATTTCTCAGGAAATACTGTAGCGACGCAAACCTATCAATACTTCCAGACCTTTACCATCATTGCAGTGATTTACTTTGTCCTCACCTTCACTGTGACCCGTATCCTACGTTTTATCGAACGCTATATGGACATGGACACTTACACTACAGGTGCTAACCAAATGCAAACGGGGGATTTGAAAAAATGACACAACCAATCCTTGAAATCAAACACCTAAAAAAATCCTATGGGCAAAACGAAGTGCTAAAAGACATTTCTCTCACCGTCCATAAAGGAGAGGTTATTTCCATCATCGGAAGCTCGGGAAGCGGAAAATCAACCTTCCTTCGTTCAATCAATTTACTCGAAACACCTACAGGAGGAGAGATTCTCTATCGCGGAGAAAATGTCCTGGAAAAAGGCTATAACCTCACCCATTATCGTGAAAAGCTCGGTATGGTTTTCCAATCTTTCAATCTCTTTGAAAATCTGAATGTCCTTGAAAATACTATCGTTGCCCAAACGACTGTACTCAAACGCGACCACTCTGAAGCTGAAAAAATTGCCAAAGAGAATCTCGAAAAAGTTGGTATGGGAGAACGTTACTGGCAAGCCAAGCCTAAACAACTTTCAGGTGGACAAAAGCAACGTGTAGCTATCGCTCGTGCACTCTCCATGAATCCTGACGCCATTCTCTTTGACGAACCTACATCTGCCCTTGACCCCGAAATGGTCGGGGAAGTCCTCAAAATTATGCAGGACCTAGCTCAAGAAGGCTTGACCATGATTGTTGTAACCCACGAAATGGAATTTGCTCGCGATGTCTCCCATCGTGTCATCTTCATGGACAAGGGAGTCATTGCAGAAGAAGGTAAACCTGAAGAACTCTTCACGAACCC
Source organism: Streptococcus halitosis (assembly GCF_023147855.1). GTDB lineage: Bacteria > Bacillota > Bacilli > Lactobacillales > Streptococcaceae > Streptococcus > Streptococcus halitosis_B. The sequence continues at coordinate 11,040 of NZ_JAHXOP010000002.1, forward strand.
TAAAGAAGAACGGACAAAAGAATTCCTTCAGCGTTATCTCAATTAATAAATAAAGACTGCATAAAGAATGCAGTCTTTTTAGTTTGTAATTGTAAAGAAAAGGCAGACTCGATTCAGGAATCTGCCTGTGACCACAGTTCAATCTTCAAATTTTTCATGATTTTTTTCATAGAAATCGATTAAACTAAGAGCTGTTTCAAATGAAATATTTTTAACTTTTGCGCGTCCTTGTGCTAGGGCAATGATAGACATTTCACGCGCATTCGTTTCTTTAGAGATACGGTATCCTGTAATCTTCTTATCACGAACCCAGCCAACAACTGCTTCTACCTTTTCAAAGTTTGACTTAACCATGTTCTTCTCCTGAATTATTCTTTACAATTCTTAATTGTATACGTTTTTATTTCATCTGTCAATAAAAAAACATATATTCGTCACAACTATATTATTCTGCATATTTTTATTTGGCTTTTAAAGCCGATAATATATGAGTTCTTATATCCTCAACTCCATTAGGATTTGCTGGTAGGAAGATTGTATTATTACCTTCTTTTTCTGCAAAATTATTCAACGTATCTAAATACTGGTTCGTTAATAGGATAGACATGATTTGTTCTTCAGTCAGCTCAACATTAGCTCCCTTTAACTCTTTGATAGAATCAGCCAGTCCGTCAACAATCGCTTTACGCTGTTCTGCAATCCCTACACCATGTAGGCGATCTTTTTCTGCTTCTGCTTCTGCTGCGGTCACGATCTTAATCTTATCTGCTTCAGCAAGCTCTTGCGCCGCAACTCTCTTACGTTGAGCCGCGTTAATTTCATTCATTGATTGTTTTACTTCAGCATCAGGTTCAACCTTAGTAATCAGCGTTTTGACAATGATATACCCATACGTAGACATTTCTTCAGCCACTTGTTTTTGAACTTCTAAGGCGATTTCATCCTTCTTCTCAAACAACTCATCTAGGGTTAGCTTTGGTACAGATGAACGCAAAGCATCTTCAATATAGGATTTGATTTGGGCTTCTGGACGCATCAATTTATAATAAGCATCTGTGACATTATTTTCATTCACTCGATACTGAGTTGCCACATTCATCGTTACAAATACATTATCTTGCGTCTTTGTCTCTACAACGATTTCACTCTGCAACAAGCGTAGTTGTACTCTTGCTGCAATTCTATCAATCCCAAAGGGAGCCCGCAAATGAATACCACTATTGCTCAACTTTTGGTATTTACCAAAGCGTTCTATAATAGCGACAGATTGTTGTCGTACCACATATACAGAACTAATCGTAATCACTGATGCAATCACCACTAAAATCAATACAACAAGTAAAATTTGTAAAACCATGGGAATCTCCCCCTTTCATCAACCTCATTATAACACCATCGTTATCATTACGCAAATAATATGATAATAATTTTATTTTAGTTTAAACTAACATGTTATACAATGTTTCATTTCCATTCAAATTAATATAAGACGGGTCGAACTTTTCCATTCGATGAATCAATCCAGCATAATCATGCTTATTGGCAAGAGCTACCCCAATCAATACAGGGCCTGTCCCCTTGCTTGCTCGTTTGATATATTCAAAACGAGTGATGTCATCATTTGGCCCCAAAATGTCATTTACAAACTCTCGGAGAGCTCCTGGACGTTGTGGGAAATTCACTACAAAGTAATGCTTGATTCCATCGTAAATCAAGGCACGTTCTTCCATCTCTGGCATACGGTTGATATCGTTATTTCCTCCAGAAATGATACAGCAGATCGTCTTGCCTTTGATATAGTCTGATAAAACTTCCAAGGCTGCAACGCTGGCAGCTCCGGCTGGTTCTGCTACAATTCCTTGTTTGGAATAAAGATCAATCAAGGTTTCAGAAATCAAGCCCTCGTCCACCCCAATCAGCGTTTCAACATTCTGACAGGTCGCTTCATAGGTTAGTTGTCCAACTTTCTGCACAGCTATACCATCAGCAAATTTGTCGATTTCTTTGAGTTTAACTGGTCCTCCAGCTTCAAAGGCAGCTTTCATAGAGCGGGCCCCATTAGCTTCTACCCCGATCACTTCAATAGTCGGATTGGTTTCCTTAATATAAGTAGAAACACCAGCAATCAATCCGCCACCGCCTACTGGTACAAGTACTGTATCAAAATCGATAGACTCTTTACGAGCTTCTTCAAGAATTTCATAAGCGACAGTCCCTTGACCTGCTTGGACATGAGCATCATCAAAGGGATCAATAAAGGTACGATTTTCAGAAACTGTAAATTCTTGAGCTGCTTTAGCTGAGGCATCAAAGGTATCTCCAACTAGTTTAATGGTCACGAAGTCTCCACCAAAAAAGCGGACCTGTCCAATCTTTTGTTGCGGTGTTGTGATGGGCATAAAGATGGTTGCAGGAATCTTCATCTCATTACAAGTATAGGCGACGCCTTGAGCGTGATTTCCCGCAGAGGCACAGACTACACCACGCTCACGTTCTTCTTTTGATAGTTGAGAAATGGCATAATAGGCTCCGCGAATCTTAAAGGAACGAACACGCTGGGCATTCTCCTTCTTCAAATAAATCTTAGCACCATACTTCTCCGATAAATAATGGTCATAATCAAGCGGAGTATTGACTACTACACCACTCAATACTTTGTGAGCTTTCACCACGTCTTTTGCACTTAGCATTGTCCCCTCCTCAAATACTTTTTAAGATAAAAAGCGAGTTAGTCCCCCAACTCGCCTTCACCTTAATTTCTATCAATTAGTTATAGATTTTGAATGCATCATCGTCGTTTTTACCAACGAAAGGCATTGCTTTACGCAATTCTGCACCAACTTTTTCAATTTCAAGGTTCGCTGCTTGTTCACGGTAAGCAGTCAATTTTGGACGTCCAGCCTTGTAGTCATTTACAAAGTCATTTGCAAATTTACCATTTTGGATATCTGCCAAGACAGCTTTCATATTTTCTTTAACTTGCTCAGTAATCACACGTGGACCTGATACATAGTCACCGTATTCAGCAGTGTTAGAAATTGATTGACGCATTTTCTTGAATCCACCTTCATAGATCAAGTCAACGATCAATTTCATTTCATGAAGAACTTCAAAGTAAGCCAATTCTGGGGCGTATCCTGCTTCTGTCAAGACTTCAAAGCCTGCTTCAATAAGGGCAGTCAAACCACCACAAAGTACGGCTTGTTCACCAAACAAATCTTCTTCAGTTTCTTCTTTGTAAGTTGTTTCAAGCAAACCAACACGAGCTGCTCCAACACCTTTACACCAGTCCATAGCAATATTTTTCGCATTTCCCGTAGCGTCTTGGTATACTGCATAAAGAGCTGGAACACCAAAACCTTCTTCGTAAGTACGACGTACCAAGTGTCCTGGCCCTTTAGGAGCACACATGAAGACATCTACATCTGCAGGAACTTTGATAAATTCAAAGTGGATGTTAAAACCATGGGCAAATCCAACTGCATTTCCAGCTTCCAAGTTTGGAGCGATTTCTGCTTCGTACAATTCTTGTTGGATTTCGTCTGGTGCCAAAATCATGATAACGTCAGCCAATTTAGTGGCTTCTGCTACTGTATAAGTGTCAAATCCATCTTCTTTTGCTTTGTCAAAAGATTTACCAGGACGTACACCGATGATGACATCGCGACCTGAATCACGCAAGTTTTGCGCATGCGCATGTCCTTGTGAACCATAACCGATTACGGCGATTTTTTTACCGTCAAGTGCTGCTACTTTAACATCTTTTTCGTATTCCATTTGAACTGCCATAGTTTTTTCTCTCTTTTCTATTTTTTATTGCCTTATAGGCCGGTTAAACAAATTTATGCTGGATTTTATACTCATTGAAAATCTAAGAGTATTAGTCGCGGGTAAATCCAGTTGCACCCGTACGAGCGATATTTTTAATACCATATGGTCGAATCACTCGCAATAAAGCTTCACTCTTTTCAGCATTTCCAGTCATCTGAATAGTGATGGAGCTTGGAGCCACATCTACTACCGTTGCACGGAAAGGTTGGATAATGGCCAAGATTTCTGCACGCTTTTCAGCAGGAGCAGATACCTTCACCAAGATAACTTCTCTTTCCAAGTGTGGTTTATCTGTGATATCTCGAATGCGAATCACATCAATCTGACGATTGAGCTGTTTAATGATTTGCTCTACTTCATCGTGTGAAGCTACATCGATAATGATGGTAATCCGTGATACATCAGGATTCTCTGTCGCACCAACTGAGATACTCTCAATATTGACTTGACGACGTGAAAGGACACCTGTAAAACGATTCAAAACTCCTGAACGATTTTGTAGTTTTGCTGTTAACATTCTACGCATGGAACTTCACCCCCAACATCTCATGATTACTCTTACCAGCTGGTACCATCGGTAAGACCTGTTCCTTACGAGAAATATCCACCTCGATAAACATGGGCACATCCTCCAGAATGACTTCTAGATTCTTCTCTATCGTCTCTGGATTATCAAATTTATAGTTTTTGATGCCGTAAGCCTGTGCCATCAGCTGGAAGTCAGGAAGTGTATCAAAGACTGATTCTGAAGTTCTACCCTCATAGAAGGATTCCTGCCACTGACGAACCATTCCTAGTGAGTGGTTATTCAACATGACAACCTTAATCGGCACCTTGTAGATGTTTAGGATTGCTAGCTCTTGGTTGGTCATTTGGAAACCACCATCACCGACAAAAAGGATGACCTCTTTTTCCGGATTGGCAATCTTAGCTCCGATAGCTGCAGGAACTCCGAATCCCATGGTACCCAAACCACCTGAAGTGACTAACTGGCGCTCATTTTGGTAAGGATAATACTGAGCCGTCCACATTTGGTGTTGACCAACATCAGTTACAACAATGGCATCTCCATTCGTCAACTCACCGATGCATTCAATAACGGCCTGCGGTTGAACCACACGTTCTTTCTTATCATAAGAACGGACTCGATTCTTGTCCTTGGTGACTTTTTCAATCCATTTCTCAGTATTGTTATGAACAGTTGGCTCTGCCAACAACATCTGCAAGGCTTTCTTAGCATCCCCCACCACAGGAATATCTGCACTGATAATCTTACCAATCTCAGCTGGGTCAATATCAATGTGAGCAACCTTAGCATTCTTCGCGAAGGTCTTGGGATTTCCAGTCAATCGGTCATCGAAACGGCAACCAATACTAATCATAAAGTCCGCTTCAGTCATTGCAATGTTGGCCGCGAAAGAACCGTGCATGCCTCCCATCCCTAGGAAGAGGGGATGACTCGTTGCAATCGTACCTTGCCCCAAAAGACTGGTCACTACTGGGATTTGGTAACGTTCAGCAAATTCATTGAGTTCTGTAGCTGCTTCTGCATAACTAACTCCACCACCTGCCAATAAAACAGGCTTCTTGGCTTTTGACAATTGCTTCAAAATTTTCTTGATTTGCATGTCATTTGGCTCTAGAGTCGGTTGATAACTTGGCAAATTCACTTCGGGTGAATAGATGAAGTCTGTTTCAAGAGCAGATACATCCTTAGGCAAGTCAATCACGACTGGACCTGGACGACCTGTGGTCGCGATATGGACAGCTTCCGTAATGATACGAGGAATATCAGCTGTCTCACGAACTTGGTAATTGTACTTGGTAATGGGCATGGTAATACCGACAATATCCGCCTCCTGAAAGGCATCCTTCCCAATCCCTGCTCGCGCCACCTGACCCGTAAAGACCAAAAGGGGAACGCTATCGCTCATGGCATCTGCAATCCCTGTAATGGCATTTGTAGCTCCTGGTCCACTCGTGACGACAGCAACACCCAACTTTCCAGTTGATTTGGCATATCCTTCAGCTTCGTGCAAACAACCTTGCTCATGGCGTCCTAAAATGTGACGAATGCCTTTAAAATTGTATATCGCATCATACAAAGGTAAGACTGCACCACCAGGATAGCCAAATATGGTATCAATTCCTAAATCACGAAGTGTTTCCAAAACTAGATCCGACCCCGTCTTAGGAGATTCTAAACTGATTTTCTCCATTGTTCCCCTTTCTCTTCTCTTAAAAATAGCTTGTTACTATCATACCATTTTTTCAAAAATTTTCAAGACAAAAGAAGCAATTTTCTGAATTTTCTATCTAAAAGTGTATTTATGAACTTTTTTATCATTTTTATTAACATATCATCAAAATAAGGAACTTTTCCTTGCTTTCATTTATTAAATCAGTCTAATTTCTTCGTATATGGGATGGAAGTTGGCAAGATTTTCATTTAATTCCTAAATTTCCATAATATATCCAGCAAATCTGTGTGAAATAAAGGTAATAAAAAAGGAAGCTACTAAGTGACTTCCTTCTATTGCGAAGACAGATTATTCTTCACCTTTGTTTTTCTTAATGATTTCTTCTTGTACTGACTTAGGTACATCTTCATAGTGGTCAAATACCATCATGAATGTACCACGTCCTTGAGATGCAGAACGAAGAACTGTTGCGTAACCGAACATTTCAGCAAGTGGAACGTAAGCACGAACGATTTGGCTGTTACCGTGTGCTTCCATACCATCTACACGTCCACGACGAGCAGTTACGTGACCCATAACATCACCAAGGTTTTCTTCTGGAACAGTGATTGTTACAAGCATCATTGGTTCAAGGATAGCTGGTTGTGCAGTCTTAGCAGCTTCTTTAAGTGCAAGAGATGCAGCAATCTTGAAGGCAGTTTCAGATGAGTCGACATCGTGGTATGAACCATCGTAAAGTTTAGCTTTAACGTCAACAATTGGGTAACCTGCAAGAACACCGTTAGCCATTGCTTCTACAAGACCTTTTTCAACCGCTGGGATAAATTCACGAGGAACCACACCACCGACGATTGCGTTTTCAAATTCGAATCCTTTACCTTCTTCGTTTGGAGTAAATTCAATCCATACATCACCGAATTGACCTTTACCACCAGACTGACGTTTGAAGAATCCACGTGCTTGAGTAGAAGCGCGGAATGTTTCACGGTAAGATACTTGAGGAGCACCTACGTTCGCTTCAACTTTAAACTCACGACGCATACGGTCAACAAGGACGTCAAGGTGAAGCTCACCCATACCAGAGATAACTGTTTCACCAGTTTCAACGTTTGTTTCAACGCGGAATGTTGGATCTTCTTCAGCCAATTTTTGAAGAGCGATACCCATCTTGTCTTGGTCTGCTTTAGATTTTGGCTCAACCATCAATTGGATAACTGGTTCTGGAACGTCGATTGATTCAAGGATGATTTTAGCTTTTTCATCAGTCAATGAGTCACCAGTTGTCGTATCTTTCAAACCAACGGCAGCAGCGATATCACCTGAGTAAACAGTGTCGATTTCTTTACGGCTGTTAGCGTGCATTTGAAGGATACGTCCGATACGTTCACGTTTACCTTTAGAAGTATTCAATACGTATGAACCTGATTGAAGAACACCTGAGTAAACACGGAAGAATGTCAAACGACCTACGAATGGGTCTGTCATGATCTTGAAGGCAAGAGCTGCAAATGGCTCTTCATCAGATGCTGGACGAGTTTCTTCTTCATCTGTATCTGGGTTAACACCTTTGATTGCTGGGATGTCAAGCGGGCTTGGAAGGTAGTCGATAACCGCATCAAGCATCAATTGAACACCTTTGTTTTTGAAGGCAGAACCACACAATACTGGGAAGAATTCAACATTGATAGTAGCTTTACGGATACCCGCTTTCAATTCTTCGTTAGTGATTTCTTCACCTTCGAGGTATTTCATCATCAAATCTTCATCAGTTTCAGCAACTGCTTCGATCAATTTTTCACGGTATTCTTGAGCTTGTTCAAGGTATTCAGCTGGAATATCCTCTTCAAGGATATCTGTACCAAGGTCGTTTGTATAGATTTCAGCTTTCATCTTGATCAAGTCGATGATACCACGGAAATCATCTTCAGCACCGATTGGCAATTGGATTGGGTGTGCATTCGCTTGAAGACGGTCGTGAAGTGTGCTTACTGAGTAAAGGAAGTCAGCACCGATTTTGTCCATTTTGTTAGCAAATACGATACGTGGAACTCCATACTCAGTTGCTTGACGCCAAACTGTTTCAGTTTGAGGCTCAACACCTGATTGTGAGTCAAGAACAGTAACTGCACCGTCCAATACACGAAGAGAACGTTGTACTTCAATTGTGAAGTCCACGTGCCCCGGTGTGTCGATGATGTTTACACGGTGGTTGTTCCATTGAGCTGTTGTCGCAGCAGATGTGATAGTGATACCACGTTCTTGCTCTTGCTCCATCCAGTCCATTTGTGACGCACCTTCGTGAGTTTCACCGATTTTGTGGATTTTACCAGTGTAGTAAAGAATACGCTCAGTAGTTGTTGTTTTACCGGCATCGACGTGAGCCATGATACCGATATTACGAGTTTTTTCAAGTGAAAATTCGCGTGCCATGAGGTTTGTTTCTCCTATTTATTTTTGATTTCTATTCTATTATAACACGATTTTAATAAAAACGGATAGGCAGGACCTACCCGTTCTTAATGTTTATCTTGTTTTTGTTGGTTTCAACTTGTAGACAAGTTGAATTGAACTCGGGCTAAAAGCTCAAGTTAGCTGATTTGAACCCGAGCGAGGCCCGGTGCAAAAAAGATAAACTGCTTTGTGTTCACGGAACACTGCATCAGTTTCCTATTTTTGCCTTGGGCCTTTACCGCTCTTAGTATCATTTTATTACCAACGGAAGTGTGCAAAGGCACGGTTAGCTTCAGCCATACGGTGAGTGTCTTCACGTTTCTTAACTGCTGCACCAGTATTGTTAGCAGCATCCAAGATTTCTTTTGCAAGACGGTCTTGCATTGTGTGTTCACCGCGAAGGCGAGCAATAGTTACCAACCAACGAAGTCCAAGTGTTGTACGGCGTTCTGGACGAACTTCAACTGGGACTTGGTAGTTAGATCCACCAACACGACGTGCACGTACTTCAAGTACAGGCATGATGTTTTCCATAGCTGTTTCAAATACTTCAAGTGCATCGTTGCCAGTAGCTTCTTTGATTTGCTCAAAAGCACCGTAAACGATTGAAGCAGCTGTACCACGTTTACCATCAAGCATAACGCGGTTGATAAGACGAGTAACTAGTTGTGAATTGTAAAGCGGATCTGGCAATACGTCACGTTTTGGAGCTCTATTTTTACGACTCATTTCTCTTTATCCCCTTTCCTTATGCTTTTGGACGTTTAGTACCGTATTTAGAACGGCCTTGTTTACGATCGTTAACACCTGCAGTATCAAGTGCACCACGGACGATATGGTAACGTACCCCTGGAAGGTCTTTTACACGTCCACCACGAAGAAGCACCACGCTGTGTTCTTGCAAGTTGTGTCCGATACCTGGGATATAGGCAGTAACTTCGATAAGGTTACTCAAACGTACACGAGCGAATTTACGAAGGGCAGAGTTAGGTTTTTTAGGTGTCATTGTTCCAACACGAGTTGCAACACCACGTTTTTGTGGTGAAGAAACGTTTGTTTGAACTTTTTTATGACTGTTGTAACCAACGTTCAAAGCTGGTGATTTAGATTTTTCTACTTTTGATTTACGCGGTTTGCGAACCAATTGGTTAATTGTAGGCATCTACATTCTCCTGTGTTTTTTATTTTTGGTGATGATACACTTGGTGACAGCTACCATCTGTGTGTACTTTTGCAACATTTGTCAGCACGTCCCTGTACACTTTTGAGAGACCAAAAGTAAAAAGTACCGTCTATTATTGTAACACAATTTTCCCTTCATTGTCAAGATATTTTTCATTTTTATTCTGATCTTTTAACTCTTTGACACTAGCTTTCCCCGCTTTTCTAAACCAGAAAAAGAGGCAATTTGCCTCCTCCTGTCTAGTATGGATTTCCTTCAATTTAGCAATCATTTGAGTTGTTATCAAAGCCAACCAGATTCTTTTGCAATGTTGGCTGCCTCTGTTCGATTACCAGCATCTAGTTTCGAAAGAATATTGGTGACATAGTTTCGGACGGTTCCATTTGATAGATAAAGCTGATCCGCGATTTCTTGATTAGACAAGCCCTGAGCAATCCCCTTTAAAACAGCGATTTCTTGTTCTGTTAACGGGTTAGGGTGCGTCATCACCACTTCCATCAATTCAGGCGAATATTCCTTGCGTCCTTCGAGAACAGTGTGCAAGGTTTGCATGAGGTCTGCAATGCTTCTTTCTTTCAAGACATAAGCATCCACTCCAGCCTTGACCGCACGTTCAAAATATCCGGGACGTTTGAAGGTCGTCACCACAACTACCTTTGTTTCTAGCTTTTCTGCTCGTATCCACTCCAAGACTTCGAGGCCTGTCTTAACAGGCATTTCTACGTCAAGAATGGCGATATCCACAGACTCTTTTTCTAAAAGTTGGATTGCTTCTTGGCCATCCTTGGCTTGTAGGACAGACTCTACATCTGGTTGAAAGGTAAGCAACTGGCACATAGCATCTCGCAACATACTTTGATCTTCTGCAACAAGTAGTTTCATCTTAGTTTCTCTCCTTATAAGGTAGCCGAACCTGCACTTCAGTAGGCTGCTTTTGACTGATCACCTTTACTTCTCCTGAAAATGGAAGGACACGGTCTCGAACGGTATGGAGCTCATCCCCTTTTAGAGAAGCAAATCCACAGCCATTATCTCTCACTGTTAGAATGAGTTCTTTCTCTGTTCGTTCTAATTTTAAGTAGGCTTTCGATGCTTTGGCATGTTTGATGATGTTGGTCACTAACTCAAGTAAAATCATGGAGGCCGTTGATTCTAACTCCTGAGTTAGGCTAGCTGTATCTAGTTGGTGATTGATTTCCGTTTCAATTCCTGCAATTTCCAGCATTTTTTTAACAGTCGCAAATTCGGAAGCAAGGGTTCTTGTTTTAAGATTTTCGATAATTGTACGAACTTCATTCATGGATTCTTTACTGATCTGATGAATTTCTTTTAATTCTTTTTCCACTTGAGGATAGGCCTGCATTTGGAGAAGCTGGAGGGCAAGGTCCGTCTTCACACTCAACATGGCAAAAGTATGGCCTAGGCTGTCATGGAGGTCCTGACCGATACGACTGCGTTCATTTTCAGCCAAGAAAAGATTAAGCTTGGCATTTTGTTTCATCTTTTCTTCTTTTAACTCTTCTGCTATACGAATTCGATAGAGACCAAAAGTCAAGGCATCAGAAAAGACAAAAGTCACCAAGAAAAAGAGGAGTTGCCAGGGACTAACTTGATCGACCATATAAATCCCTGTCAAAATCAAGGGTTGCAAGACAATAAAACTGACAAAACGCCAAGAGTGAAAAGATATCTCATCCAGTTGGTAAATGAGGAGGTTTGATAAATAAAAGATAAACCAAGCGAAGCTCCCATTCAGCCAGACGGAACTGTAAAAAATGTAGGCAAGCATGATCCACCAAGCCAGCCACTGCACGGTGCGATTCTGACTGACTAAAACCGAATAGAAAGCTAGGACAAATAGTAGAGTCCATAACAAGGTTAAAAGCGGGTACTCTCCAACAATGACACCCGCTATAGGAAAGATGATAAACACTGTTGAAATATGAAACATATAATGAGTGTTTTTTAATTTTTCCAACATAGATTTATTTTACCTCGATCCGTTTTTTCAGTTGGATGACCAAGACACCAAAGAAAACTGTATAACCTAGTACAACCAAGGCAGCAAGAATGTTAAACTCGTGGTGCTCCAAATAAGTAGAGACAACCTGCATCAGTTGATAGGTTGGGGTCAGTTTTCCAATGGATTGGAGCCATTCTGGGAAGGAACTCAAAGGGAACCAGAGTCCACCGAGGACAGCCAAAGCAATGTAGGCAATATTTCCAATAACCGTCATCAGTTGGGCGCTGGGAAGCAAGCTCACCAATACCCCCATGCTGATAAAGACCACGCTTCCGACCAGCAAAACAACTCCAATCACCAACCAATCAAGCCAAGGCAGAGTCACTCCACGGACAAAATGACCAACCGAAAAGACAACTATAATTGATAACAAGAAAGTCAGCAGAGTACTGAACAGTTTTGATACATAATATTCTACCATAGATACAGGAGAATGTTGAAGCAATTTTTGCCAGTTATTCGTCTTGTCAGACTCGAGTGTGCTAGGGATACTGAAAAAGGCGCTTGACATGATACTAAAGAGCGTCATGGCAAAAAGATAGGCTTTAAGAACAATTTCTGGAACATCTGATCCTGACATCATACCAGAAAATATAAGGTAAAACACACTTGGAAGTCCGATGGATAGCAAGTAGTAGACTGCTTGCCGTTTCATCTGAATGATTTCCACTTTCATGAGACTTGTCATATTTTTCATCATCAATCTCCTTTAGTCTTGAGTCGTTTCGAAGATACTGTCTAAGAGAGTTCGATTGCGAACTTCAATTTCTTCAATCGTGCAGCCCTGTTCTTGCAAGACTTTCCATACCTGGCTAGCTTCTTTGGTGGTGAAGGAAAGGGCATTTTGCTTGATTTCAATCTCTTGAACCTGGTCCAAAGTGCTGATAAATTCCTGATAAGTTAGAGGTACCGTAAAATGTTTTTCTTGTTCTTCACCACGCATGGCATAAGGCGTCGTATCGCGAATCAATTCTCCCTTGTGGAGAACCAAAATGCGGTCAGCCGTATGCTCTACCTCTTCGATGTAGTGAGAAGAATAAACAATGGTCACACCATTTTTCTTTAACTGATTAACAATTTCCCAAAAATGCTGACGTGTCGAGGTATCCATGGCAACAGTTGGCTCGTCTAAAAATAGAATTTTCGGACGACCTATTAAAGCCAACACGAAAGAGAACAAACGTTTTTGCCCACCAGACAGCTTGCCCGCTAGCTGATTTTTCTGCTTGTCTGAGAATCTTAGCAAGTCATCAATTTCTTTGTCTGAAAGGCTGTCGGGATAAAGTGACTTGAAAAATGATAGAAGTTCTTTCACTTTCAAGCTTTGAACAACTGCATTTTCTTGGGGCAAGACAGAAATAAGCTGCTTTAATCGAGGATCTGTTGGCGCAAACCCTTGAATGGCTATCTGACCTGAGCTCATGAACTTGTCGCCCAAGAGGCAATCAATCAAGGTTGTTTTTCCTGCTCCGTTAGGACCGATCAAGGCGACACATTCTCCGTCATTGATTTCAAAAGAGATATCACGCAAGATCTCCTTGTCTTTTATTTTCTTACTCAATTTCTCAACTTTAATCACAGTCATGAGATTCTCCTTTCAACCACTTCATTCCCATAGGGAAAACAATGAAAATCATAAATCCAAAACCCCAAGCACCACGAATGAATTGGCGAAGCAAGGTTTGGTCAAACCAACCAGTAAACATTTCCACTAACCATACTAAGAGTGACAGGCCGATAAAGAGATAGATGATTGCCTTTTTCATTCCTCAAACTCCTTTTTCACATCTCTGACTAATTTTAAACCTTCTCTAACAAGCCAAGACATCATTCCAAAGCCAGCAAATAGCTCCCAAGGAAAATGATAGAAACCCTCGTCCAATCCTGAAAACATGAGATAGGTCATAACTCCTGCTGCTACTAAACTCACTGCGACAATCATTTTATTTTTCATTTCTTCTTCCTCCATTTCATACTTCAATTATAGTCTTTTGAAGTTGGCGGAGCTAGATGCTTCTGTCACTAGGAAATATGACAAATGTCATAAAAAAAGAAAGTTGCAAAATCAACTTTCTTTTTAATCAATTAAATTTTTATTCCACACTGAAAAGATATGGATATACGGGTTGTTGACCTTGGTGAATCTCTACTTCAACATCTTCGAATTCTTCTGCGATTTCTTGGGCAATTTCATTGGCAAGTTCTTCGCTTCCGTCTTCTCCGACATAGAAAGTCACGATTTCACTATCTTCGTCCAACATGTGTTTCAATGTTTCTGTCAAGGTTTGATGCATGTCAGGATTTGACACGAGGATTTTCCCATCTACCATACCAAGATTGTCATTTTCATGAATTGCTAATCCATCGATAGTTGTATCACGAACGGCTGTTGTTACACTACCGCTGATAACATCACCAAGGGCTGCAGTCATACGTTCTTTGTTTTCTTCGATTGATTTGCTTGGATCAAAGGCAAGAAGACTGGTCAACCCTTGAGGAATTGTGCGTGCTTCTACCACAACAGCAGGTTGTTCAAGCACTTCAGCCGCAGATTGAGCTGCCATAAAGATATTTTTGTTGTTTGGCAAGAAGATAATGTTGCGAGCATTGACCTGTTCAACAGCCTTGATAAAGTCTTCTGTTGAAGGGTTCATTGTCTGACCACCTTCGATGACATAATCCACACCTTGGGCACGGAAGATATCTGCTAAACCTGGACCAGCTACTACTGCGATAAGGGCATACTCTTTTGTTTCAGCAGGCTTGTTGCCTTGAGTTGCTTCTTTTTCAACTTGCGCTTCGTGTTGGTTACGCATGTTGTCCACTTTTACCTTGATCAAGCTACCATATTTGAGACCTTCTTGCATGACAAGACCTGGATCTTCTGTATGGACGTGAACTTTGACAATCTCATCATCGTTGACAACAAGCAGTGAGTCGCCTAAGTCATTCAAGTAGTTACGGAATTCATCATAGTCAAAGTCCTTAGAATAAGTTGGACCTTGTTTGAGAGCTACCATAATCTCTGTACAGTAACCGAAGGTAATATCCTCAGTTGCCACATGACCTGCTACAGACTTGTGGTGCTCTGCATTGATCATTTCACTCATGTTGGCAGGAGTCGCTACAAAGTCTTCAGAAGCACTGTATTCACCAGTAAGAGCTGAAAGGAATCCTTCGTAGATGAAGACCAAACCTTGACCACCTGAGTCTACCACACCAACTTCCTTAAGGACTGGAAGCATTTCTGGTGTCTTAGCCAAAGCTGCTTTTGCACCTTCCAAGGCTGCACGCATGACCTCAACAGCATCATCTGTCTCCTCGGCTTTTTTCTTAGCTCCAATAGCCGCTCCACGAGAAACAGTCAAAATGGTTCCTTCAACTGGTTTCATAACCGCTTTATAAGCTACTTCGACACCGGATTGGAAGGCAAGAGCCAAGTCTTGACCTGTTAATTCATCCTTTTCCTTGATAGCCTGAGAGAAGCCACGGAAGAGCTGAGATGTGATAACCCCTGAGTTCCCACGGGCACCCATCAAGAGCCCTTTGGCAAGAATGCTCGCTACTTCTCCAACTGTAGAAGCAGGCTTGTCTGCTACTTCTTTCGCACCATTTTCAATGGTCATTCCCATGTTTGTCCCAGTATCTCCATCTGGAACTGGAAAGACGTTCAATGAATTGACATATTCTGCTTGCTTATTCAAACGAGTTGATGCAGCTTGCACCATCTCTTGGAATAAACTGGTAGTAATTTTTGACACGATTATTCTCCTACAACTTTGATATTTTGAATGTAGACATTCACAGTCTGAGCAGTAATTCCTAGTTGATTTTCTAGACTAAAACGAACACGCTCTTGAATGTTTTTTGACACTTCGCTTATCTTTATTCCGTAGCTCAACACGGTATAAACATCAACTGCGATGCTACCATCTTCGGCTGCCTTCACGACAACACCCTTAGAATAATTTTCCTTACCAAGGAGGGCTTGGAAATTGTCTTTGAGGGCATTTTTACTAGCCATACCGACCACACCAAAAATCTCAGTTGCGGCACCACCTACTACGGTTGCAATCACTTCATCTGTCAGTTCGATTTGACCATCTTTTGTATTAATTTTTACAGTCATTTTTTTTACCTCAACTAGTTGATACTCTATTTTATCATATTTCAGCCCAAGTGTAAAAGCAGAATGCTGTATCGGCGGATATTTACTCTATTTTTCAAATGGTTTTATCTCTAGAGCAAAAGAAAAAGACCTAAGCGGTCTTTTCATTTTTATTAAACGCGTTCAACTTTACCTGATTTCAAAGCACGAGCTGAAGCCCAAACTTTTTTAGGTTTACCATCGATAAGAACAGTAACTTTTTGAAGGTTTGGTTTTACGGCACGTTTTGTTTGGTTCATCGCGTGTGAACGGTTGTTTCCTGATACAGTCTTACGACCTGTAAAGTAACATACTTTAGCCATTGTGTTTTCCTCCTATTAGATCTAATATAGCGGATGTGCTAGCACCACATACCGTACTATGTTATCACACTTTCTCTATTTTGGCAAGGAAATTAGGAGACTTTTTTTATTTAACGTAAACAACTCCAAGTTTACCAAAAGCAACTTCCCCACGAATAATCAGGGTTTTGTTTGTTGGTGTTACAGGAGCATCTGCCTTAGCTGCACCAAAGGATGTTTCTACTTTCAAATCGACACGCCAGTGTTGTGGAACATAGACTGTTGCATTTCCGAAGGCCACTTCAATATTTAAAGTCGCAAAATCACCTAACATCTCTGCATTGTCATAGTAGATTTTAGCGTCCCCAAAAGCGACTTCCACTTGGTCGTCTACAATATCTTGATCTTGCTTATAGAAAGTCCCGCTTCCAAATACGACTTCCTTATCCGTAATGACTGTTTTTTCTCCATTGTACCACCACTTTTTTTCATGCCAGAACTTACTTGAATGTGTCAGATAACCAACACCGAGTACTACCAAGATGCTAGCCCAGATGAGAGAATGATTTGTAACTGGCAACAAGTCATAAGCGTAATTTGCAATGACGAGTGCCAGTAAACCTGTAAAAACTGCCGCAGTTAGATGGCGTCTAAGGATGGACTCAATGGACTTATAAGCAAAAAAAACAATTCCTAGCAAAGGCCATATCTTACCATCCAAAGAAGGAATGCCAAAATTTCCTTGCAGCAAGATCCAAGCTGCTAAAACCAATAAAACAATACCAAATGCTTTCTTTTTCATGTTTTTTACCTCATGTTTCTTAGATTTTCTTTTAGGAGGGATTGGTAATGCCGTGAGACATGAACCTCCTTGTGCGTCTGATAAAAGGAAATGGTGCCCGTTCCTGAAAAGGACTTGTCCACCGAGTATATCTGACGGATGTTTGTGATCGTTGACTTGGACACTCGACTAAAATAGCGAGGTAAGATGGACTCCAACTCATAGAGTTTGAGGCGAACCTCATAGGCTTCCTTCTGGGTATGAGCGTAAATCTTGCTCCCTTCTGTTTCAAAGAAGAGGATTTCCGATAGGTCTAGATAGTATTCACCTGTCCCCTTGTAAAAAGTCAACCTCGGAGCCTTTGACTCTTGCAAGAGCCGTTGCAAGTCTGCAATTTCATCTGTCAAAGTGGGGGTCTTGATGACAATTTCAGTCTCCTCTAAATTGTCGTCAATCTCAATTCGTAACTTCATCACATCTCCTTTCTGACTCTACTATATCAAAGCTAAGTTAGGAATACAAGGGTAAAAAAGCAAGTGGTCAATATGAAGCAGTAAGTGGTTGTAGGACCAGCCTAACTTACATGTCAGAATAGGAAGAAAAGGAACCCCCACAACAGACCGCAGACATAGCCAACCAAGACGTCCTTTGGATAATGCACACCACCTAATACTCGGACCAAGGCTAAGACTCCTGAGCAAATAAGCAAGATCATTCCGATCAAAGTCCAAGCATGGAAATAGGCCATGGAGATGATAGTTGCCGAAAAGACATGACGACTGGGCATAGACTGTCCCGAACTATCCTTGTCAAGTAGGGGACGGATGTCCCAAGTTTCATAAGGTCGTGGGTGATTGATTTTCTTACGAAACAGGGACAAGATCACAAAGCCCGAGGCAGGGATAAACAAATAAATCCCAACTTGCTGACCCACTCCTAGCTGCAGGTAAGTCGTGACTAGCAAGGTTAGGTATGCCAGGGGCATGGAGACTGTCATCAAACGATTGAAACTGCGTAACAGAAATAAAAGAGGGGGATGGCTGGTGAGTCTGGAGCTGATATTTTGATACCATTCTTGATAATTTTTCATTTATAATTCTCATTCATTACCTTGTTTTCGTCTACTGGTGAGACGTTTGTCTTCTAGTATAGTGCAGAAAAAGAAGGCCGTCAAGCCTTCTTTTGATTTATTCTTCTGCTTCGTCTTCTGTAAATTGGCTATTGTACAAGTCGGCATAGAAGCCACCTTGCGCCATCAGTTCCTCATGGTTGCCTTGTTCGATGATATTGCCATCTTTCATGACAAGAATCAAATCTGCATTACGAATAGTTGACAAGCGATGGGCAATGACAAAGGAAGTTCTTCCCTCCATCAAACGGTCCATGGCTTTTTGGATCAATTCCTCTGTACGTGTGTCAACTGAGGATGTCGCTTCATCCAAAATCAAGAGCGGTGCATCTTTCAACAAAGCACGAGCGATAGTCAAAAGCTGTTTCTGTCCAACAGACAAGGTCACAGTGTCATCCAAAACAGTATCGTAGCCATCTGGCAAAGTCATGATAAAGTGGTGAATTCCCACAGCCTTGCTAGCTTCCATCATCCGCTCATCGCTGATGCCCGTTTGATTGTAGATGAGATTATCTCGAATGGTTCCTTCAAAGAGCCAAGTATCTTGCAAGACCATTGAAAAGGCATCGTGTACTTCTGAGCGCTTCATATCCTTGGTATCGACACCATCGATACGGATACTTCCCTTATCAATCTCATAGAACTTCATCAAAAGATTGACAATGGTTGTCTTACCAGCTCCAGTAGGTCCAACGATAGCGACCTTCTGACCTGCATGAGCTGTCGCAGAAAAGTCATGGATGATGGTGCGCTCTGGTGTATAGCCAAAGGACACATGATCAAAGACTACTTCCCCTTTCATGTTGCTCAATTGTCTTTCCTTATGGGATTCATCCTGCATCTCAGCTTCACTTAGAAATTCAAAGACACGTCCCATGGCTGCACTCGCTTGTTGTAAGCTCGTAATCCCTTGGGCAATCTGTGACAGGGGTTGGGAGAAGATCCGTACGTAAACCATAAAGGCTACAATAACCCCGATAGTGATATGCCCTTCTAACGCCAGCGCGGCACCAACAATGATGACCAAAACATAGCTAAAATTCCCAACAAAGAACATGGCTGGCATCATGATACCAGAGATAAACTGAGATTTCCAGATGCTGTCGTGCAAGTTTTGGTTTAAACCTGCAAATTTCGCTTTGGAGGTGTCCACCGCGTTGTAGCTCGTTACAACATTGTGTCCCGAATACATTTCTTCTACATAACCATTGACGGCTGCTAGATTATTTTGTTGGGCTTTAAAATAACCCTGTGACTTGGCCATAATTACAGAAACCGCCGCAAAGCCAACAAGGGTTGATACAACGGTTACCAATGCCAAAATCCAGTTCATCCCAAACATGGTCACCAAGACAGCAATCAACAAGAAACTAGCTGAAAGAACTGTCCCTAGACTTTGGTTGAGAGATTGCGCTGCTGTATCCACATCATTGGTCACGCGCGAAAGGGTATCTCCTTGTGAATGACGGTCAAAATAGCCAAGTGGCAAACGATTGATTTTTTCAGCGATTGCTGTCCGCAAGCGTTTTGAAAAATGCTGAATACTCGTTGAAAAGATATAGGCCTGTGTATAGTTAAGGATGGCGCCAAATACATAGAGAATCACTAAAAAGCTAGCAATACTTGACACAGCCTCTAGGTCAACTCCCGTCATCAAACCATCTGAAATCAAGTTGGTAATTTCTTTAATCTTGGTTGGTCCATAAACCGTGATGATGCTTGAACATACAGCTGCTACAATCGCTACTAGTAGGGGAAGTTGGAGACCTGCTAGAAAAGGTTTATAATATTTCCAAAAAGACATTTTCTTATTTTCCATGTTCCAATTCCTCCTTCGATAGTTGTGAGTAGGCAATTTCTTGGTAGACTTCATTGGTAGCTAGAAGTTCCTTGTGGGTGCCTTGCCCCACGACTTTTCCTTGATCCAAGACTAAGATCAGGTCAGCATCCATAATGGTAGAAATCCGCTGCGCTACGATAAGTTTGGTCATGGATTTTGTTTTCTCAGCTAGCTCTTGGCGTAGGACACGATCCGTCTTGTAGTCCAAAGCTGAGAAAGAGTCATCAAAGATGAGAATCTCTGGTTTACGAGCCAAGGCGCGCGCAATGGCCAAACGCTGTCTTTGACCTCCTGAGAAGTTGGTTCCGCCTTGGGCTACTTCTGATGCAAGACCTGCTTCCTTATCCTCGATAAAGGTTTTAGACTGGGCCAATTCTAGAGCTTGCCACATAGCAGCTTCGCTTAGAGGAGTTTCTTTGCTCTTACCAAAGTCTAAGTTCCCCTTGACATCTCCAGAGAAGAGCACAGCTTTTTGTGGAATATAGCCGACCTTATTGCGCAAATCTTCCAAGTCATAATCTTGCACATTAACTCCGTCCACTAGAATTTCTCCATCTGACACATCGTAAAAACGTGGCAAGAGGTTGACAAGCGTAGATTTACCAGATCCAGTCGATCCGATGAAGGCTACGGTTTGACCCGCTTCTGCTTTGAAAGTGACATGTTCCACGACTGCTTCTGAGTTTTTAGAGTAGCGGAAAGTTACATCACGGAATTCCACTTGCCCTTGAATAGATGAATCTGCCGTCTGTGGTTGACTAGGATTTTCAATAGAAGAATGCAAATCCAATACCTGATTGATACGTCCTGCAGAAACCAAGGTACGAGGAAGGACGAAAAAGAGAGCACTCATGAGCAAGAAGCCCATCACGACCTGCATAGCATAAGACATGAAGACCACCATATCACTAAAGAGTGGTAGACGGTCTGTCAAACTTGCATCGTTGATGATATAGGCACCAATCCAGTAAATGGCTAGACTCAAGCCACTAGAAATCGCCATCATAATGGGATTCATAATGGCCATCAATCGATTGACAAAGAGATTGAGACGTGTTACCTCATCGTTAGCTGCTTCAAATTTCTTATCTTGGTAATCCTCGGCATTGTATGCGCGAACAACTCGAATCCCAGTCAAACTTTCACGAGTGATGCTATTGAGTTTATCTGTCAATTTTTGGATGACCGATTGTTTTGGAAAGGCCAGAGTCAGGAGAACAGTTGTCATCAAAACATTGACGATAACAGCGATTACTACTGCCCAGAGCCAGTATTCCGATTTTCCAAGAATTTTCCCAATGGCCCAAATAGCCATAATTGGCCCACGAGTAACCACTTGCAAGCCCATGGTAAAGAGCATCTGTACCTGGGTAATATCATTGGTCGTCCGAGTCAAGAGACTTGGGATTGAAAAGCGCTTGATCTCTGTCTGCGAAAAATCTAAAACACGATGAAATACGTCTCTACGTAGATGGGTTGTATAGGATGCTGCAACGCGAGCGGCAAAGAAACCAACCATAACAGATGAAAAGAAAGCCAATAAAGACAAACCAATCATCTTCGCAGCTGGTGACCAGAGTTCACCCAACTGCGTTCCAGACGTTCCCAGTAATTCTGTAATTTGCGAAATATAAGTCGGCACCTCTAACTCGAGATAGACCGAGAAACAAGTGAAAAGAATCGCAAGGACAATCATCCCCCACTCTTTTCCTGTAATACGTTTAGCGAGTTTCTTCATTCTCTCCTCCTATCTTCTCAACATTTTCTTGCAACTGACCGAGGACCTTTTCAAAGATTGCCAAGTCTGACTTTGAAACACCCTCTAGCAGACTCTGATTGATCCGATCAAAAAAGGCCTTAACTTCTTGCATCTGCGAACGCGATTTATCCGTCAAGCGAACAAACTTTGCCCGCTTATCACTCGGGCTGGCCTCTAGTTCAACCAAACCATTTTGTACCATGCGCTTGACTAGATTACTCGCAACAGATTTAGTAATATTGAGTTCCTGCTCGATATCCTTAATTAAGACCAGATTTTCAGACTGTTCTTGGCAATCTAAAAAACGCAGAACCTGCCCCTGCGGTCCACCCATAAATTCAAGGCCACATCGCTTGGCTTCTTTCTGTATCATCAGATGAGCCTGGTATCCAAAACGTTTAAACATCAACATCGGCTTGTCCATGATTGCTCCTTTCTCACGATTAAATATAGTTCTCTGGAGAACTAATTACGTTTCCATGAGAACTATTTTATCACTTTCAGAAGAGATGTCAAGAAAAAAGTTTCCTAGAGAACTATTTTAGTCTGAATTGACATTGGAGAATATTTTCTCTATAATAAGCACTAGCTACCGTGGATAGGAATCCATTCACTTGATGAAGGGAGAAAACGTTCAAATGAAACCAGAAGAACAAAAAGTTTTAGGGATTTTAGCAACCATTTTTGGAGCCATCGCACTTTTAGGATCTTGGATCCCGTTTATTAACTATCTATCGTTTTTCATCGCTATTGTCGCGTTGATCTTAGGTATTATCGGACTTATTGCCAATCTCAAAAAACGGAAAACAATGGCCATTATCGGAACATCCTTGTCAATTGCTTCTATTATACTCTTCCTTACGACCCAGATGTTGTATGCTAATGTCTACAAAGAGTTTGTCAGAGAGTTTAACCGTTCTTATAGAGAGGCTAGTTCCTCAATGGAACGCGACTTGACAGATGATACCATTGATTCACTCCCTGAAGAGGAGGAAGAAGACGATACCTTCACTTGGACCCAAGAACAGTTCGACGCTTTAATCGAAGGTGACCTTGATAACAAAGGAAAAGGTGGTACCAATTACAAGGATATTATCAAAAAACACGGACTGCCAGACTCCGAGTTTGATTCCACTATTGGGGGATACGATACGAGAAAAGTCACCTATATCTCTATTGGTGACAATATCAAGACTGTTACCTTAACTTTTGCAAAACAGGACAATGGACAGCTCTTACTAGTTCATAAAATAGCTGTAGGCCTAGGAGAAAGCCAGCAGCAAAGAGATTCTGGAACCAGAATCTAATCTCAAATATAAAAAGCGAACAGCTAGCAAGTCTGTTCGCTTTTTTATTAGAATCCATCTACGTTCGTATAAATCTTTTGCACGTCTTCGTCATCTTCAAGAACGCTGTAAAGTTTTTCAAAGGTTTCCAAATCTTCACCTGACAGCTCAACTTCTGACTGAGGAATCATTTCCAGTTCAGTAACTTGGAATTCTTCGACACCTGACTCACGAAGGGCAACGATAGCCTTGTGAAGGTCAGTTGGAGCTGTGTAAACAGTGATTGTTCCTTCTTCTGCTTCTACATCATCCACATCAATGTCTGCTTCAAGCAAAAGCTCAAAGATAGCATCCGCATCATCACCAGCAAATACGATCACACCCTTGTTGTCAAAGAGGTAAGAAACAGAACCTGAAGCTCCCATGTTACCGCCATTTTTACCAAAAGCAGCACGAACGTTCGCAGCTGTACGGTTGACGTTTGAAGTCAAGGTATCCACAATCAGCATAGAACCATTTGGTCCAAATCCTTCGTAACGTCCTTCTGTAAAGGTTTCGTCTGTATTTCCTTTTGCCTTATCGATAGCCTTATCAATAACGTGTTTTGGCACCTGCGCTTGTTTAGCACGATCGATAACGAATTTCAAAGCAGTGTTTGATTCTGGATCTGGTTCCCCTTTTTTAGCTGCTACATAGATTTCTACACCAAATTTTGCATATACTTTAGAGTTAGCTCCATCTTTAGCCGTTTTCTTGGCTACGATATTGGCCCATTTACGTCCCATTAGGAATCTCCTTTTTTCACATTTTAATCTTTCTTATTATAACACAAGTCTAGCTGATTTTCACTAGAGGAAATGGATTTTCTTTTGGCAAAGCAAGCTAGGATTTCCCTCCGACTGCCACGATTTTCTTGCCTTCTTTTATCCAAGGGTGTCGGGAAAGGGAGAAGTAAAGTTGGACAGTCATCACAACCCAGAGTAGCGGTTCACAGAGAATAACACCTGTATAGCCTGTCCAAGGAATAATCCAAGCTACGAAAATAATTTTCCCAAACAACTCGATAAAGCTAGATACGAGGGGCAAAAGTTTTTGGCCTAGTCCCTGCAAGCTATTTCTATAAATCAATAAAAGACTTAAAAATGGATAAAATACCGAACTGATACGTAAGTACAAGGTCCCGTTTTCTACCAAATAGCTGTCTGTCGAACTCGCCAAGAAAGAAACTAGGCTAGGACTGGCAAAAAATAGGAAAATACAGGCAAAGGCTGCCCAAGACATACTCAAATAGCTCCCTAAACGAAGGCCTTGGACAATACGTTCGGGACGTTTCGCCCCAAAGTTTTGAGAGATAAAAGTCGTCATCGATGCTGAAATAGCCGTCATTGGCAGTAAGGCAAAGGCCATGATTCGCCGTGCTGCCGTTTGAGCACTGATAATGACTGCACCAAAGCTATTGACAGAGGATTGCAAAATGACACTTCCGATAGAGACGATTGACCCCATCAGACCCATGGCTAGCCCCTGCTCCAAGAGATCCACATAGAGAGACTTATTCCATTTGAAATGTTTGAGACCCGGAAGAAGCTCTGGAACACTCTTACGAATATAAAAATAACAGAGAATAGCTGACAGACCTTGCGAGATAATAGTCGCAAGACCAGCAGACTGAACACCCAGATGCAGTTGCGTAATAAAATACAAATCCAAGATCACATTAACGATAGCTGAGAAGATAAGAAAAGCAAGAGCCGCAAGGCTATCACCAATCGAGCGCAGTAAGCCTGCAAAAAGATTGTAAGCAAAACTAACCCCTACACAGGTAACAATCATGGAGATGTACTCGTAGGATTGAGGAAGGATTTCTACAGGTGTCTCTAAATACTGCAAGAGTGGATAAAGACCGAAGAAACCCATCAGCATGACAAGAGCACTCAGGATGGCACCCAGAATCCAAGTTGCCGCAACAGCTTCTTTAATCTTAGCAAAATTACGAGCACCGTAGAGGCGAGCGATGACAACTCCCATCCCATTTCCAACTCCGAGGGCAAAACCGATGATCAGATCAAAAATAGCCGTCGTTGCTCCTACTGCTGCTAGGGATTCTTGTCCAAGGAACCGCCCTACAATCAAGACGTCAGCTGTATTATACAGTTGTTGGAAGATATTGGACAACAGAATTGGAAGGGCAAAACTCAAAAGCGAGGGGAGAATGGAGCCATGAATCAGGTCCACTGTTCGTTTTTTATTCATAAAGATATTATATCAGCTTTCCAGAGGACCGACAAGATTCTTTAACGAATCCTGAAATCAATTGCTTACAGAGAGACAATTTGCTATAATCAAGGAAAGGAGGTCATTTATGAGTTTGACCAGTCAATTAATAACCGATGTGTTCCCAGATCTTGATAAAGTTGAAAAGCTAAATAACGAAGCTTTCCCCGAGGAAGAACGGGTCCCTCTTTCTGAGTTTTTGCGCTATCAGGACCGAGATGACGCCCACTTTTTTGCTTTTTATAACGAAGAAGAATTTGTTGGCTTTGCTTTTGCCATCTCCAACCAAAAGGCTTTCTATATTAGCTTTTTTGCCATCATGCCTCACTTAAGAAGTCACGGGTATGGGAAGGAAATTATCGACAAACTAACTGATTTTTATCAGCGGACCATGTTGCTTGAAGTGGAGCGATTGGATGAAGAATGCGATAACTTGGAACAAAGAAAAGCTCGTATGAGCTTCTATCAACAAAATGGCTTTAAAACAGCTAACGCTTTTCTAGAGTATGATGGCTTGAGTTTTGAAATTCTCTACCGCGGTGACCATTTCGACGAGGAAGCCTATCGCGACATCTTCCAAAAATTACAAGATGAACATTATTTTGACTTTCACATCAAATACAGGCGCTTTAGTGATCATTAGTTGTTTCAAGGAAGAGAAGTCTAATGAACTTTCTCACGATAAAACGCATAATATCAAGGTTATGAATACCTGATATTATGCGTTTTTATAATTTTGAAATCTTTCCCTAGTTTTATCTTTATTCTTCAATTTCGATTTCAAGTCCATCGCCTAGGTCAAGCGTCACTTCTTGGTTAGGTGCTAGATCTTCTGCGACAGAAGTAGGAACGGTTCCCTCTTCATCTTCAATCAAACCGTATTGAACACGAACCTGATGGTCAATCTCATCAAAAATCTCTGGGTGATCTGCCAAGTATTTCTTAGCATTCTCTGATCCTTGCCCGATTTTTTCACCCTTGTAAGAGTACCATGCTCCTGCTTTTTGGATAATATCGAGATCACTTGCAATCTTCAAGAGCTCACCGGTCTTAGAAATCCCTTCTCCGTACATGATTTCAACAAAAGCTTCCTTAAATGGTGGAGCCACCTTGTTTTTCACGACCTTGATTTTAGTTTCCTTACCGACATTGGTATCTTTTTGGTCACCAGTTCCCTTGATTTGTGTGCTCCCACGAACATCCAAACGGACTGAAGCGTAGAATTTCAGAGCACGTCCACCAGGTGTTGTTTCAGGATTTCCAAACATGACCCCAACTTTTTCACGCAACTGGTTGATAAAGATGGCAATTGTTTTGGTCTTATTGATAGAAGCACCAAGTTTACGCATGGCCTGGCTCATCATACGAGCTTGCAAACCAACGTGACTATCTCCAATATCCCCATCAATTTCCGCACGAGGTACAAGGGCCGCAACTGAGTCGATAACGACGAGGTCAACCGCACCTGAGTCAATCAATTTTCCTGCAATTTCAAGGCCTTGCTCACCTGAGTCTGGCTGTGACAAGAGTAACTCATCAATGTTCACACCAAGGGCTGCAGCATAGGCTGGGTCAAGAGCATGTTCCGCATCGATAAAGGCTGCAATACCGCCTTCTTTCTGTGCTTGCGCAACAGCGTGAAGGGCAACCGTTGTCTTACCAGATGATTCTGGTCCATAGATTTCGATGATACGTCCTTTAGGATAGCCACCTGAACCAAGAGCAATGTCCAGAGCCAAGGACCCTGAGCTCATCACTTGAACTTTTTGCTCCGCGCGCTCACCCAAGCGCATGATTGAGCCTTTACCAAAGTCTTTTTCAATCAATTTAAGAGCATCGTTCAAGGCCTTTTCACGATCCGCTCCAAACTTTTTTGAAATTTCATCTAATTTTTTTGGTTTTTTCGCCATTCTGTTCTCCTATATTCTACTGGTCCTTAGACCTATCTTTCATTATACCAAAATTTAGTCACTTAATAAAGCCTTGCGAACTAGGTTAAAGGCATGCATGACCGCAATATGTCGAACATCTGCTCGACTCCGTCCTGCGATATTAGTCTTGATCACCTCTGTCCCTTTTGCATGTGCCAGTCCAATAAAAACTGTGCCGGCGGGATGACCCTCTAGACTATCTGGCCCAGCTACACCTGTCAGACTGACTCCATAATCAGACTGAGTCTTGAGCCGTGCCTGCTCTGCCATTTTTCGAGCCGTAAACTCAGAAACGACCCCGTGTTCTTTTAGCTCTTGCTCGGAAATATCCAACATCTTGGACTTTTCTTCTAGGCTGTAAGTGACAAAACCGCCATTAAAGATTGCTGAAACACCTGAAAAGTCTGCTAAAGTAGCTTGAAAGAGACCTGCCGTCAAGCTTTCTGCCGCAGTAATGCTTTTCTGTCTCTTCTTTAGCTCTTCTACAACGACACTCGCGAGGCTGGTTTCTTCCCCATATCCATAACAGATGTCTCGTAGAGAAATTCCCTCAAAAGTCTGGCGACTCAAGATTTGATTTTCTAGGATGTCCAGTGCTGGATCAGCCTTTTCTTGACTGACTGCTTTTGTAGATAAGCGCAAGGTCACTTCTCCTGTTTTGGCATACGGCGCCAAAGTCGGATCGGTTTGATGGTCAATCAAATCCGCCAAAATGGTCACCAACTGACTCTCACCAATTCCAAAGAAACGAAGCACTCGGGAATATAGTTTGGTGCCTGTCATCAGCTTGGGTAAGAGTTGGTTTAAGACCATGGGTTTCAACTCACTTGGTGGTCCTGGAAGGACCACGTAGGTTACGTCATCCACTTCCGAAACCCCTCCTACTGCTAAACCTGTCTCATTTGGCAGTGGAGTCGCTCCTTCTACAATTTGGGCTTGGCGCTCATTATTCGGTGTCCGAGCATAGTCAGGTCTATGAGCAAAGAAAATATCCAGTTTCTCTTGTGCTTGAGTGTCAAACACTAGATCTTTTCCCAAAAATTTTGCCAGAGTTTGTTTGGTCAAATCATCCTCAGTTGGTCCCAAGCCCCCTGTCAAAATCACAAGATTACTACGTTGACTCGCAATCTCAAGCAAGGACAAAAGACGAGCTTCATTGTCTCCGACAGCTGTTTGGAAATAGACATCTACCCCGATTTCTGCTAGCTTCTCTGATAAAAACTGAGCATTGGTATTGACGATCTGCCCTGTTAAAATTTCTGTTCCAACAGCAATAATTTCTGCTTTCATGTTTCCTCCCACTTATCTATTCGAATTCTTTTTGAAAAAATCGCAGGAAATTTCCCACGATTTGATTCTTTGTTTTATTCTACCTCTTCGTTTGAAATACTAGTACTGGTTGAAGGCGCTGTCCGGCCAAAGGCTGTTTCGTACAGTACCGCATTGGTTTCCAATTCTGTCACTGGCTCTTTACCTAGTGAACTACGCAAGAGATTTTGCATTTCGAGCATATGTTCTGAAGTGACAATCTGATAAGAAATCCCCTGTAGCTCAGCATCTTCCCCACGCAATTGATGCGTTTCGATATTCTTGAAAGAATCTTGATAGCCGAGCAATTGTGGAATGCTCTTAGCTGATAAGTCCACATTGGTCTGCATGTTATCACTCAAAGCTTTGAGGATACCTTGATAATGGCTCACACTGTTTAGGCTCAAAACCTTCTCAACGATTTTTTGAATGACTTCACGTTGACGTTTTTGACGA
This sequence comes from Streptococcus halitosis, assembly GCF_023147855.1. Lineage (GTDB taxonomy): Bacteria > Bacillota > Bacilli > Lactobacillales > Streptococcaceae > Streptococcus > Streptococcus halitosis_B. The sequence continues at coordinate 39,942 of NZ_JAHXOP010000002.1, forward strand.
CCATAGTCTCCTTCTGGGTCTTGGTAACGCATCCGTGAATACACCAAGGCTTCCTCACCATTCAAGTTTTGTTCCCCAACACCAATGGAAATCTTATTAAACTCTTCTTGGTCAGTGATGGAAATTGGAAAACCAAGTGTATTGTTGACGGTGATTCCACCAACTGCATCCACCAATTGTTGAAGACCTTGCATGTTGACCATTACATAGCGGTCAATGTGGATATTCATCATCTTTTGAATAGTAGAAATTGCAAGCTCCGCACCGCCATTGGCATAGGCCGCATTGAGTTTGGCTTCCTGAACTTGGCCATTTCCACTCTCGATCTTGGTCAGAATATCCCGTTCCAAACTCATCATAGTGGTTTTCTTTGTTTTTGGATTAACCGTCAAGAGAATCATGGAATCACTATTCCCTGCCCACGGATCTGTACGTTCCGAATTTCCCGTATCCACCCCCATTAGGAGAATCGTTAAAGGCTCAGTTGCTTCGATAACGTTGGTTTCTTCCCCGATTTTTTTGTAAGTTTTTTGACTCAGGGTTGCAGTCCCCTGCTGATAGATTGTGTAGGCATAAATTCCTACACCTACAACTGTTACTGCCAGAAAACCTAGCACCATTCCAATTAATTTTTTGATCATCTCGTTATTCATCTATCAATTTGCCCATCAGACAAACATCTAAAAATATCCCTTCTGCTAAATAGGCTCCTCTTTCTTGCAAGCCTTCTGTGATAAATCCCATTTTTGAATAGAGGTGGATAGCAGCCTCATTTCGTTTTTGTACACTGAGTTGCAAGCGGCGCAAGACGCCACTGGCTTTAGCCCACTCGATGCCTTCTTCTAGAAGAATAGTCGCCAATCCTTGGTTCCAGAATTTCTTTCGAACCGCTAAAAAAACATCTCCAATATGCCGAACCCTTAAATGTTGATCCGCTGTGATATTTAAGACTCCTGCAATCTCATCATTCAGTAAGGCGAGGAGAGTAATTTGATTCTCCGATGCAGCTTGCTTTTCGATAAAAAGAGCCATTTCAGAAGCTGTCATCATGATACCATTTTCATCTAGGCTAGTGAAGTCTGTCTCTTGACCAGCACAATCTAAAAATGCAATTAAGGCTGTAGCATCTGAAATCTCTGCCTCACGAATGCACAACTCATACTCCATCCTGAAGCTCCTTGACGAGTTGTTCAGCTCGAGGGCCATGAGCTGTAAAATGAAGGCAACGACCCTCAGCTTCTTTCAAAATTTCCAACTCCAAGTAAGAATCTGGTAAATCCTCACCCAAAAGATGCCCCCACTCAATAACAGTCACACCGCCACCAAAGAGAAACTCATCCAAGTCAATAGAATCAGCATCTCCTTCGATACGGTAGACATCCAAATGGTAAAGCGGCAGACGCCCTTCATACTCTCTCACGATAGTATAAGTTGGACTTTTAATCATCTGACGGATATCCAAACCCTTGGCAATGCCTTTTGTAAAGGTTGTTTTACCCGCACCCAACTCTCCCGTCAAGATCAGAACATCGTCTTTTTGAAGCAAATGACCCAATCTTTCTCCGAGAGCTAGAAGCTCTTCTTCATTTTTTGTGTACATGTTACTATTATACCAAAAAGTTTCCTTTTGTGTGAATTTTCTTTATAGACTTACTATGCTAAATTTACAGTTCTCCTTGCCTTCCTTAGAAAAAGGTAAAAATACAAATAACAAATAAAACATCGCGAATCACATGTCCGTAAAATGAAATTTCCCTTTGCACGGATTTGGGAAAGAGGAAACGCGCACATAAAAAACCGAGACCAATATAAAGGAGAATGGAGGAGATTGTTACGGGATTTCTCAAGAAAATAATCGTGCCTAAAACGGAAATCACAACCGTTCTCTTCTTGTTGAGATGGTTGTCCATATCCCGAATATATTTATCAAAAGGTAAGAAAATCCATAGATCTACTCCCAGCAAGAAAAAGAATGACGGCAGAAAGAGGTCAACCAGATCCTGCTGAAGCTCAGTACCAACTTGGATACTTTCTGATAAAATGAAACAGCTGGCTAAAAGATTGATGATTAAAAGAAGATTATGGATAAGCTTTACTTTCTCTGCAGAATGCAAAATACTATGACTTTTCTGACCCAAGGTATGGAAGTAATTAATCCCAGCACAAAAGCCAGAAACTCCCACTATGAGAATTAAAAAATAGACATTTCCTTCTCTTAAGGATAAAAATGATTCCTTCCACAATAAACAACTTCCAAATAAAATTTGAGCGACAGCTAATAATAATAAAACACGAATTGATTTCATCATTTCCTTTTCTTCCTCCGTATAAGAAATTATACTCTGACAGGATTAGAAAATGATAAATGACTTCCAAAATGTCACATTAGAACGCTGAACGGTACAAAAAACAGTTCCGTCATTCACAGAACTGTTCTCTTCTAATCTATTCCTTAAACCAGAGGGCGATTTCTCGTTTAGCTGACTCTTCTGAATCTGATCCATGTACCACGTTTTGAATGGCTTGATTTTCTCCTGCCGCCTTAGCAAGATCTCCCCGGATAGTTCCTGGTAGAGCCTCTTCTGGACGAGTAGCCCCCATCATGTCACGCCAGCTTTCAATTACCTTTGGTCCTGAAATGATTCCCACAATTATTGGACCTGAGGTCATAAATTGACGGATAGGAGGATAAAAACTTTTTTCAACTAAGTCGCGATAGTGTTGGTCAATCAAATCTTCTGAAACGGTTGAACGTAACTCTAATTTTTCGAGTTTGAAACCACGTCGCTCAATTCTTTTCAAAACCTCGCCAACTAGACCTCTCTTCACACCATCTGGCTTAATGATAAAGAATGTTTGTTCCATATAAATCCCCTTGTCATTTTAGTTCTTCTATTCTACCACACTTTATGGAAAAGTGGGAAAATTTTCTGAAACAAAGCAAAGAGAACCCGAAGGTTCTCTTGTTTACTTTTTATTCTACAGTTTCTTCAGATTGGATTTCCACAGTTTCATCCACTGGAGCAAGTTCTGCCTCTTCTTGTTCAGGAGCCAGATATTCTGCATCATTGATTGCCTGTGGTTCAAGATTACGGTAGCGAGCCATACCAGTACCTGCTGGGATGATCTTACCAATAATAACATTTTCCTTGAGTCCAAGGAGATGGTCTTTCTTACCACGGATGGCCGCATCTGTAAGGACACGAGTTGTTTCCTGGAAGGAAGCCGCTGACAAGAAACTGTTTGTTTCAAGTGAGGCTTTGGTGATTCCCATAAGGACTGGGCGACCAGTCGCTGGAACTCCACCGGCGATAAGGACATCCTTGTTCGCATCTGTAAAATCGTTGATGTCTAAAAGGGTACCCATGAGAAGATCTGTATCACCTGGATCCATGACACGGACTTTACGGATCATTTGACGAACCATAACCTCAATGTGTTTGTCACCGATTTCTACCCCTTGGCTACGGTAAACTTTTTGGACTTCACCGAGAAGGTAAGTTTCAACTGACAAGACATCACGAACAGCAAGGAGATGTTTTGGTTGGATAGAACCCTCTGTCAATGCTGCACCACGAGAAACTTGGTCTCCAACTTCAACACGCATACGTGCTGTAAATGGAACGACGTATTCACCTTCGCCAGTTTCACCCTTAACAAAGACTTTCTTGGTACGAGTTGAAGCGTCTTCTTCGATTGCTGTAACTTGTCCTTTGACCTCTGTAATAACCGCTTCCCCTTTAGGATTGCGGGCTTCAAAGATTTCTTGGACACGAGGAAGACCCTGAGTGATATCGGTATTTGAGGCAACCCCACCCGTGTGGAAGGTACGCATTGTAAGCTGTGTACCAGGTTCCCCGATAGATTGGGCAGCGATTGTACCAACTGCTTCACCAACTTCAACCGCATCACCAGTCGCCAAGTTGATACCGTAACAGTGACGGCAAACACCATGACGAGTGTTACATGTAAATACGGAACGGATAGTCACTTCTTCCACACCAGCATTGACAATCTCGCGCGCCTTGTCTTCTGTGATTAATTCATTTGGACCAATGATCACTGCACCAGTTTCTGGGTGTTTAACAGATTTCTTAGTGTAACGACCATTGAGACGTTCTTCGAGAGACTCGATCATCTCTTTTCCTTCCGCGATAGAGCGGATCAAGAGACCACGGTCTGTTCCACAGTCGTCCTCACGGATGATAACGTCTTGGGCAACGTCAACCAAACGACGAGTCAAGTAACCTGAGTCGGCTGTCTTAAGGGCCGTATCGGTCATACCTTTACGGGCACCGTGAGTTGAGAAGAACATTTCAAGTACTGACAAACCTTCGCGGAAGTTTGAAAGAATTGGCAATTCCATGATACGTCCGTTCGGAGCAGCCATCAGACCACGCATACCGGCAAGTTGTGAGAAGTTCGAGATGTTACCACGGGCTCCTGAGTCCATCATCATAACGATTGGGTTCTTCGGATCTTGGTTATCGACCAAGCGTTTTTCCAATTTCTCACGAGCTGCACGCCATTCAGCTGTAACAGCATTGTAACGTTCATCATCAGTGATCAAACCACGACGGAACTGTTTTGTGATTTGTTCTACACGCTTATGAGATTCTTCAATAATTTCAGCCTTGTCTTCAACCACTGGGATATCAGCAATCCCCACTGTCAATCCAGCAAGTGTTGAATGATGGTAACCTAAGTCTTTCAATCGGTCCAAGAATGCAGAGGTTTCTGTTGTACGGAAACGTTTGAAAATCTCAGCGATGATATTTCCAAGGTTTTTCTTCTTGAATGGAGGATTGAGTTCAAGGTTGCGAATGGCTTCCTTGATATCACCACCTAGTGGCAAGAAGTATTTAGCTGGAAGCCCTTCTGTCAAGTTCGCATTATTTGGTTCTTGCAAGTAAGGTAGACCCTCTGGCATGATGTCGTTGAAGAGGATTTTACCAACTGTTGTCAGCAAGACCTTGTGTTTTTGCTCTTCTGTCCATGGTTTGTTGAGGCTGTCTGTTGCGATACCAACACGTGAGTGGAGGTGTACATAACCATTGCGGTAAGCCATGACAGCTTCATCACGGTCTTTGAAGACCATTCCTTCACCTTCACGACCAGCTTCTTCCATAGTTAAGTAGTAGTTACCCAAAACCATGTCCTGAGATGGAGTAACAACTGGTTTACCATCTTTCGGATTCAAGATGTGCTCTGCAGCGAGCATCAAGATACGAGCTTCTGCTTGAGCCTCTTCTGAAAGCGGTACGTGGATGGCCATTTGGTCCCCGTCAAAGTCGGCATTGTAGGCTTCACAGACAAGCGGGTGCAAACGAAGGGCCTTACCATCGATCAAGACGGGCTCGAAAGCTTGGATACCCAAACGGTGAAGGGTCGGTGCGCGGTTCAAAAGCACTGGGTGTTCTTTGATTACTTCTTCAAGGATGTCCCAGATACGCTCATCACCGCGTTCCACCAAGCGTTTAGCTGCTTTGACGTTTTGCACGATGTCGCGGGCAACGATTTCACGCATAACAAATGGTTTAAAGAGCTCGATCGCCATTTCGCGTGGCACACCACATTGGTACATCTTAAGAGTTGGACCAACGGCGATAACGGAACGTCCTGAGAAGTCAACACGTTTACCGAGCAAGTTCTGACGGAAGCGTCCTTGTTTCCCTTTGAGCATGTGGCTCAATGATTTCAGTGGACGGCTACCTGGTCCTGTAATCGGACGACCACGACGACCATTGTCAATCAAAGCATCAACCGCTTCTTGAAGCATACGCTTCTCATTTTGAACGATAATACCAGGTGCATTCAACTCAAGCAAACGAGCCAAACGGTTGTTACGGTTGATAACACGGCGGTAAAGGTCGTTCAAGTCAGATGAGGCAAAACGGCCACCATCCAACTGCAACATTGGGCGGAGATCTGGTGGAATAACTGGGAGGATGTTAAGAACCATCCATTCAGGTTTGTTCCCAGACTTGTAAAAGGCATCCAAAACATCCAAACGACGGATAGCTTTGACACGTTTTTGTCCAGTAGCTGTTTTCAACTCTTCTTTGAGTTCAGCAATTTCTTTTTCAAGATCTACTTGTTTCAACAGGTCTTGGATGGCTTCGGCACCCATCTTGGCAACGAATGATCCATAACCATACTCACGCAAGCGCTCACGGTATTCGCGCTCTGTCATGATAGACTTGTGCTCAAGTGGTGTATCCTTAGGATCAATGACCACATAAGCCGCAAAGTAGATAACTTCCTCGAGGGCACGAGGGCTCATATCAAGGGTCAAGCCCATACGGCTTGGAATCCCCTTAAAATACCAGATGTGAGATACAGGAGCTTTCAACTCGATGTGCCCCATACGCTCACGACGAACTTTTGTACGCGTTACTTCAACCCCACAACGGTCACAAACAATCCCTCTGTAACGAATGCGTTTGTACTTACCACAAGCACATTCCCAGTCTTTTGTAGGACCAAAGATGACTTCGTCAAAGAGTCCTTCACGTTCTGGTTTCAACGTACGGTAATTGATTGTTTCAGGTTTTTTGACTTCTCCATAAGACCATGAACGGACTTTGCTTGGAGAAGCTAGGGTGATTTGCATACTTTTAAAACGATTTACATCAACCACTATTTCTTCCCTTTCTATTCTAAGTGAACTGCTTATTCTTGTTCAGCAGTTTCTTCTGTTGCTTCCGCTTTTGCTTCTTTCTCAGCTTCTTCAGCTTCAAAGGCTGCTTTAGCCTCTTGAGCTGCTTTTTCGCGGGCTTTTTCAAGGTCATCTACGTGGATGACATCTTCGTCCATTCCTTCATCCAAGTCGCGAAGTTCCACTTCTTGGTCATCTTCGTCAAGGACACGCATGTCAAGACCAAGAGATTGCAATTCTTTCACAAGAACTCGGAATGATTCTGGAACACCTGGTTTTGGAATTGGTTTTCCTTTTGTAATAGCTTCATAAGCTCTCAAACGTCCGTTGATATCGTCAGATTTGTAAGTCAAGATTTCTTGAAGGACATTTGACGCACCGTAGGCTTCAAGGGCCCAAACCTCCATCTCACCGAAACGTTGTCCACCAAACTGAGCTTTACCTCCAAGTGGCTGTTGAGTAACGGTTGAGTAAGGTCCGACTGAACGCGCGTGCAATTTATCATCAACCATGTGGTGGAGTTTGATCATGTACATGACACCAACTGATACACGGTTGTCAAACGGCTCACCTGTACGTCCATCGTATAGGATTGTCTTAGCATCGCTATCCATACCTGCTTCTTTAACAGTGTCCCAAAGGTCTTCAGAACTTGCTCCGTCAAAGACTGGTGTTGCGATGTGGATACCAAGAGTACGGGCTGCCATACCAAGGTGGAGTTCCATAACCTGACCGATATTCATACGTGATGGCACCCCAAGTGGGTTCAACATGATATCGACTGGAGTTCCGTCTGGAAGGTAAGGCATGTCTTCTACAGGGACGATACGAGAGACAACCCCTTTGTTTCCGTGACGTCCGGCCATCTTATCTCCGACCTTGATCTTACGTTTTTGAGCGATGTAGACACGAACCAGCATGTTAACTCCTGATTGCAACTCATCTCCATTTGCACGTGTAAAGATCTTAACATCACGAACGACACCATCGGCACCGTGTGGTACACGAAGAGAAGTATCACGCACTTCACGAGACTTGTCTCCGAAGATAGCGTGCAAGAGACGTTCTTCAGCTGAAAGGTCTTTTTCACCTTTAGGCGTTACTTTACCTACAAGAATATCCCCTTCTTTAACCTCGGCACCAATACGGATAATCCCCATTTCGTCAAGGTTTTTAAGGGCATCTTCACCAACGTTTGGAATCTCACGAGTAATTTCTTCAGGCCCAAGCTTTGTATCGCGCGTTTCTGATTCGTATTCTTCAAGGTGGACAGATGTGTAGACATCGTCTTTGACCAAGCGTTCGCTCATGATAACGGCATCCTCGAAGTTGTAACCTTCCCATGTCATGTAGGCAACGATTGGGTTTTGTCCAAGCGCCATTTCCCCTTTTTCCATAGAAGGTCCGTCAGCGATAAAGTCGCCTTTTTCAACGACATCCCCAACTTTAACAAGCGTGCGTTGGTTGTAGGCAGTACCTGAGTTTGAACGACGGAATTTTTGGATGTGGTAGACATCCAATGAACCATCTTCACGACGTACTTCTACCTTGTCCGCATCTGCGTAGGTAACTTTACCGTCATGCTGAGCAATAACTGCAGCTCCAGAGTCATGAGCTGCTTGGTATTCCATACCAGTACCAACGTAAGGTGCTTTTGGATCAATCAATGGCACAGCCTGACGTTGCATGTTGGCACCCATGAGGGCACGGTTGGAGTCATCGTTTTCCAAGAATGGAATACATGCAGTCGCAACGGCAACTACCTGTTTTGGTGACACGTCCATGTAGTCAACCACTTCTGCTGGATACTCTTGGTTGACCCCTTGGTGACGTCCCATGACGACTTTCTCAGCAAAAGTACCATCTTCGTTCAATTTTGAATTAGCCTGTGCTACAGTAAATTCATCTTCTTCATCGGCTGTCAACCAAACGATTTCGTTTGTGACTACACCAGTTTCACGGTCAACCTTACGGTATGGTGTTTGAACAAATCCATACTTGTTCAAGTGTCCGTATGATGACAAGTTATTGATCAAACCGATGTTAGGTCCTTCAGGTGTTTCAATTGGACACATACGACCATAGTGAGTATAGTGCACGTCACGTACTTCATATCCAGCACGGTCACGAGTCAAACCACCAGGTCCTAAGGCTGACAAACGACGTTTGTGAGACAACTCAGAAAGCGGGTTGTGTTGGTCCATGAACTGGGACAATTGTGAGGAACCAAAGAATTCTTTGATCGCAGCTGTCACAGGGCGGATGTTGATAATTTGTTGCGGTGTTAAAACTTCATTGTCCTGAACAGACATACGTTCACGGACATTACGTTCCATACGAGAAAGTCCAAGACGTACTTGGTTTGCAAGCAATTCACCAACTGCACGGATACGACGGTTTCCAAGGTGGTCGATATCATCCACACGTCCGATACCTTCTGCCAAGTTGAGGAAGTAGCTCATCTCTGCAAGGATATCCGCAGGAGTTACAACACGAACCTTGTCGTCTGGATTGGCATTTCCGATGATGGTTACGACACGGTCTGGATCCGTTGGGGCAACAACCTTGAATTTTTGAAGGACAACTGGTTCTGTCAAAACAGCTGCATCGTTCGGAATATAAACGATCTTGTTCAAGGCGCCATCCAAATGACTCTCGATACTTTCAATCACACTGCGAGTCATAACGGTACCAGCTTCTACCAAGATTTCACCAGTTTCAGGGTCTACCAATGGCTCCGCAATGGTTTGGTTGAGCAAGCGTGTTTTGATGTTCAATTTTTTATTAATCTTGTATCGACCAACAGCTGCCAAATCGTAGCGACGTGGATCAAAGAAACGAGCTACAAGCAAGCTACGTGAACTTTCAGCAGTCTTAGGCTCACCTGGACGAAGGCGTTCGTAGATTTCTTTCAAGGCTTCGTCTGTACGAGAGTCCATTGGATTCTTGTGGATATCTTTTTCAACGGTGTTGCGAACCAATTCGCTGTCACCAAAGATATCAAAGATTTCATCATCACCTGAGAAACCAAGCGCACGAACCAAGGTCGTAAATGGAATCTTACGAGTACGGTCGATACGAGTATAAGCGATGTCTTTTGAGTCGCTTTCAAGTTCCAACCAAGCTCCACGGTTAGGGATAACAGTAGAACCGTAACCCACTTTACCATTCTTGTCTACTTTATCGTTAAAGTAAACACCTGGTGAGCGGACCAACTGAGAAACGATAATACGTTCACCACCATTGATGATGAAAGTACCCATTTCGGTCATGATTGGGAAATCACCAAAGAAGACTTCTTGAGTCTTGATTTCGCCTGTTTCTTTATTAATCAAGCGGAAGGTTACAAAAATGGGTGCTGAGTAGCTAGCATCGTGGATACGAGCTTCTTCGAGTGTGTATTTTGGTTCCTTGATTTCATAGCCAACAAATTCCAACTCCATTGTGTCTGTGAAGTTTGAAATTGGCAATACATCTTCAAACACTTCCTTAAGTCCGTGATCTAGGAAATCTTTGAATGAATCCGTTTGAATTTCAATCAAATTTGGTAAGTCAAGAACTTCTTTGATTCTTGAAAAACTACGACGGGTACGATGTTTCCCGTATTGAACGTCATGTCCTGCCAAGATGATTCTCCTTTGTAAATAAATTCCAAGCCTTGTCAATCAGGCTTTTCTAATCGTCATATGGTTTTTAAAACCCCTATCACCGTGTCCCTTTGACGAATTTTCAGAATCTTTAAATCTTTGTTACAAACACTCGAAAACCTGAAAAAAAGCACAAAAAGAGCAGCTAAATCTGACTTTTTCAGAAGATTTAACTGCTGTGAGCCTTGTCTGGACAATATTTCAGACAAAACCTACGACAAATGATTATTCATATTATACCTTATTTAGCTAGACTTTTCAAGGTTTTTTTACTATTTTTTAAACAATCTTTTCCTATATATTATTTTAAAATTTTAAGAGAATGAAGCATTATATTTTCTCTCAAAAATTAGGAAAACGCTTGCACTAATGTTTACCTCGTGCTATACTGATAAGGAACAACTACACAAGGAGAATTGTGATGAAAAAGATCCCATCTCAAACTGAGAAAAAAATGATTTACGGTATCCGTTCCTTGAAGAACGGAACTGGTTCTGTCCTTATTGGTGCAAGCATTATCCTGCTTTCTGCTGCAATGCCAACTATTTCGGCTAACGAAAACCTTCCTCAAACTCAGGAAAATACCAGCGCTGTGACCAAGGCCCCTACTGAGACTGAAACGAGTCAAACTCAAAAGGAAACGCCTATTTCTGAACAAAAGAATGCAAACGCTTCCCTTGATTCTAAAAAGGAAGCTCCAGCTGCGGAAACTACTACAGCACCAGAAACACCTAAAACAGAAAATGCTACTACAAGCCAAGCTAACAGCAAGGAAGAGAAAGTAAATGCCAGCACTTCGACACCAACTTCAGATCAAAAACCACAAGCTGATACATCCTCTGAAGAACCCATCGCAGACAACCACTTCCGCATCCATGTAAAAAAACTCCCTGAAGAAAACAAAGAATCTCAAGGTCTTTGGACTTGGGATGATGTTGAAAAGCCGTCTGAAAACTGGCCCAATGGTGCCAAGTCCTTTAAGGATGCCAAGAAAGATGACTATGGCTATTATCTAGATGTCAAACTCAAAAATGAGCAAGCCAAGAAAGTCAGCTTCCTTATCAACAATACCAAAGGGGATAACCTGACAGGGGACCGTTCAGTAGAGCGCCTCTCTCCAAAAATGAATGAGGCCTGGCTAGATGAAAACTACAAGGTATACAACTATCGTCCTCAGCCAGCGGGAACTGTCCGTGTCAACTACTACCGTACCGACGGGAACTATGACAAAAAATCTCTTTGGTATTGGGGCGATGTTAAAAACCCAAGCAGCGGAGAATGGCCTGACGGTACTGACTTTACCGCAACTGGAAAATATGGCCGTTACATTGATATCCCACTCAATGAAGCTGCGAGAGAATTTGGATTTTTATTACTAGACGAAAGCAAGAAAGGCGATGATGTGAAAATCAGAAAAGAAGATTATAAATTCACTGATCTAAAAAATCACAGTCAGATTTTCCTCAAAGATGATGACGAAACCATCTACACTAACCCCTACTATGTGCACGATATCCGCATGACTGGTGCCCAACACGTGGCTAAGTCTCGTATCGAAAGCAGCTTTTCTACCCTAGTTGGAGCTAAGAAAGACGATATCCTCAAACACTCCAGCATCACTGATTACCAAGGGAATAAAGTAGATATCACAGACGTGGAAGTGGATGAGGCAGGTAAAAAAGCGACCTATATCGGCGACTTCTCTGACACTCAACACCCGTACACTGTCAGCTACAATTCAGACCGATTTACCACACGTTCAAGCTGGCGCCTCAAGGATGAGTCCTACAGTTACGACGGTCCACTCGGCGCAACTCTAAAAGAAGATGGCAAGCGTGTTGATCTCACCCTCTGGTCTCCAAGTGCTGATAAGGTTTCCGTTGTCGTCTATGACAAGAAAGACCCTGAAAAGGTAGTCGGAACTGTCGCCCTTGAAAAAGGAGAAAAAGGAACCTGGAAACAAACTCTGGACACAAACTCTGGTCTCGGTATCAGCAACTATACTGGCTACTACTACCACTACCAGATCGAGCGCCAAGGTAAAACCGTTCTCGTTCTTGACCCTTATGCCAAGTCACTAGCAGCTTGGAACAGTGACCTAGCAAAAACAGATGTCGCTCATAAGGTCGCTAAAGCTGCCTTTGTCGACCCATCCAAACTAGGACCGCGAGACTTGACCTATGGGAAGATTCGCAACTTCAAATCGCGTGAAGATGCCGTCATCTATGAAGCTCATGTACGTGACTTCACTTCGGATCCTGCCATCGCAAAAGACTTGACCAAGCCATTTGGTACCTTTGAAGCCTTTATAGAAAAATTGGACTATCTCAAAGACTTGGGTGTGACCCACATCCAGCTCCTTCCAGTCTTGTCTTACTACTTTGTCAATGAATTGAAGAACCAAGAACGTTTGTCTGCCTACGCTTCAAGCAACAGCAACTACAACTGGGGATATGACCCTCAAAACTACTTCTCCTTGACTGGTATGTACTCAAGCGATCCTAAGGATCCAGAAAAACGTATCGCAGAATTCAAAAACCTCATCAACGAAATCCACAAACGTGGCATGGGGGCTATCTTGGATGTGGTCTACAACCATACTGCAAATGTTGATATTTTTGAAGATATTGAGCCCAACTACTATCACTTTATGGATGCAGACGGAACTCCTCGTACTAGCTTTGGAGGCGGTCGTTTGGGAACTACCCACTACATGTCTAAACGTGTCTTGGTAGACTCTATCAAGTATCTGGTTGAAACTTACAAAGTAGATGGTTTCCGCTTTGATATGATGGGTGACCACGATGCGGCTTCTATCGAAGAAGCGTACAAAGCTGCACGCGCCCTCAATCCAAATCTTATCATGCTAGGTGAAGGCTGGAGAACCTATACTGGTGATGAAAATACGCCTGTACAACCTGCTGACCAAGATTGGATGAAGAAAACAGATACTGTCGCTGTCTTTTCAGACGACATCCGCAACAACCTCAAGTCTGGCTATCCAAACGAAGGTCAACCTGCCTTTATCACAGGTGGCAAACGCGATATCAATACCATCTTTAAAAATCTCATTGCCCAACCAACCAACTTTGAAGCAGACAACCCTGGAGATGTTATCCAGTATATCGCAGCCCATGATAACTTGACCCTCTTTGATATCATTGCCCAGTCTATCAAAAAAGACCCAAGCAAGGCTGAGAACTATGCTGAAATTCATCGCCGTTTGCGACTTGGAAACCTCATGGTCTTGACTGCTCAAGGAACTCCGTTTATCCACTCTGGTCAGGAATACGGACGTACCAAACAATTCCTTGATCCAGCCTATAAGACTCCTGTTCCTGAAGATAAGGTCCCAAACAAGTCTCACTTGTTGCGCGACAAGGACGGCAAGCCATTTGTCTATCCTTACTTTATCCATGACTCTTACGACTCTAGTGATGCTGTCAACAAGTTTGATTGGACCAAAGCAACTGATGGCAAAGCATATCCTGAAAATGTCAAGAGCCGTAACTACATGAAAGGATTGATCGCCCTTCGTCAATCGACAGATGCCTTCCGACTCAAGAGTCTGCAAGATATCAAGGAGCGCGTCCGACTCATTACTGTCCCAGGCCAAAATGGTGTTGAAAAGGAAGACGTGGTCATTGGCTACCAAATCACCGCTCCAAATGGAGATATCTACGCAGTCTTTGTAAATGCAGATGATAAGGCTCGCGAATTCAACTTGGGAACTGCCTTTGCTCACTTGAGAAAGGCTGAAGTCCTCGCAGATGAAAACCAAGCAGGACCCGTAGGAATTGCCAACCCTCAAGGTCTCGAATGGACTGAAAAAGGCTTGAAATTGAACGCTCTCACTGCTGTCGTTCTCCGCTTGTCTCAAGGTGGCGCCATTGTCGCCCCAGCTGTGGAAGAAAAGCCAGAATTTGATCTTTCTAGCTTGGAAGTTGAATCAGAACAAGGCCAAGCTCAAAACCTAGCAGTCAATCCTGAAACTCAAGAAACTGCTGCAGAGGCTCTTTCTCAGAAAGTCCTTCCAAACACAGGAACTGAGAGCAAATCCCTCCTTGCCCTTGCTGGATTCAGCATCCTTGCCCTTCTCGGACTTGGATGGTTGATAAAAAACAAGAAAAAGAACTAACACTCAATGAAAATCAAAGAGTAAACTAGGAAGCTAGCCGCAGGCTACTCAAAGCACAGCTTTGAGCTTGTAGATAAGGCGAAGCTGACGAGGTTTAAAGAGATTTTCGAAGAGTATAAACTAGCCCTCCTATAGAGAAAACACCCCATGGTCAGAAGAATCTTCTAGTCATGGGGTGTTGTTTTTATGGTACACTTATCTATCAAATCATATATTCTACACTATAGGTGGCATCTGATAAGATACGAGCCAGGAACTGCTTGGTTCGTTCTTCTTGTGGACGACTAAAGAAATCGTGGGGATTGTTCTCCTCTACGATACGGCCTCCATCCATGAAAATAACGTGGTTTGCGACATCTCTAGCAAATCCCATCTCATGCGTGACGACCACCATGGTCACACCTTCTCCCGCCAACTGTTTCAGAACATCCAAAACATCTCCAACCAACTCAGGGTCTAGTGCCGATGTTGGTTCATCTAGCAAAATGACCTCGGGCTTGACGGCAATGGCACGCGCAATTCCTATTCGTTGTTGTTGCCCTCCAGATAGCTGAGAAGGGTAGTAGTCTTTGTAGGCCAGTAAACCAACTTTTTCCAAGGCAGATTCTGCACGTTTAAGTGCTTCTTCCTTGGGAACTTTACGAGCTACGATTAGACCTTCTAGAATATTTTCCAGAGCAGTTTTATTTGCAAAGAGATTGTAGTGCTGGAAAACAAAGGCTGTTTTTTGGCGAATTTCTAGAATATCTTTCTTGCTTAATTTGGATAAGTCATAGGTTTTTCCTGCCAAGGTCAAACGGCCGCTATCAGCTTTTTCTAAGTGGTTGAGACAACGGAGAAAGGTCGTTTTCCCCGAACCTGATGGTCCTAAAATAACAACGACATCCCCTTGATTGACCTGGAGATTGACATCCTCCAGGACCTGCCTCTCACCAAATGTTTTTGCGATATGTTCTACTTGTAACATCCTGTCCTCCTATACAAAACGCGCGCTAGATGTTTTTGCTCTCTTTTCTTTTTTCACATAGCCTTTCTCCAGTAGGGAGAAGCCCCACTGAATCAAACCACAGATCAAAATATACTGCAAAAAGATCACAAAATATGACTCAAAATACTGGTAACCGTAGGACGCTTCCACACGAGCAATAGCGGTGATATCCTTGATGGTCATAACAAAGACCAGGGAGGTTCCCTTGACGATATTGATCACCAGATTGGCCAAGTTAGGCAAGGCTGAGCGCAAGGCTTGAGGAAAAACAATCCTTAGATAGGCCTGGGTCGTAGTCAGCCCAATCGCATGCGCTGCCTCTAGTTGTCCCTTGTCCACCGTCAAGATAGCTGAACGCAAAATCTCCGATAAACTCCCGACTGTCATCAAACTATAAATGATAAAGGCATAGTAGAGAGGATCAAGCTTGAAAATATCAAAGTCACTGCCTATGCTTTTGAGAAATTGATTCAGCAAACTTGGAAACAAACTATAAAAGAAGAGAATCAATAAAATCGGAGGAGTCGCTCGGATAAAAGCCAGATAGACCAGAGAAAAACTCCTCACACCTCGAACCTTGTAAATCTGCCCCAAGGCTAAAAATAGAGCCGGTAAAAAGCTTAAGACCATAGCCACAATCATGATAATCAAGGTGATTGGCACACCCTTCAAGGTCTCCAGAAAGGTCTTTACAATATAGTCTATATCCATTTCTTACCTCCCTTTTGTTTCCAAAGACTTCTCAAGCAAACGACTCCAGCTAGAAATAACCAAGGCAATCCCCCAGTAAAGAAGTGCAACTGCCGTATAGGTTTCCAGAGAGTAGTTCCCTAAATTGCGACTAATCAAGAGATTGCCTGCCCCCATAACATCAACAAAACCAATCGTATAAGCCAAGGCAGCATCCCGCATGAGATTGAGAATAGCGGTCGTTATATTGGGAAGAGCAACTTGAAAAGCTTGGGGAAAAATGATTCTCCAAAAAGTCTGACTTGGAGTCAAACCAATACTAAGCCCGGCCTCTGTCTGCCCCTTTGGAATAGCTTGATAGGCCGCCTTGAAAACCTCGGCTACAATAGCCGCAAACAAGAGAATCATCGTCAGAAGAACAAAAATAGTTTTAGACCAGTTGTTAATATCCAAACCAAGCCACCATTTCAGAAATTCTGGCAAGCCATAAAAGACTAGAAAAAGCAAGACAATCGGCGGTGTACAACGTAGGGTAAAGATATAGCCTTTGGAAATCGCTGCAAAACTCTTGTCTTCTCCTACTTGTGCCCAGGCCAAGAGACCTCCAAAAAGGGAACCAAGAAGAGTGGTAAAAAAGAGAATGGACAAGGTCATAGGAAGTGCCTGCCATAAGGTCGGTAAAAACTGAAAGACCTTGGAAAAATCATAAGAAACCATGCAAAACCCTTTCTAGTCTTGGAATTTCTGGTCTAGTCTTTGTCTACATAACTAAAGACATCTTCTTTAAAGTATTGCTGAGATAGCTTAGCAAGCGTGCCATCTTCTTTCAACTCTTTGATTGCTTTTTCGTATTCTTTAGCGAATTGCTCACCCTTTTCATCACGGTGAATCAAGGGATAAGTTGGAATGCCCTTGTATGGGAACCAGCTGAGTTTATCCGCATATTGGTGGTAAGGACCATCTTCTGCGGTAACTGCTTTTTCAAAGGACAGTTTGATATCAAAGAAGGCGTCATAACGTCCTTCTAAGACCCAGGCATAGGCATCTGCCACTTTAAAGGATTCAGCTGCTGTCAACTCAATCGGTGCATCCTGATGTTTTTCATTGTAGCTGGTGATAACATTCCATTGAGCATTCTGTGGAGAGATTGGAACCAATTTCCCTTTATTCTTAGCAAAGTCATCAATGGTTTTGTATTTCTGTTCATCTTCTTTTCTGACAGTAAATCCGATGATGCTCGCTCCGACTGGTTCAGATGGAATGACAAACTTTTTAGCTCGTTCATCTGTGTACCAAGCTCCCTTGGTTCCGATGTCATACTTGCCTGATTCCAGACCAATCAAGAGGTCATCATCACTGGTACCCGTATATTCAAATTGATAGTTTGCCAACTTCTCATCAACAGCCTTCAAAACAGCTACTTCATAACCATCTGATTCCCCTTTTTCATTGACAAAGTCATAAGGTACATAGTTTTGTGTATGGGCAACCTTCAAGGTTATGACTTCAGCAGACGAAGCCGTTTCTCCCTCCTTGGCTGGAGCGCCAGCTAAACTTCTCCCGATAATCGTCGCCCCAATTACTGCAACAACTGCTACACCACCGATAATCCATACTTTTTTACTCATCTTTTTCTCCTTTAGTTTTCAAGCGCTTCTCTCACCCACTGGATACGTTCAACTGCGATATCACTTGGAATGGTGCAATCTGCTCCAAGTACCAAGCCCTGTTCCCCAGCTTCTGCAACTAGTTTCTTTGCCTCAGCCTGAATAGCATCCTTACTAGCAGTATACAGCAAGCCTGTCTTGCCATTTTCAAATCCTCCAAGAACCGTACGTCCCTTGAAAATCTCACGACCTTCCTTGAGAGTGATTCCCTCTGGTCCTACAGCCCAGTTAAAGACTTGGGCTGGATAGTCTGCAAAAAGGTGAATATCATTTCGCGCCCCCTCGTAGCCACAGATATGAAGAACAGTGACGCCACCAACAGCACTAGCTGCTTCCAGAACAGTTATCTCGCTAGGTGCAATGACGGCTTGATAATCTGCTGCCGACACTCGTTGATCTTGGATGCTTTGCACGCTGAGATAGATTCCATCAGCACCAGCCTCTTCGATGATAGCTCGACTGAGACTAGCAATATCCTCTGCAATCACATCCAACACCTTTTTAAGGGCTTCAGGATCTTCCACCAGAAAGTCCGCGATAAGGTCATCGCCACCAGATACTTCCCCTAATAGCCACTTGAGATAGGTCACAGGAGCAAAAATATTGTAAATCGCAACGATATCTTCTGTAAATTCTTGCTTGATTTTCTTAACCAAGTCCACCTGCTCTTTTATCCAAGCGTGCTCTGGTCCAAGTGGTTGAATGGTCGCCAATTCTTGAAGTGATTTTCCTTTGGCAATCGCTGGATTTGGATAAGCAAAGTAGCCATCACTCATGAGTTTGATAAAGTCTGGCTGAACTTCTCGGATAAAGCGCTTATGGCCCTCAATATTCTTCTCGATAATGGCTGGATTTGAGAAACCGTGTAGCCATTCGTCTTCGGATGTGAAATGGTGCCAAAAGCCAACTGGCACACGATCAACCTTTTCACCTTTAAATGCTTTTAAAACCCATTCTTTTTTTTCTGACATTCTTATTCTCCATTTCTTACTTTTTCAACTAATAAACTGCTTGCGATATCATTCGAGCGTAGAAAGGGGAGACTGGATTTGGAAAAATCCTGAACTCCACGACATCTCTCTCCATTTTTGCAGTGCTGATTTTTTACGACACTTATGGCGACCAAGGCCAGCAAGCCGACAACTGCAATGAAGATAACCCATCTTTTACTTTTCATAGCTCCTCCTTTTAGAGAACAGCTGCCTGCCGAATCCAGTCCAGCCTCTCTAAGTCAAAGTCATCTGGAACAGTACAGTCAGCTCCCAGAAGAACGCCTTTATTACCAGCTTCAGCCAGCAACCGTCTTGTTTCATTTTGCAATTCCGCCTTGGAACCTTGATAAAGCAAACTTTTCTTGCCATTTTCAAATCCACCTAAAACGGCCTTACCTGGAAACAACTCTTGACCCTGTGTCAAACTAACATCCTCATGATGAGTCGCCCAGTTGACCACTTGAGCTGGATAGTCCTTAAATATCGTCACATCATTGCTCGCACCTTCAAAACCACAGATATGGAGGATATTGGTCCCACCAACCTGATTGGCTGCCTCCAAAATCGCTATATTGCTCGGTTCGATATAGGTTTGGTAGAGTGCTGGTGTGATGCGCTCATCTTGAATTTCCTGGGTACTGAGGTAAATCCCGTCAACACCGCCTTGCTGGATGATTTTCTGAGTTAGAATAGCAATATCTCCTGCAATCACATCTAGAATCGCTCTGAATTGCTCAGGATTTTCAAGCAATAGATCAGCCACTTCCTTATCACCTCGCGAAGTTTCTGTACGGAACCAGCGCTTGAGGTAAGAGATCGGTGAAAAGATATTGTAGAAAGAAGCAATCTCTTCGGTAAAGGTCTCTCGAATCGCTTGTACCACTTCCACCTGTTGCTGAATCCATGGGTGTTCCTCACCAATCGACTCAATAGAAGTCAGCTCCTGAATGCTTAAAATCTTAGGATTATAGACATTACTTGGATAAAGGAAAAAACCATCGCTCATAATTTTGACAAAATCAGGACGAATCCTTTCCACATAACTGCGATGTCCGTCAACACTTTTTTGAAAGATACGTGGATTGTTTAATCCCTGCCCCTTTTCTTCGAGTGTTACAAAATGAAACCAAAATCCCACAGGAACTCTTTCCACTTCATCGCCTCGAATCGCTCTAAAGACTAGATCTCTTTTACTTGCCATACCTTTCTCCTTCCATTTGGATTGAAACCATCTTACCACTCCTTTTTTCCTTTTCCCAATATATATTGACTATCAACTCGATTGGAAATTTTTATATCTATGAAGAAAAAAATCCCTGAAAAGCTTGATGTTACTAGCCTTTCAAAGATTCACTTTATTTTCATCTATTTTCCAAAAAGAAGCTGATATAGATTTTCTATCAAGCCGATTGAATTTTTTTATATCCATCTTCATTCCCAAATTAAGTACATAATTTTATCCTAATACCAAATTACTACTGAAAAATTTCTTTTCTCTCGATATTTCCTTGCACAAATCCCATGAAAACGCTACAATATTAATAGACTATTATTAGGAGGATGGGATTATGAAAATATCCAAAGTTACCATTACAATTGCTTCTACACTTACTTCCGTCATTTTACTGACTGGCTGTGGCACAAATTCGGCAAATTCACAGACAACACAAAGTAGTACATCTGATAATCAGGTTACCATGACCTATGATCAGTTGCGTTCAAGAGAGAACACTATGTCAACTCTTTGGTATCAAAAAGCAGCTGAAACCAAGGCACTCTATCTACAAGGTTACAATGTCGCTACTGATCGTTTGAAAGAACTACTAAAAACACAGACAGATAAACCCTACTCTATCGTTTTGGACTTGGACGAAACCGTATTAGACAATAGTCCTTATCAAGCGCAAAATGTCAAAGACGGAACAGCATTTACCCCAGAAAACTGGGATGTCTGGGTAAAAAAAGCAGCAGCCAAGGCTGTACCAGGTGCTAAAGACTTTCTCCAATTTGCAGACCAAAACGGTGTCCAAATTTACTATGTATCTGACCGCACGATAGATCAGGTAGATGATACGATCAAAAACCTAGAAAACGAAGGAATTCCTGTACAAAGCCGCGATCATCTCATGTTCTTAGAAAAAGGCGTCAAATCTAAAGAAGGTCGTAGACAAGCAGTCCAAGAAAAAACCAACTTAGTCATGCTACTAGGAGACAATCTTGTGGACTTTGCAGAGTTTTCAAAGACCTCTGAAACTGAGCGCGACCAAAAATTAGAGGAATTACAAAAAGAGTTTGGTGAGAAATTCATCATTTTCCCTAACCCAATGTACGGATCATGGGAAAGCACTGTTTACAATGGTAATAAATTGGATGCCAAGGGTCAAACTGAAGAGCGCCAAAAAAACTTACAAGGTTTTGATAAATAAAATAAGAGAGCTATCTACCAGTTTACACCAACTACAAGATATCGTATTTGCAAGAATAGCGAAAAAAGACGATTTCCAAGCGGAAATCGTCTTTTTTACTATTTTATCTTGTACTTGGTATAAACTAGTATATATTCCACTAGATAGTATGCTCTATCTCTTGTACCACTTCCACCTGTTGCTGAATCCAAGGGTGATCCTCACCAATCGACTCAACTGAAATTTTTTTATATCCCCTCTTTCATGGCAAAGTAAGCACGTATTTTGGGCGCCACTTGCATTCCGAAGAGTTCAATAGCTCTCAGGACTTGTTCATGAGGCATGGAACCAAGAGGTAGGTGCAACATAAAACGGTCCAAGCCTAAATCCTCTATCATGCGAATCATTTTTTCTGCCACCTGATCTGGATTGCCCACAAACATGGCACCATTTGGACCAACTTGCTCCAAATATTGCTCATAGGTCAACTCCTGCCAGTGTGGACGGTCCTTAGAAATCGCATCCACCACTTGCTTGGTCGGATGGAAATAATCTTTGACAGCCTGCTCGCCATCTTCAGCAATCCATCCCCAAGAATGAGCTCCCACTTTAAGGTCTTTATCCGCATGACCGGCTTCGCTCCCAATCTCACGATAAGCTTGAATCAACTTTTTAAAATAACGCGGATTGCCACCGATAATAGCATAGACAATCGGCAACCCCGCCTGAGCAATCTTCACTGTTGACTCTACATGACCTCCTGTCGCCACCCACAATGGCAATTTGTCCTGAACAGGACGAGGATAGACTTCTTTTCCAGCGATGCTTTGAGTCAATTGTCCCTGCCAGTTCACTTTGGTGCTTTCATTTGCCAGCTGAAGCAGATCTAACTTTTCATCAAAGAGAGCTTCATAGTCTTTCAAGTCATAGCCAAACAGTGGGAAAGACTCGGTGAATGAACCACGCCCAGCCATAATCTCCGCACGGCCATTTGACAAGGCATCGATGGTAGCATATTGTTGGAACAAACGAATCGGGTCCATGCTTGAGAGTATGCTGACTGCACTGGTCAAACGAATCTTCTTGGTATTGACTGCCCCAGCTGCAAGAACAATCTCTGGCGCCGATACCGCAAAGTCCTCCCGATGATGCTCCCCAATCCCGTACACATCCAAACCAACCTTATCAGCCAGCTCAATTTCTGCCACCAACTGACGAATGCGTTCATCATGACTGTAAATCTGTCCAGTCGCCTCCAGAGCTGTTGTTTCACCAAATGTTGAAATTCCTAATTCTACCATCCCGTTTCCTCGCTATCTCTTTTAGTTTTAGGGTATTTTATCACTAATTAGTTTTATTTTCAATGAATTTGCTCATTAGAAAAAGCCTAGATGAACTAGACTTTCTTAGTTTATTCTACTGTTACTGACTTAGCAAGGTTACGTGGTTTGTCCACATCAAGGCCACGGTGAAGTGTTGCAAAGTAAGCGACCAATTGTGTTGGCACGACCATTGAGATTGGTGAGAGGTAAGGGTGGACGGTCGTAAGGACGATATCGTCTGTCTCTTTAGCAACATTTTCTTCTGCGATAGTGAGAACCTTAGCACCACGGGCTGCAACCTCTTGGATATTTCCACGAGTATGGTTGGCAAGAACTGGGTCTGACAAGAGAGCCAAGACAGGCGTTCCTTCTTCAATCAAGGCAATGGTTCCGTGCTTGAGTTCTCCTGCCGCAAAACCTTCACACTGGATGTAAGAAATCTCTTTGAGCTTAAGACTGGCCTCCATGGCTACATAGTAGTCTTGACCACGTCCGATGTAAAAGGCGTTGCGAGTTGTTTCAAGAAGGTCACGAACCTTGGCATCAATGGTTTCTTTTTCAGAAAGAGTTGATTCGATAGACTGAGCTACGATTGATAACTCATGAACCAGGTCAAAGGCTTGCGCTTTAGTATTGCCGTTTGCTTCTCCGACTGCTTTTGCAAGGAAGGCAAGAGCTGCAATCTGCGCTGTATAGGCCTTGGTTGAGGCCACAGCAATTTCAGGACCCGCGTGAAGCAACATAGTATGGTTGGCTTCACGAGAAAGAGTTGAACCTGGAACGTTTGTCACTGTCAAGCTTGGAATGCCCATTTCATTGGCCTTAACCAAAACCTGACGGCTATCCGCTGTTTCACCAGACTGGCTGATAAAGATGAAGAGTGGTTTTTTGCTGAGAAGTGGCATACCATAACCCCACTCAGATGAAATTCCAAGTTCAACTGGTGTATCCGTCAATTCTTCCAACATTTTCTTAGAAGCAAATCCTGCGTGGTAAGATGTTCCAGCTGCAAGGATGTAGATGCGGTCTGCATCTTGAACAGCCTTGATGATAGCTGGATCTACCACTACTTGACCTGCCTCATCTGTGTAGGCTTGGATGAGTTTGCGCATAACCGTTGGTTGCTCGTCGATTTCCTTGAGCATGTAGTAAGGGTAAGTTCCCTTACCGATATCTGACAAGTCAAGCTCCGCAGTATAGCTAGCACGTTCACGGCTATTGCCATCATAGTCTTGAACTTCAACGCTATCAGCCTTGACGATTACCAACTCTTGGTCATGAATTTCCATGTATTGGTTGGTCTCACGAATCATAGCCATGGCGTCTGAGCAGACCATGTTATAACCTTCCCCAAGACCAATCAAGAGTGGTGATTTGTTCTTAGCGACATAGATGACATCTGGATTTTCAGAGTCAATCAAGGCAAAGGCATATGAACCACGGATGATGTGAAGAGCTTTTTTGAAGGCTTCAATAACTGACAAGCCATCTTCTTCAACAAATTTCCCAATCAAGTGAACAGCGATTTCTGTATCTGTTTGCCCTTTGAAGTGGTGACCTGAAAGGTATTCTTCCTTGATTTCAAGGTAGTTTTCAATCACCCCATTGTGGACCAAGACAAAACGTCCTGTCTCAGAGCGGTGTGGGTGAGCATTGTCTTCCGTTGGTTTCCCGTGAGTCGCCCAACGCGTATGACCGATACCAGTCGTTCCCTCAACACCAGCTGTCTTTGCAGACAATTCTGCAATACGACCGACAGCCTTAACTAGATGATTTTCAGCACCACCTAAGACAAAAATCCCCGCAGAATCATAACCACGGTATTCGAGCTTTTCAAGCCCTTGAATCAAAATATCAGTTGCATTTGTGTTTCCAACAACACCAACAATTCCACACATAATATATACGACACAGACCAGCTGTGCTTTCTCCTTAAATTGGTATAGTCTGATTTCCCCTTTACAGAATCAGCAAAGACAGTATATACTTGTTTTTCTCACTTGTCAAGAAGAAAAATTGGTATAGTTTTTCTATCTGGTATTTTATCAGAATTTCACTTGATACCTGACAAGTCAGCATCAATTACTTATAATAAAAAGAGGAGGTATTTGCCATGTGGTTTTTCTTCGCACTTTTATCTGCTATCTTTGCAGCCTTAACATCAATTTTAGCCAAGATTGGGATCGAGGGAGTTCCATCCAATCTAGCAACTGCTATTCGTACGGTCGTCGTCATTCTTATGGCCTGGGCCATGGTTTTCTTGACCAATAGTCAGACCGAAATTGTCAACATCAGTAGAAAAAGTTGGCTCTTTCTCATCTTATCAGGCTTGGCCACTGGCGCCTCCTGGCTCTGCTACTACAAGGCCCTACAGATGGGCAATGCGACTGAGGTATCTGCTGTCGATAAATTCAGTCTCGTCATTACCCTCGTTCTAGCCTTTTTCTTCCTACAAGATATCCTGACGTTTAAAACAATTGTTGGCTGTATCCTGATTACGATCGGAACCTTGGTGATGATATTGTAATAAAAAGTGAGATGAACACCATCTCACTTTTTTTATTCTTAAAATCCATTATGGTCGCTGAGTTCTTTGAACCAGTGACCTGATTTCTTCAGGCGACGTTCCTGTGTTTCCAAGTCAAGCTCAACTAGACCATAGCGATTTTTATAGCTGTTGAGCCACGACCAGCAATCAATAAAGGTCCAGATTAAGTAACCCTTACAGTTGGCTCCGTCTTCAATGGCACGGTGGAGTTCACGAAGATGCCCTTTGACAAAGTCGATACGATAGTCGTCCTGAATCATGCCATTCTCACGGAATTTTTCTTCACCTTCAACACCCATGCCATTCTCTGTCAACATCCACTCAATATTACCATAGTTTTCCTTGATATTTTGGGCGATATCATAAATCCCCTGCTCGTAGATTTCCCAACCGCGGTGAGGATTAATTTTACGGCCCGGCATGACGTAAGGCTCATAGAAATGCTCTGGCAAAAGCGGGCTATCAGGATGTTTAGCAAAACGTGGAGCCATGACGCGCAAAGGTTGGTAATAATTGACTCCAAGAAAGTCCACAGTATGCTCCCGAATAAGATCCAACTCTTCAGCTGTAGAATCTGGCAGCAAATCATGCTCAGACAAGATTTCTACCAACTCCTGTGGATAAGCCCCCAAGACAGACGGATCTAGAAAAGATTGGGCTTGGAAGAGGTCGGCAATGCGAGCAGCCTTGACATCTGCAGGATGCTGACTACGTGGATAAGCTGGTGTCAAGTTAAGGACAATCCCAATCTTAGAGCCAGGCAAAATCTCATGACAGACCTTAACCGCAAGACTACTAGCCAGTTGCGTATGATAAGCAACCTTAACCGCTGCTTTGGCATCTACCTTATGAGGATAGTGGGCATCATAGAAATAGCCAAACTCTACGGGGACAATGGGCTCGTTAAAGGTAATCCATTGGTCCACCAAGTCACCGTAAGTCTCAAAACAAAAACGAGCATAGTCTTCATAAGCCTTGATAGTGGTCTTATTTTCCCAACCATCCCCATCTTCTTGGAGGACAAAAGGCAGGTCAAAGTGATAGAGATTGACTAAGAGACGAATCCCCTTGGCCTTAACGGCTTCAAAGACCTGACGGTAGAAAACCACCCCTTGCGGATTGACCTCTCCACGGCCCTGTGGGAAAATACGAGACCACTGGATAGAAGTTCGGAAGGCTGTATGCCCAGTCTCTACCAAAAGCTCAATATCCTTTTCCCAGTTTTCATAGAAAGTTGATGTTTTGTCAGGTCCAATCCCATTGTAGTAGCGATTTGGCTCTACTTGGAACCAATAATCCCAGAGATTGTCTCCCTTTCCGTCACCAGGTACACGACCTTCTGTCTGTGGTCCAGAAGTGGAGGAACCCCAGACAAAATCCTTTGGAAATTTTAGCATAGCTTTACCTCTTCATTTACTCATTTTTCCCATTATACAGAAAAAACAAGGTAAAAACTAGCTACATTTTTGCCTTGTTTTTCTTCTGATTATAGTTTTATTTCTTGCTTAGGATTTCAAGGGTTTCGAGCAAGTTGTCTGCGTGAACTTCAATTGTGTCACCAGTCGCCTTGATCTTGACTTCTACGATACCATCAGCTGCTTTTTTACCTACAGTGATACGGATTGGCAGACCAATTAAGTCGCTATCGCTGAATTTGACTCCGACACGTTCGTTACGGTCATCTGTCAAGACTTCGTAACCAGCTCCCATCAAGTTGGATTCCAATTTTTCTGTTAAGGCTTGCGCTTCTTCATCTTTGACATTGACAGTGATCAAGTGCACATCAAATGGTGCCAATTCTTTAGGGAAGTTAACCCCCCAAGCGTAACGGTATTCACCTTTTGGCGTTTTGTTAACAAAGAGGCGAGCATGTTGCTCTATAACGGCTGAGAGGAGACGGCTAACACCGATACCGTAACACCCCATGATGATTGGCACAGCACGACCATTTTCATCCAAGACATCTGCTCCCATGCTTGCTGAGTAGCGAGTTCCGAGTTTGAAAATATGACCAATCTCGATACCACGGGCAAAGTTAAGAACACCTTGTCCGTCTGGGGAAATTTCACCCTCACGAACTTCGCGAATGTCCACATATTCTGCAGTAAAGTCACGACCTGGGTTCACACCTGTCAAGTGGTAGCCATCTTCGTTAGCCCCCACAACAGCATTGCGAACATCTTGTACCTTACGGTCTGCAATGATTTTCACATTTTCTGGCAAACCAACTGGACCAAGCGAACCAAAGCCAGCTGTGATAACATTTGCTACTTCTTCCTCGCTCGCAACATCAAAGAAATCTGCACCCAAGTGGTTTTTCAACTTGACTTCATTGAGTTGGTCATTTCCAACTAGAAGTGCTGCAACAAGCTCACCATCTGCCATGTAAAAGAGAGTTTTAATCGTTTGCTCTTCTGGCACGTTAAGGAAGGCTGCCACTTCATCGATGGATTTAACATCTGGAGTTTCGACGCGAGTCACTTCTTCTTCCGCAACGACACGGTTGCTTGGTTTGTACTCGTTTGTTGCCATTTCTAAGTTAGCTGCATAGCTAGACTCACTTGAGTAGGCAATGGTGTCTTCACCAGAAACCATCCATTTTAGCAATTCTGCCTTGATTTCTTCTTGCACTTCTGCAGGAATTTCATCAAATGAGGCAACTGACTTATCTAAGACAACCCAGCGGTCGAGGTCTGTACGAGCAGGAGTGATGGCCATAAATTCTTGGCTATCCTTACCACCCATGGCACCACCGTCACCGATGATAGCCTTGAAATCCAAACCACTACGAGTGAAAATTCGTTCATAGGCCGCCTTGTACTCGTCATAAGTCACATCCAAACTATCGTAATTAGCATGGAAACTATATCCATCTTTCATGATAAATTCACGCGTACGGAGAAGTCCGTTACGTGGACGTTTTTCATCACGGTATTTCGGTTGGATTTGGTAAAGGTTGAGTGGCAATTGCTTGTAAGATTTCACAGAGTCACGAACAATAGCCGTAAAAGTTTCTTCGTGTGTCGGACCTAGGATAAAGTCTGACTTTTCACGATTTTTCAGTTTATAAAGGTCTTCACCATAGGTTTCATAACGACCTGATTCACGCCAAAGATCGGCACTGAGAAGGGCAGGAGCCAACATCTCCACCGCACCAATCTTGTCAAACTCTTGGCGCATGATATTCTTAGCCTTTTCAATCACACGGTTAGCGAGTGGTAGGTAAGAATAAACACCAGCAGAGACTTGACGAACATAACCAGCACGCAACATAAGGGCATGGCTGATAACTTGAGCATCGCTTGGCATTTCGCGAAGCGTTGGGATTAGCATTTTACTTTGTTTCATAATATTCCTCGATTATCTAAAAGAAGAGTCGCATAATGTCATTCCAGGTCACAGCTAGCATCAAGACAACCATGATAACTACACCAGCCATGGTGACATAGGTTTCAATTTCTTGTTTAAGGGGTTTCCGGCGGATAGCCTCTAGGATATTGAGCACAATCTTTCCACCATCCAAAGCCGGGATAGGAATCAAGTTAAAAATCCCGATATTGATGGAAATCATGGCTAGGAAATAGAGGACATTCTCAATTCCATTTTTAGCAGCATCGCTACTTGCTTTAAAGATGGCAACGGGACCACCGAGTTTGTTCAAATCTGGATGGAAAATCAAGTTTTTCAGAGCCGAAAGGATGCGAAGTCCTGAGTCAGCAGCGGTTGTAAAGCCACCAACAAACATGGATAGAAAGTCTGACTTGACTTCCGGTTGAACCCCGAGAATGTAACGTCCTTGATTCTCTTCTGGAGTCACAGTTACTTGTTTTTCGCTACCATTTTCAGAAATGGTCACATCCAAGGTCGGAGCGGTCTTATCCTTGGTATCTGCTTCCACAGCCTGAGTTAAGTCTTGCCAATTTTTAACCTCATGCGAGCCGACCTTAGTAATTTGAGCTGTCTCAGCTACACCCACCTTAGCCAAAGCTCCCTCTGGCATGACGTGAAAGAGATTTGTCTGAGTATCTCTAACACCGCCCTGCAAAAAGATCAAGATCCAAAAAACAACAACACCTAAGATAAAGTTATTCATAGGACCTGCAAAGTTGGTGATGAGCTTGCCCCAGATAGAAGCATTTTGATACTGTACATCCAGAGGAGCGATGCGCACTTCGGTTCCATCTTCTTCAACAACCGTCGCATCATGATCCACTACAAAAATCTTTTCTTCTTCCAGGACCAAACCCTTGATAAAGAGCTTGTCTTCAAAGTCAAACTGGGTTACCTGCATAGGAAGAGCCGTTTGATCCAGTTTCTTCCCTGAGAGGTTGACCCGTTTGACCTTGCCATCGTCGGCAAGTGTTAAACTGACTGGAGTTCCTGTCTTGATTTCCGTCGCATCATCACCCCAGCCTGCCATACGAACATAGCCTCCTAGAGGAAGGATTCGAATGGTATAAGCAGTGCCATCCTTGCCGATATGGGAAAAAATCTTGGGCCCCATACCAATGGCAAATTCACGAACTAGAATGCCCGATTTCTTGGCAAAATAAAAATGTCCAAACTCATGCACCACCACTATAATCCCAAAAACGAGGATAAAGGTTAGCAATCCAATCATTCAATCTTCCTTTCTTTAAAACAGGCCAAATAAGTGCATCATTGGAAACACAACCAACATGCTGTCAAAGCGATCTAATACACCGCCATGTCCAGGGATAAATTTTCCAGAATCCTTGACACCGAAATGGCGTTTCATGGCACTCTCAATCAAGTCACCAAACTGGCCTGCCACACTGAAGAATGCGGCAAAAAGACTCATCCTATAAATTCCATAGGGAAGAGCAACTGTACTGTCCACTAGCATGAAGAGTACTGTTATCAGTACCGCACCTAGAATACCCCCAACAAAGCCCTCAATACTCTTATTAGGAGAAACTCTCGGGGCTAACTTATGCTTGCCAAAATTCACCCCCGTCAGATAAGCTGCACTATCTGTCGCCCAAACGATAAAGAGAGCCAGAAGAACCTTATCAAATCCAGCTATACGAGCATCTAGTAAGGCATTGAAACCAAAACCAACATAAAAACTCACAGCAATTGGAAAGGCAGCATCTTCAATCGTATAGCTTTTACTGAAAACAGTCGTCCCTAACATAATTGTAATCAAAACACTGTAGGCAACCACATTGCCATCAACCGGCAAAAAAGTTAGGTAATTTTCTAAGGGGATTGTGAGAGCAAAGGTTGCAAGGAGGGTCAAGGTGCCCTCAATGGTCATAGTCTTTAGTCCCTTCATATGCAGAAGCTCATGAACAGCCAGCATAGCTATCAAGCCAATTCCTATCTGCAACAGGAGCCCGCCAACAAACAAGACGGGAAGGAAGATAAGCAGAGCCAGTCCGGCAAACAGTGTTCTCTCTTGTAAATCCTTGGTCATATTTTCTCCTAAACTCCTCCAAATCGGCGATGACGACGATTATAGGCAAGAATTGCTTCCTGTAAGGCTGCCTCGTCAAAATCAGGCCACAGGGTATCCGTAAAATAGAGCTCACTATAGGCTCCCTGCCATGGAAGGAAATTGCTCAAGCGTAATTCTCCACTGGTACGAATAATCAAGTCCGGATCTCGCACATCCTTAGGTAAATGTTGAGTGAAGAGATAGTTGCCAATCAATTCCTCTGTGATATCACCCGGATTGATTTTCGCATCTAAAACATCCTGAGAAATTAGCTTAACAGCCTGTGTAATCTCAGCACGTCCACCATAGTTAAGAGCAAAATTGAGAATCAAACCCGTATTGTTCTTAGTCAATTCCTCTGCTTTTGTCAAAGCTTCAAAAGTCGGCTTAGGCAGACGGTCCGTCTCACCAATCATCTGAATTTTAACGTTATTTGCGTGCAATTCAGGGACATAGTTATCATAAAACTCGACTGGCAAGTTCATAATAAACTTGACCTCTTGATCTGGGCGCGTCCAATTTTCCGTAGAAAAGGCATAAACTGTGATGACCTTGACTCCCAGTTTGTTGGCCGCCTTAGTCACCTTTTGGAGGGCTTCCATCCCTGCCTTGTGTCCGAAAACCCGTGGTTGCATGCGTCTTTTAGCCCAGCGACCATTCCCATCCATGATGATGCCAATATGATTAGGAACCTGTATTGGAACCTCTACTTCTGCAGCTTTATCTTTCTTAAAAAATCCAAACATGATCTTATTCCTATTCAAAAATCTATCGTTTTATTATACCATACTTCCCTATTTTCTTCTATTGCTAAGTTACTATCATTACTTGTAAGTAACAAAAAATAAGCCGCCTGATTGGGCGACTTTATTTTATAGGGAGATTATTATGAAAAAGTTTTAGGAGTTTAAGTTAAGTTTCTCTTAACTTATGGACTTAGTATACCGTTCCTAACTTAAACTTTTCTTAAGTTTTTTGAAAAAGTGAGATTTTCCCATTTTTCTTGCCAATTTTTCTTGGACAAGCGTTCCTGATAGAGCTTCATTCGGTCCTCATTCTCTAAAAAATGAGGAGTTGGGAATACGTGAAAGTTCAAAACATCCTCTAAACCATAAGGCGCAAAGAGCTCTAAAGTTGCATCTGCATGCAAGCGAAGCCCTATCGCCGTACAGCGTTCAGGATACTTAGCCATCGCATCACAGGAACTGGTATAGGGCATAGTGTGGGGACTGTGCAGATGCATATAGACCTGATTTTTCAACTCCCACTGATACTGAGGAAAATCTTCTCTCAGCTTTTTCTCTAGGGATACTGTTTCCTCATAAGAAACATCTGGATCAAAGAAAATCACATCCACATCCGTTTCATGATCAAAAGGGGATTTGTCTGACAAGAGATTCCAGATGAAATTCCTGACAGAACCTGCTGCCAACC
Source organism: Streptococcus halitosis (assembly GCF_023147855.1). Taxonomy (GTDB): domain Bacteria; phylum Bacillota; class Bacilli; order Lactobacillales; family Streptococcaceae; genus Streptococcus; species Streptococcus halitosis_B. Next base: position 71,892 of record NZ_JAHXOP010000002.1, read on the forward strand.
ACGAATCTTTCAGACCAAGGTTACGAATGATGGTCAAAATAGCCATTATATCTGGATTTTCTCTAAAAACGTCTAGAATTTCTTGCTTATTTTTCATTGTATTCATACCCTAAATGCTCATATGCCTTAGCTGTCGCCACCCGTCCAGAACGAGTTCGCATGATAAATCCTTTCTGGATGAGGTAGGGTTCGTACATATCTTCGACCGTCTCACGCTCCTCGGCGATATTAACCGAAAGGGTTCCCAGCCCAACTGGACCACCACCGTACATCTCAATCATGGTACGGAGGATTTTTTGATCCACATAGTCTAAACCTTCACGGTCAACATCTAGCATGGTTAATGCCTTATCCGTAATCACATCATCAATTAGGCCATCTCCCATAATCTGAGCAAAGTCGCGCACGCGCTTGAGGAGACGATTGGCAATACGAGGAGTTCCACGACTGCGTAAGGCCAACTCAGCTGCAGCTTCATGAGTGATTTCCATCTCAAAAATATCTGCTGTCCGCTCAACAATTTCCGTCAAGTCAGCGTGGGCATAGTATTCCATATGACCCGTAATCCCAAAACGTGCTCGTAGAGGATTTGAGAGCATCCCCGCACGTGTCGTCGCACCAATCAAGGTAAAAGGCGGCAAATCCAAATGAACACTGCGACTGCCTTCACCAGCCCCAATCATGATATCAATGTAGAAGTCCTCCATGGCACTATAGAGCACCTCTTCCACCGACATGGGTAAGCGATGAATCTCGTCAATAAAGAGAACGTCTCCAGGCTCCAAATCATTCAAAATCGCTACCAGATCACCCGCTTTTTCAATGACAGGACCAGACGTTTGCTTGAGATTGACTCCCAGTTCATTGGCAATAACAAAGGCCATGGTTGTTTTCCCGAGACCTGGAGGACCAAATAAAAGAACATGGTCCAGCGCCTCATCACGCATTTTTGCTGCCTCAATAAAGATTTGAAGCTGATCCTTGACCTTGTCCTGCCCAATATATTCACGTAAATACTGAGGACGGAGCGTACGTTCTACCAACTCCTCATCCCCCATGATTTCATTATCTAAAATTCTACTCATGGCTCTATTATATCAAAAATCCAAGCCACAAACAAAAAAGCCACCTGATTGGGTGGCCTCTTTAGGGAGATTATTATGAAAAAGAAAAGTTTAGGATTTCATTAAATAAAGGGTACTCAATGAAAATCGAAATCAGACTAGGCAGATAGACGCAAGCATAACTATAGTTAGCTAAGTCGACTCTAACGAAGATTGATGAGATTTTCGAAGAGTATTAGGAGGTCTTTATTTAATGATTATATGATACAGGAGAAGACTTAAATTTCCCTTAATTTTTAAATCAATCACTAACAATTTTCTTTAACAGCTGTTTGACCTGCAATACGTCCAAAAGTAAAGATATCCGTAAGCGAATTTCCTCCCAGACGGTTACCTGCATGGAGTCCACCTGCGACTTCTCCGGCAGCATACAAACCAGGGATAATCTGACCATTTTCATTCAAAACGTGTGTTGAAGTATCAATCTTGAGTCCACCCATTGTATGGTGAACGGCTGGTTTTCTCGGTGTTGCGTAAAATGGCGCAACCTCACACTTGAGATCAAAACTACCTTTATTAAATTCAGGGTCAAAGCCTGCATCAACATAAGAATTGTACTTCTTGATTGTATCTGCTAACACCTCTGGATTCATACCAATCTGAACCGCCAACTCTTCTATCGTATCTGCGCGATAGAGAGTGCCTGCTTTGACTTGGGCATCGATTTTTTCTTGGCTAGTGTTGTAGGCTGTTGCCTTGATACGTTCATCTGCAATTAGATAGAACAAGCCTCCATTATCAATCGCTGCTTGAGTTAGCTTGTCTCGGCTACCGTACTCATCTACAAAGCGCTTCCCTTGAGTATTTACCATGATGAAGTTTGCTGGAGGAACTTGAAGTCCTGAGAAAAGGGCTCCTGTCACTGGATCGGATACTGGCATCATTTGACTAAAGCCCATACCTACCAAATCTGCACCTACACTTTGCCCTAAAAGAATACCATCTCCTGTTACAGCTGGTGTATTAGATGTAGCAATATCATCTGCAATTTCAGTCCAGTAGGTATTGTATTTTTGTAGCATCTTTGTATTGGCACCAAATCCTCCAGAAGCTAGAACAACAGCATCTGCATTGACAATGATGGTTTGACCGTTTCGACCTTCTGCTCTGACACCCTTGACAGCCCCGTCTTTTACAAGCAATTCTTTAACTGGAGAATCTGTCAAAATCTTGCCACCATTTTCTAGAACATATTTTTGTAGGACGGATATAAAGGCATACCCCATTGGTTGAACCGGCTTATGTCCACGACGCCAAAGGGCTCCAACTGGCATTGTCACTTCACTACGAACAAATTCAACACCGATGTCTTCCAACCAACGAACAGACTCTAGGGCTCGTTCGGTTAAAACAGAAACCAAATCGTATTGCCCATGAATTTCATTTCCTTGTAAATCTTTTCGTTTCCCACCGATATAGGTTTGGATACGGTAAAGTAAGGTAGAGTCAAACAAATAGCTCGGGTCCTGCAAATACTGCTCAACCTCAACTTTCAAGGCTCTAAAGTCCTCTAAATATTCTGGATCAATCGTTGATTCATCTGTCGCAATCAATTCTTGAAGCGTATGTGCCTCACCTGGATGAGCTGCGAAGGTTCCTTGCCATGCTGGATCTGGTGCATTCATTGGACCACCTGCACGAACAGTATTTCCTCCAATTGCTGGGAATTTCTCAACAATAATTGGCTTCTTACCAGCTTGTAAGACTGCAGCCGCTGCAGCTAATCCAGCTCCTCCGCCTCCGACGATGACAACGTCTGCCTGATAGGTTTTATCTTCTTTATCTAGGGCAGATGGCGCTTTTGAACGCTTCCGTAAAACATCCGGATTTGCACCCGCTTGTTTGACTGCGCGCGCAACTCCATCTAAAACACCATTTGAAGTCACAGAAGCTCCTGACACCGCATCGACGTTCAAGGTCTGTCCCTCAATGATTTCTGCTGGAATACGGGTAAAGACGACATCTGCGATTCCTGAAGATTCTCCAGAAGAATCGATTTCAATTTTTTCAATACGGTCCTCAGAAACCGTTACATCCATCGGTAATTTACCATTATGGCCTTCAGTTGTAACATGGTAAGTCCCCGGTTCAAAGCGAACTTCTTCAGGAAGGTTTAGTTGGTTTGCAATAGATACAAAGCGAAGGAAGCGATAAAAACAACTATCTAGGAAATCAACGGTTCGCTCATCAATCAAATCTCCATTATCATCAAATGCTCGATGCGCTCGACCAAGTAAAAACTCACTACCTGGCATAACTGTTGCATTTACCCCAGGAGCATCCAGAATCTGACGAAGATGAAGTTGTGCACGTGAAGAACCTTGAATATCGTAGGAAGCTCCGACAATCATTGTCGGCTTTCCGTCTAGTGGATGAATGTTAAAAGATAACCACTCGAGCAAGCTATTCAAACTTGATGGAATCGTATGATTGTGCTCGGGTGTTGAAATAATGACACCATCAGCTTCTGAAATAGCTTGATTAAACTTCTGAATAATAGGTGTATCTGTTTGATCATCTGTTTCATTGAACATTGGTACATCTGTTATTTCTAAAATCTCAATATCCGCTTTTGAAGCAAAATGTCTTTTCATAAATTGCAATAGGTTGCGATTATAGGATTTTTTTGCATTAGTCCCAACAATAGCTACTAATTTCATGGATTGTTCTCCTTTCTTGAAATACCTATGCTTTCAACCATTCTTCCCAAATGAAAGATTTCTTACGATTTGTATCTTCTGGTTTGACTAAAGCTTTTGTTAATTCAACAAAATTTTGAAACTCTGAAAAATGTTCTTCTAGTTCTGCAACCTTTTCAGGATTGTTCAAATGACACTCATCATCTAGGACTTGCTCAGAATGACCTAGAAAGAACTCCGTACCAGGCATAACTCTCGCTTTAAGCTCCGGCGCATCTAAAATCTGACGTAAATGTGCCTGCGCTCTAGATGTTCCTAGCAAGCCAAGAGAAGCACCGACAATCATAGTTGGTTTGTTAACCAAAGCACGACTGGTATAAGCAATCCACTCCAAAGCAGAGGCCAAAGGAGCTGGTATCGTGTGGTCATACTCAGGGGTTGAAATAATCACACCATCTGCAGCAAGAATTTTTTCTGAAAAAGCTTGAACTTCAGCTGGCGCTTGCTTGTCCTCAGGTTCGTTAAATGCTGGCAATTGTTTGATTTCCAATACCTCAATGTCGGCTTTATCCGAAAAGTGCTTTTGCATAAATTTCAAGAGTTTCCGATTGGTTGAGCGATCCGAATTGGTTCCAACGATAGCAACTAGTTTCATCTTGGTACCCCTTTCATTTATTTAATCTACTTTCATTATACTACTTTAGAAAATCTTGTAAATCCTTGATAATAAAGACCGTGTTATTCTATCAGATTATCGTACTTTAGTACAAGTTCGTGAAAAAATTAACAAAATATCTTCATAAACTATTGACCGGCTTCCTTAACTATGATATAGTCTTGGTGAAAAAATATACATTTAAGGAGGATGTTTTTATGAAAGAGACATTCAATCGTTGGAGGATTTTAGTCGCGTCTACAGCCATTCTTCTTTGCACAGGTGCCGTCTATTCCTTTTCTGTTTTTGCCGGACCACTTAGCAGTTCAACAGGCTGGTCCATGTCAGATATTATGTTAGCATTTGCTATCAACTCTGCAATCGGCCCTATCCCCATGATTCTAGGAGGTTATTTAGTTGACAAAGGTTATGTAAAATGGACCATCGCCCTCGGCGCCCTCCTATTTGCTAGCGGATTTTACTTAACCGGCTATGCCAATTCACCAGCCATGCTTTATTTGACCTATGGATTAATGGCTGGACTTGGTCAAGGTTTTGCCTATTCAGGTGCCCTATCCAATTCACTTCGCCTCTTCCCTGATAAACGTGGCTTAGCCTCTGGAATTCTGACAGGTGGCATGGGATTTGCCGCAGTCATCGCTTCTCCAGTCGCAAGCAATCTCATTCAACAACAAGACGCCTTCTTTGCTTTTCGTACAATTGGGCTAGTCTATATTGTTGTTATCATCTGTGCCATTTTCTTTATCAAGGCAGCTCCAAGCGGCTACCAACCAGCAGGCTGGAAAGCTCCAGTACAAACTAAGCAAGGACCTACTAATAAAAACTGGAAACAAATGCTACAAAGTCCTCTGTTTTACATTATCATTAGCATGTTCTTTGTTGGCGCCTTTTCTGGTTTGATGATTGCCTCTCAGGCATCACCAATCGGTCAATCAATGTTTGGACTCTCTGCAGGCACTGCAGCTCTCTATGTTTCTCTCTATTCAATCGCAAACTCTAGTGGTCGTTTTATCTGGGGATCACTTTCTGATAAAATCGGCCGTTCAAAGACCTTATTGATTATCTATTCTGTCATTGTCCTAGCTTTATTCTCCCTAACTATCGTTCCTGGTCAATTCGGATTTACCTTAGGAATTATTGGGCTTGGTATCTGCTTTGGTGGTGTTATGGGGGTCTTCCCATCTATCGTCATGGAAAATTACGGTCCTGCAAATCAAGGAGTCAACTACGGTATCGTCTTCACTGGATATTCTTTAGCAGCATTTTTCGCTCCCAAGGTCGCTGTTCAAATGGCAATGGCTAATAATGGAAATTATAGTGTAGCTTTTTATGTTGCTATCGCTTTGGCCTTCATTGGACTTATGCTTACTATTTTTTATATGAAAAAGAAAGCTTAAAACTCGAAAACTTCCTAAATAAGGAAGTTTTTTTGGTATAATAAAAGTAGTAATAGAATATTGGGAGGATTTACCATGGCAGACCGTTCACGTTTCTTACGAGATAACCCATCTGACTTCCCATATGATTTTGAAAAACAAATCCTGTCCAAGCAATCTTCTAATACAATTTACCATTGGCATCCTGAACTCGAGATAATCTATGTCAAAAAAGGAACCGCTACCTTCTATATCAACTCTGAGCGTTTTGAAAGTCATGAAGGTGATATTTTCCTAATTCAGCCAACGTCTCCTCACGCTATCTACCCTATTGAAAATCAAGAACAAATTTCAGCAGTTTTTCGTATCCATTTAGATTTCCTAGGTAGAAGTCAAATTGACAGTTTTAGCCAACGCTATATCCAACCCCTCCACTCTGGTCACTTTTGCCTTACTCCCCAAATATCACCAGGCGATAAGGCCTATGATCAAATTCAATCCTGCCTTCTTTCCCTCTTTTCTATCCTTGAAGAAAAAGGCATATACTACGATCTACTCATAAAATCTAAACTATACGAATTGCTTCATCTTCTCTTTAAGTATCGATATGTCAATCGACACTATACAGATGATACCTACCAAAAATACCAAAAACTAAAAGAAGTGATTTGCTACCTTGAACAGCACTACTCAGAACCCATTCATATCGAGCAACTAGCTGCAACATTTGGATATAGTAAAAATCACTTTATGAGTATTTTCAAGCAACATACTGGAGCCAGTTGTATGGACTACCTGCTCCAGTTACGTCTTGAGAAATCCTGTGAGAAACTCGTCCAAACCAACCTCAGTATTCAAGAAATTGCAAGCCAGGTCGGTTTCACCAACCTTTCAAACTTCAACCGTCAATTTAAGCAACACTATCACCTAACACCTAGACAGTATCGAAACCAACAACTTAAAAAGAAAACATGATTCTTTCTCCTTAGTCTTTTCTAAGGAGTTTTTTCAAACAAAAAAGCCACCTGATTGGGTGGCCTCTTTAGGGAGATTATTATGAAAAAGAAAAGTTTAGGATTTCATTAAATAAAGTTAGGAGGTCTTTATTTAATGATTATATGATACAAGATGAATCTTAAAGCTAACTTAACTTTTTCTTTGATTTATCATTTTTTAAAAAAATTTTTTCCAAATGGAATTTTCCTCTCCAAGCCATAAAAAAGTCACCTGATTGGGTGACTTCTTTAGGAGATTATGATGAAAAAGAAAAGTTTGGGATTTCATTAAACAAAGGGTACTCAATGAAAATCGAAATCAGACTAGGCAGATAGGCGCAAGCATAACGATAGTTAGCTAAGTCGACTCTAACGAAGGTTGATGAGATTTTCGAAGAGTATTAGGAGGTCTTTATTTAATAACTATATAATACACGAGGAAACTTAAACTTTACTTAAGAAAAAATGATTTTTTTATCTTTTTCGATCCACCCAAACCATTCCTGTACAATCATAAGTAGATAAGGTTTCAAATCCCAGAGAACGATAGAATCCCAAGGTTTTTTCTGTCTGTTCGGTCACTAGTTGGACTTGATAGGCATCTTTGAAGTCACCTAAAGCCTCTTTCATCAAGTCGCTACCAATCCCTTGGCGCTGATAGCTAGGCAAAACAATCAAATCCTGGACAAAAATCGATGAAAAACCATCTCCGACCAAACGAACCAAGCCCACCACGGCATCGCCATCAAATGCCAGATAAATCGCTAATGAGTTAGATAAGGCCTTCTCCAACATCTGAGGTTGATGTGTATAATTTGTCCATCCAACTGCCTGATAGAGATGCAGAACATCCTCTAGCTTGACGATTTCTTGCCTTCTAATAGTTATCATCCCAACACCTCTTAAAGTTCTCTCAAGCTCTTGTACTGTCGTCCATTTTTATCAAAATTTTCAGGAGCCAGCCATGCTTCCAAACGAGCTTTAACTTGAGGCCAGTCCTTATCAATCATAGAGAGCCAATCCGTATCTCTCGTACGCCCCTTATAAACGACTGCCTGACGGAAAGTTCCTTCATAGACAAAGCCCAAACGTTCCGCAGCTCGTCTGGATGGCAAATTTAGAGCATCGCATTTCCACTCATAGCGACGATAGTTGAGCTCCTCAAAAACATATCGCGCTAGGAGATACTGAGCTTCTGTTCCTATCCTCGTCCCCTTAAGAGCAGGAGAAAAAGTGACGGCACCCACTTCTATTACTCGGTTATTCTGGTCAATGCGCATGAGAGAAAAAGTTCCCAAAGCCTTACCAGTTGCCTTGTCTATAATCACGTAGTAAAAACGGTCCTTACGAGTTAACATCTGATTTAAGACGGTAACCAGTTCCTCCATATCTGCCACTGGTTCCTGAAAGAGGTAGGTCCACATCTCCCGAGGTGTATCTGGACCATAAACAGCTAGCAAATCCTCTTCATGCTTTTCCACCGAAAGAGCCTCTATCCGAGCGTAGCGCCCTTCTAAGAAATCAATGGAAGGCAATTCACCTGGAGTATAACCTTCCATTGACTCACCAATCATCTGACCATATTCGTTTACTGGCATCGTTTTTCTCCTTGTTTTACACTGAAAATACTATATCCTAAATTGCTCTATATGGAAACTAGCGTTCTCCTCAAACCTCATCCACTCACTACATTAGTGATTCGTTTTCTTTCTTTTATCTTCTAAGGCTTGATTAATTCGTTGGGTTAGTTTGTGAGTTTGCCAGATCTGGTACAACCATATCAGTCCATAAATTAATAAGAAAAAGAACCAAAGCAAGGGACTCAACAATGCTGAACCCCAGCCAAAAAATAGGTAGGTCAATACTAGAATAGTAGCTGTCGCTAATAAATGAACTCCCACACGCATACTATAAGCAAGAAACTCTAGCCTTTCAAGGATTAAGGTCAATACCCCCATAATTCCACTCATCAAAAACAAAGCTAGAATATTTTTTGTCGTTGGTGCGGGATAGGTAATACCTGAATAAAACTGAGCCAATAACACCAAACTCAAATAAACAAAGGAGGCCGTACGCATTCCCGATACAAAATAAGCAATCAATCGTTTCATGATTTTCTCCTATAAACCTAGATAATCCATTAAGGACTTAACGTATTTCCGACTCACACTCGATTTGAGACCCCGAGTCATCTTAGCCATCATGTTCCCTGAAAAGCTATCCGATAATGACTCTAAATGGTCAATGTTTATAATTGAATGACGCGATATCTGTATAAAGTTACGCCGGTTAATCCGATTCTGAAAGTTTGTCAATGTTTCCTTAGTTTTATAAATCCCGTCTACCGTATAAATGGTCAACAAATTCTTATCGATATCTGCTAGAATAAGATCCTCAATTTTCACCATAACCAGATGATCATCCGTTCGAATAGGAATAACCACATGATTGGTCGTTGAAAATTGTTCTAAATACTCCATGACCTCTCTTGCTTGGTCGGTTAACTGAGCTGCCTGAATTAAAATGTGTGGGTCTTTTTCTGAAAACTCTGTCTTCATTTCAAAACGAATCTTCATTTTCTCTCCAATACATCTTTATTTTCTCTTGCTAAACACTTTAACAAATAAAAGCCAAAGAAGAATAGCGACGAGACTGATAATAACCACTATAAAGTATGTTTCTCCCTTTGTCAATAGTTCTTGCCAGTTGATTTGGATTCCCATTTTTTCTTGAAATTCCTGTAACAGACTGTTGTTTCCTGAAAATGCGGTCTCTAACCGCTCTTTCATCAAGACTTGTCGATAGAGAGAAGCAATATAAGTTGCAGGGGTACATTTCATGAAAAGCTGTGCAGAATCAGGTAATACTCCAATGGGGATATAAGTTCCTACTAAAAATCCAGAAGCAGTTCCCACTATCGTTGCCAGTTTCCCAAGGCTATCTACAGATTGAAAACGGTAAATCAAGAGAACATTTACCAAACTTGAAAGCAGACTGCTTAACAACATAATCAAAGCGATTTCCGGTAAATGACTGATAACTGGGCTCTCTTTAAAATAAAAACTCATAACAGCATACATAAACACCTGCATGACAAAAGAAATGACAATACTACTGATTAGATAGGACGTCTGTAAGCCCCAGTTACCTAAATCTGTCAAGAAGAGATCTTGATCCACTTGATTTTCACGATCCTGTACCATTTGTGTAAGAGCCGTAAAACTGGTTGTCATCCCAGTCACAGCCAAGGTCCCACCCATCAGCCAGTTATTTAAAAGGTTCGTACTATTAGGGAGTTGGGACCAAGCATCCGTCAAGTTCTTCTGCAAAAAAATGATATAAAGGAGGAAGGAAATCAATGCCCCCAATAATGAGAAAAATACTCCCGAACGATTACGAAAATATAAGATAAAATTCCGTTTCAATAAAGCTAGCATTAGCGAACCTCTCTTCCTGTAAGTGCAATAAAGGCATCATCCATAGTACCTGGGCGAAACTCAAAAGAATCAATTTCTTCTCGAACTTTTGCCAAATATTCAATGGCTTCCTGTGACGTCCTTGGATAAAAAAGATATTCCAACTCGTTTTCTTCCTCTACTGTCATTCCAGTCTGTAGCAACTTTTCTAAATCTTTCATTTCCTTAAAACGAATTTTTAGGATATTAGATGCATACTGACTTTTGATAGCAGTCGCAGAACCTTGCGCAATCACTTTCCCATGATCAACGATATAGATCTGATCCGCTTCATCTGCTTCATCCAGATAATGAGTCGTTAAGATAATAGTCATCCCTTCATCCTTTTGTAGTCGATACAGTAGATCCCAGATGGATTTGCGAGTCTGAATATCAAGACCTGTCGTTGGTTCATCCAAGAAAAGAATATCTGGTCGCGAAAGAAGAGCACGCGCAATATCAACCCGACGTTTTTGTCCACCTGACAAGGTTCCATAGAGTTGTTTCTGGAAAGCCGTCAAACCCAGTTGATGGATCAAATCATCCACACGACTTGCTGCAATCTCCTTATACTGTTGAGCACGAATCGTGAGATTTTCCCTAACCGTCAACATCTCATCCAGTACACTAGCTTGAAAAACAACTCCGATTTTCGTATTTGACGCATATCGAATCTGACCTTGTGTCGGCTTTTTCAACCCGATTAACATGGAAATGGTGGTTGATTTCCCTGCACCATTGGGTCCCAAAATAGCATTGAAACTTCCTTTTTCAAACTCTAACTGGATATCGTCAACAGCCATATGATTGCCGTACCGTTTAGTCAAATGTTTAGCTTGTAAAATCATATTTTTTCCTCCTCTTAACCACACTAGTTTAACAAAAAGAATGAAAGAAAAATCGACTTTTGAGATAAGCAGTTAAAATGAAAGGACAAGTGGTAAAATAATGGGGGCTAAGTTAAAGTGGTGCAGGCTGCAACCGTTTTTCTACCATCGAATCACTAGAGGAAGTTTAAAATCACTTATAACCACACATTATATTTTTAAACATGCGCTATAAAAGAGGTGTTTTATAGCATCCGGCAGAAAAATCCAAGAGTCGGTAGTATTGTTCTCACCAAAGCAAACAATAAAAAATGAATCAGAAATCATGGCACACACTCCCTTCTAGTAAAATGAAAATGCTGAATGGGGCAGGATTGAATTTGAAGCAAGAAAGTATGGTCCTGAATTTGAAACTGCCATTAACGATAAGGCTATCTATTAGGAAAGAAATCTTCAATACAAGCAAAAACAGCTCTTGTTATCCAAGAAGAGCTGTTCTATTTTATGAAAGAGAAAGCTACTAGTGCCCCTTGTGCTTCTCTCTACGTTTTTGCTGTTTGCGTTCAAATTTCTCTTGCTTGAGCAATTGCTTTTGGAGACTAGACTGTTGTTTTGAATGCTTTTTTCGTTCCTCAAACTGCAACTGTAAAAGTTCTTGTGACTTAGAAGAAACTTTCTGCTTCACCTGTTTCTTTACAGCTCGCTGCAGACGCTTCGGATTCTTAATCTTCACATGCTGTTTGACTGTTGCCTCTGGACTAAAAGATAACCGAACAAACTGAGTCTGTAAAAGTTTCAAAATTTCATCCTCTTTTGGTTCCTGACCAAATGTCACTCGACAAACTTGATAAGTTCCCTCATACTCTTGTTCAAACAATCCATGCCAAAATCCATCTTCAAAATAAACTGTCAAGCCAATTGAAACGATTTCCATGACAGCACCTCCTTAAATCTATCCCTAAGAATGGACAACCAAGGAGGAAGGTTACTGATAGGCTTGCCTACGTCTGGACTACCAACCAGAACTGTGTTTTTATCTTAGTTGGGACTATTATAGCACGGTTCAGCACTATCTACAAATTTTTCAAATGTGTATCAAAAAAATTTATCGTAGCAAACCAAGAGTCTACACTTTCTTTCATTAATAAGCGCCAATCTTTTCGATAACGATGATTCGGTTGATAAGCAATCGTTAACATATGCCCTGTTTCATGGTATTTTTTAAACAAAATGGATTTCCCTTTATAATGTGAAATAATATCATCTATCGCGGATGACGCATTCCATATTTCATCAACATCGCTTCCTAGCAATAATAAAGGAGAGGCAATTTTACTCACATCAATCTGAGCCCTACTATCTTCAGGAATATGTTTTCCAAAAAACTTGTTTAACAAATAATTTCCTAGTTGAAATTTTTGATACGGAAGTTCTTTTTGCAAATATGTCCAAGAAGATGAATGAGAGTTGAGTTTTCCCTTTATTCCTTAAAATATTACATTTGAGGGGGAATTGAGTACCAAACATTGCACATCATCCAAAATACTTTGTCCAGCTAGAACAAGCTCTGCTCCTTTAGAACGACCATATATTCCTATTTTTGTATTATCAACTTGAGGATGATGATATAGAAAATCTTTCGCTTCCTCCAGACATTCTATCGGAATTCGTTCTAAGTTTTGGGGTAATCCCTCTAAACCAAAATAAGCTATCGCAAGACAAATATAGCCTCTAGAAGATAAAAGTTGGGCAATGTTCTGAGCTTTTTCAATTCTTCCCTCACTACCACTAACAATAATCACGGCCGGCGCCTTTCTTAACTTTTCATCATAAAATAATCGACCTTGAAAATGCTTATCATAAATATCTTGATACCTTATTCCCAGATTCATATAACGCCTTACAAAACTTTGCTCCGCGACCACATCTTTCCCCAGCTTGATTTTAATTTCAACACCAAAACAATCTCGCAATGGAATTCTATCAAGAGAACTGGGTAATCTCCTTTTCCTATTTTTCAACGGTTTCGCATTAAAGAACAAGCCCATTTCTGAAACCCCTTTATAAGATCCTGAAATAGCTGCTGTCTGAGAGGTATCAATCATACCGCCCTGATCAGATAAAAAAATTGCGGTTGATTTCCACACAACATCATGATCTAAAAGTAAGGGAGCATTTATACAGTAATAATCGGACAGGTACATTTCTACACAATACCTTGTCCTTGGTTCTAAACCATTGATAGTAATATAAAAAAATTCATCTGCTAAGTCAGTTTGTGAAATCAGTTCAATGTTTACACTCATATCTTCTCCTTTTGTTAATATGCTTAACAACTAAATTTAAAATTTACCGCGACTTTCACCACGGTAATCCTCCCCATACATTTTCAATATCATCCATCAATTTCACAACTGTTTGAAGCTCCTCCTCGCTATAGTTGTTTAAAACTGAAAAAACTGATTCTTCAATATATGCTTGTTGCTCCTTATGGATTTTAAAAACTTCGATGCCTTTTTCAGATAATCTCAAATATTTATTTTTCCCATTATTCGGAGCAAAATCAAAAACAACTAAATTTTTTTGAATTAATCTCCTAACACTTTGAGTTATTGCACTTCTCGAAACTTCTAATAATTCAGATAATTTTACTAGATTTAAAGGCTGATTTTTCCCAATCACAACAATCAAATGTACCTCATTCAACGTAATGGATTTATCAATACTAATTTTATGTTGATTTTTTTTTAGCTGTTCAAATGCTAAAATAAATCTATTGAAACGATTATTAAATGTAATAAATTCTTTTTTATCCATAATCTCTCTTTTCTTTGTTAATTATATTAACAAAATAGAAACTTCTTGTCAAATAAAAATCCTCCAGATTCTACTCTGAAGGATTTCTATCTTATTTCACAACGATATTAACGAGTTTAGTTGGTTCAAACAGTTTAAGAAACTGTCCGAGGTTTGAAATCAGCAAATCAACTGATTACTTCGTTACAATATTCACCAGTTTATTCGGTACTGCAATCACCTTCACGATTTCCTTGCCGTCAATTTCTGCTTTAACTTTTTCATCTGCTAGAGCAATTTCTTGCAATTCTTCGCGTGATAGGTCTTTAGCGACCATGAGTTTGGCACGGACTTTTCCTTTGATTTGGACGACGATTTCAATTTCGTCTTCAACCAATTTGCTTTCGTCCCAAGTTGGCCAAGCTACGTAAGAGATTGACTCACCTGTTGCTGCGACTGTTTGCCAGAGCTCTTCTGCCAAGTGTGGCGCAACTGGGGCAAGCAATTGGATAAATCCTTTGGCGTAGTCTACATAGAGCTTGTCTTCCTTGTTAGCCGCGTTGACAAAGACCATGAGTTGGGCAATGTCTGTGTTGAACTTCATCGACTCGATTTGCTCAGTAACAGCCTTAACAGTTTCGTTGTAGACTTTGTCAAGAGCACCGCTATTTTCCGCAACAATTTCTTTGGTTGTCATCAAACGGTAAACACGGTCAAGGAACTTACGGCTTCCTTCCAGACCTTCTTCTGACCAAGCGATCGAAGCATCAAGTGGTCCCATGAACATTTCATAGACACGAAGAGTATCGGCACCGTATTGTTCCACCACATCGTCTGGGTTGACCACGTTCTTGAGAGATTTAGACATCTTGGCTGGTGCTTGCTCCAACTCTTCCCCTGTTTCCACATGGAAGAAGGAACCGTCACGTTTTTCAACCTTGTCAGTCGCCACAAGAGCGCCACGGTGGTCACGGTAGCTAGTACCCAAGATCATTCCTTGGTTAAAGAGTTTTTGGAATGGCTCTTTAGTTGGAACGACACCGAGATCATAGAGGAATTTGTGCCAGAAACGAGCGTAGAGCAAGTGAAGAACGGCGTGTTCTGCACCACCCACGTAGATATCGACTGGCAACCATTGTTTGAGAAGGTCCTCATCAGCCAATTTCTCTGTGTTGTGTGGATCGATATAGCGGAGGTAGTACCAACTTGAACCAGCCCATTGTGGCATCGTATTGGTTTCACGACGACCTTTGACCCCATCTTCACGAGTTACTTCAAGCCAGTCTGTCAAGTTAGCCAATGGGCTTTCACCCGTACCTGAAGGGCGGATGTCCTTGGTGACTGGCAAGACAAGTGGGAGTTCATTTTCAGGAACAGCCGTTGAAGTCCCATCTTCCCAATGAATAATTGGGATTGGTTCACCCCAGTAACGTTGACGGCTAAAGAGCCAGTCGCGGAGACGGTAGGTAACCTTCTCTTGTCCACAACCTTTCTCTTCCAACCAAGCTACGATTTTAGCAATGGCGTCTTCTTTGTTAAGACCATCTAGGAAATCTGAGTTAACGTGAAGTCCATCTTCTGTGTAGGCAGCTTCCGCCACATTACCACCTTCAAGCACTTCTACGATTGGAAGACCAAACTGTTTGGCAAATTCCCAGTCACGTTGGTCGTGGGCTGGCACAGCCATTACCGCACCTGTTCCATAGCTAGCAAGAACATAGTCCGCAATCCAGATTGGAATTTCTTTGCCATTGACAGGGTTGATGGCATAAGCACCGGTCCAAACCCCTGTTTTTTCCTTGGCAAGGTCGGTACGAGCCAAGTCAGACTTAAGACTAGCTTGATGTTTGTAGTCTGCTATGGCTTCAGCTTGCTCTGGACTTGTGATAGCGTCAACTAGGTCATGTTCAGGAGCCAAGACAGTGAAAGTCGCACCGAAAAGGGTATCAGGACGAGTTGTAAAGACTGTAAATTCCTTGTCGGTTCCTTTTACTTTAAAAGTGACATTAGCACCAGTTGATTTCCCAATCCAGTTACGTTGCATTTCCTTGATAGACTCTGGCCAATCCAACTCATCCAAGTCATTAAGCAAGCGCTCTGCATAGGCCGTGATTTTAAGCATCCATTGGCGCATCGGTTTGCGGACAACTGGATAGCCTCCACGCTCAGACGTTCCGTCAGGAAGGACTTCCTCGTTTGCGATAGCTGTTCCCAACTCTTCAACCCAGTTTACAGGCACTTCGGCTTCATAGGCCAAGCCTTTTTCGTAAAGCTTAGTGAAAATCCATTGCGTCCACTTATAGTAGTTTGGATCTGTTGTGTTGACTTCACGGTCCCAGTCGTAAGAGAATCCAAGCGCATTGATTTGGCGTTTAAAGTTGGCAATGTTTTCCGCTGTAAAGTCAGCTGGGTCATTCCCCGTATCCATAGCATACTGCTCAGCTGGCAAACCAAAGGCATCCCATCCCATTGGGTGAAGGACGTTGTATCCTTGCGCACGTTTGTAACGGCTGAGGATATCCGTTGCTGTATAACCTTCTGGGTGTCCTACGTGCAATCCAGCTCCTGAAGGATATGGGAACATATCGAGAGCATAAAACTTCGGTTTTGATGCATCTGTTCCTGTCTTAAATGTATGATGTTCTGCCCAGTAGCCCTGCCACTTAGGCTCAATTTCTTTATGATTGTAAAAACTCATGGTCTCTCTCCAATTTTATGATGTTACTATTATACCATTTTTAGGGGAATTTGAAAGACGAGAAATGTTCTTTTAGACTTGGATAACAAGAAATACTGAGGTCGCAAATCCACCTTATTTAACAGGAAAAAAATTAGCTCCTAATCGGAGCTAACTTCTATCAATTTTTTATTTCTTCCATCTTCTCACGTCCTAGCTCTCGATAACTACGGTCACCAACAACCTCAACGCTAAACTGACCGTCCTCATATTCAAGAATCGTCACGCTACCATTATCGAGGCCATGCGGATGCATACCATTAATCAAATAAACAATGGTCCCAATGGTCATTCCATGGCTTACGACGAGAGCATTGCCCCCACCTTGTTCTTCCATTTCTTTGGCAATCGCTTCAAAGCCTTCCTTGATTCGACCACTGAGTTTTTCCCAACCTTCAGCCCAGCCTGCAGTATCAACCTCAACTAGACCTTCTGCTAGCTCCGCATAGGACAACTGATGAACATGGTCTACATTGAAAATTCTCGGAATCAAGCCCATAAAGAGGTCCCCATCATAGGCCCCATCAAAACTACCAAAGCACCACTCTCTGATGCGCTTGTCCATGCGGTAAGGGATTTTTCCCTCCAAACCAAGTTCTTCTAGGATAATTCCCATAGTTTGAATGGTGCGCCCTGAATCACTGGAATAAGCGCGGTCAAATTGTAAACCAGACTCTCTCAAGCCAATTCCCAGTTCATGGATTCCCAACTCACCTTCTGCGGTTAGAGGCGTATCACTCCATCCTTGTGCACGTCCAATCGTGTTAAACATCGTTTTCCCATGACGGACCAAGTACAATCTTACTTTAGACATTTTCTATCCTCCATTTCTTCTATTATATCATGGATCAAAGAAATATTCGGCTTTCAAAAGCAAATCCAACATTTGTAAATTATCCAAAAGAAAAGCTACCCTCATGGTAGCTTCCCTAGGAGATTATTATGAAAAAGTTTAGGATTTCTATTAAATAAAGTTAGGAGGTCTTTATTTAATGATTATAGTATACACCGTCATCCTTAAACTCAACTTAAATCCTCTCACTTTTTATTAATTTTTAAAACTATGGATTGGCGCAGGAATTTGGCCACCGCGAGAGATGAAATCAACAGACGAAGCCCCGTTAACTTTCATCACTGGAGCTGTTCCTAGCAAGCCACCAAACTCAATCATATCGCCTTCTTTGCCCTTTGGAATAATACGGACAGCCGTTGTTTTCATGTTAATAACACCGATGGCCGCCTCATCCGCAATCATAGCTGCAATGGTTTCAGCAGGCGTATCTTCTGGAATGGCAATCATATCCAGTCCAACAGAACAGATAGCTGTCATGGCTTCTAGTTTCTCTAAATTCAGAGAGCCATTTTGCACCGCAGCAATCATCCCCTCATCTTCAGAAACGGGGATAAAAGCACCTGACAAGCCACCGACTTGGTTACAAGCCATCACTCCACCCTTCTTAACTTGGTCATTCAAAAGAGCGAGGGCAGCCGTCGTCCCATGCGTACCAACTGTTTCTAATCCCATTTCCTCAAGGACACGTGCCACAGAGTCTCCAACTGCAGGAGTTGGTGCCAAACTTAGGTCTACAATCCCAAAGTCAACTCCAAGGCGTTCGCTCGCCATTTGACCGACCAGCTGACCGATACGAGTAATCTTGAAGGCTGTTTTCTTGACTGTTTCCGCTACTACATCAAAACTCTGACCACGAACTTTCTCCAAGGCGCGTTTGACAACACCAGGACCTGAAACACCAACATTGATGATGACATCTGCTTCACCGACACCATGGAAGGCCCCCGCCATAAAAGGATTGTCCTCAACAGCGTTAGCAAATACGACCAACTTAGCCGCTCCCATATCTGATAAGTTCGCTGTCTCCTTGATGATACGTCCCATATCTGCAACCGCAGTCATGTTGATACCTGACTTGGTTGAGCCAATATTAACAGACGAACAAACCTTGTCTGTCTCAGCTAGAGCGCGTGGGATAGAATTGATGAGAATTTCATCTCCTTTTTGGTAGCCTTTTTGTACCAAAGCTGAGAATCCACCGATAAAGTCAACACCAATCTCCTTGGCAGCCTTGTCAAGAGCCTTTGCCAAAACGACATAGTCCGTCGCATCAGTCGCAGCACCAATCAAGGAAATCGGAGTCACCGATACCCGTTTATTGACAATAGGAATACCAAGTTCTGCAGCAATTTCATCTCCCACAGCCACTAGATTCGCAGCTTTAGTAGTAATCTTTTGGTAAATTTTTTCAGCAGCACGTTCGATGTCTGAATCAATACAGTCCAAAAGGGAAATACCCATGGTGATGGTCCTGATATCGAAATTCTGCTCCTCAATCATGGCAATGGTTTCAGTAACTTGTCTAATATCCATGGCTACCTCCTAGATATTGTACATAGCGTCAAAAATCGCCGCACTTTGAATATTGATTTTAACATTCAAGGTTTGCCCAAAACTTTCAAACTCATTTCTAAGAGTGGTGAAATCCTGTTTTTCATCACTAGATACGACTGCCATCATGGTAAAATACTCATCTAGCACTGTTTGAGAAATATCGTCAATATTCAAACCCAATTCTGCAATTTTAGTAGACACGCCTGCAACAATACCAGCCTTGTCCTTGCCAACCACTGTAATAATAGCCTTCATTTTTAGACTCCCATTCTACGATTTTTAGAAAACCTGAACGTTTTTGATTTTCTTTTTCCTTAGTATAGCACATTTCCGAAAAAAATACTAAAAAACGCCTGCTTACGAAGTTGTTCTTAAACAAAAAACAATTTCGTAAACAAGCGTCTACCCTATCAAATGATGATGAGTGTTCCCGCTAGGACCAAAGTCCCAGCGGTAGACCAGAGCTAGACTAAGAGCACACGACTCCATCATCATAACACTCAACAAAATTGATGATTTTATACTAATTCGATGATCGCCATTGGCGCAGCATCACCACGACGTGGCTCAGTTTTAAGGATACGAGTGTATCCACCGTTACGTTCAGCATAACGAGGTGCGATTTCTGAGAACAATTTTTGAAGTGCTGTAGTAGAAGTGTACTTATCAGTTGCTTCATCATAGTTTTCAGATGCGATTTCATTACGTACGAAAGCAGCTGCTTGACGACGTGCATGCAAATCACCACGTTTACCTAGAGTAATCATTTTTTCAACAGTTTTACGGATTTCTTTAGCACGAGCTTCAGTTGTCACGATTGATTCGTTGATCAAAAGGTCAGTTGTCAAATCGCGAAGCATTGCTTTACGTTGTGAGCTAGTGCGTCCTAGTTTACGGTAAGCCATGTATTCCTCCTTTATTTATCTTTTAATCCAAGACCCAAGTCAATGAGTTTGAGTTTCACTTCTTCCAAACTCTTGCGTCCAAGATTTCGTACTTTCATCATCTCTGCTTCAGATTTTTCTGTCAAATCATGCACAGTATTGATACCGGCACGTTTCAAACAGTTGTATGAACGCACAGACAAGTCCAGTTCCTCAATCGTCCGATCCAAAATACGATCGTCAGATTCAGTATCAGCTTCTTTCATCACTTCAGTTGACTTAGCAATCTCAGTAAGATTTGTAAACAAATCAAGATGTTCTGTCAAGATACGTGCTGAAAGCCCTAAAGCATCTTCTGGAATAATTGTTCCATTTGTCAAGATTTCAAGGGTTAATTTGTCAAAGCCATCGTTACTACCTACACGAGCAGGTTCAACTTGATAGTTGACTTTTGTAACTGGTGTATAAATAGAATCTACAGCAAGTGTTCCAACTGGCGCATTATCTTTTTTGTTTTCATCAGCAGGCACATATCCACGACCACTGTTAACAGTCATTGTCGCCTTTAGAGAAGAACCTTCACCGATTGTAAAGAGATAATGATCTGGATTTACAATCTCAATATCACTGTCAGTCAAAATATCTCCAGCTGTAATTTCAGCAGGACCTTCAACGTCAAGCTCAATGATTTTTTCGTCTTCAACGTATGATTTCACTGCAATCCCTTTAATGTTCAGAATGATTTGCATCACGTCTTCACGAACACCTGGAACTGTGTCAAACTCATGTAACACACCATCAATGTTGATAGATGTCACAGCTGCCCCTGGTAGAGAAGCTAGTAGTACACGACGAAGAGAGTTACCAAGAGTTGTACCGTAGCCACGTTCAAGTGGTTCGATTACAAACTTGCCATAATCTTTATTTTCATCAATTTTTGTTATATTTGGTTTTTCAAACTCAATCATTTAGTTACTCCCTCTTAAACGAAAAGCAGTGTAATGCGATGATTATACACGGCGACGTTTTGGAGGACGAGCACCATTGTGTGGCACTGGAGTCACATCACGAATTGCTGTTACTTCAAGACCAGCGGCAGCAAGCGCACGAATAGCTGACTCACGACCAGAACCTGGACCTTTTACAGTAACTTCAACTGATTTAAGACCGTGTTCTTGTGCAGATTTAGCAGCAGCTTCAGAAGCCATTTGAGCAGCGAATGGTGTAGATTTACGAGAACCTTTGAAACCAAGAGCACCAGCTGATGACCAAGCAATTGCATTACCATGCACATCAGTAATCATAACAATAGTGTTATTAAATGTAGCGTGAATATGAGCAATACCAGATTCGATATTCTTTTTCACACGACGTTTACGTGTTGGTTTAGCCAAGACTTTTACCTCCTATATTATTTTTTCTTACCAGCAATCGCAACAGCTTTACCTTTACGAGTGCGAGCGTTATTTTTAGTGTTTTGTCCACGGACAGGAAGTCCACGACGGTGACGAATACCACGGTATGAACCGATTTCCATCAAACGTTTAATGTTCAAGTTTACTTCACGACGAAGGTCACCTTCAACTTTGATTGCATCCACTTCACGACGGATAGCATCTTCTTGATCTGATGTAAGGTCACGTACACGAACATCTTCTGAGATTCCAGCAGCAGCCAAAATTTTCTTAGATGTTGAAAGTCCGATACCATAAACGTAAGTCAATGAGATTACTACGCGTTTGTCATTTGGAATGTCAACTCCAGCAATACGAGCCATGTTTTCTCCTTTCTATCTTATCCTTGACGTTGTTTGTGTTTTGGATTTGCTGGGCAAATTACCATAACACGACCATTACGACGAATTACTTTACAGTATTCGCAAATTGGTTTGACCGATGGTCTTACTTTCATTTCTTATCCCTCCAAGTTTTTCGATTATTTAAAGCGGTAAGTGATACGTCCACGTGTCAAGTCATATGGACTCATCTCGACAGTAACACGATCTCCCGCTAAAATACGAATATAGTTTTTACGAATTTTACCAGAAACTGTTGCTAAAATCTGATGTCCATTTTCAAGTTCAACCGTAAACATTGCGTTCGGCATTGTATCGACTACTTTGCCTTCAACTTCAATCACATCGTCTTTTGCCACGCAAAAGCACCTCCATAAATTTCGATTCGATGCCTCAAGACACAGAGGCAACAATTATAAGTCAGACTATCTCAGTATAACATTTGTCGCGATTTTTTGCAAGTATGAAAAACGCTTTATTTCAAATTTGTCAATACTTTTTCGATGTCTTTGAACACATCATTGATATCTTGATTTCCTTCGATATCATGAACTAAACCTTTAGCACGATAGTGAGCAATGATTGGTTCACCTTGTGCAATATTCACATCCAAACGACGCTTCACTGTCTCAGGTTTATCATCTTCGCGTTGGTAGTAATCCTCTTCTTTGTAGTCAACTGGTGGATTGAAAACTTTGTGGAAAGTTTCACCTGTTTTGCGGTGAATGATACGGCCACTCAAGCGTTCCAAGAGACAGTCTGGATTCACTTCGATGTTGATTACTCCTTCAAGTTCAATACCAAGTTCAGCCAATGTTTCATCCAAGGCATGAGCTTGTTCAATCGTACGTGGGTAACCATCTAACAAGAAACCTGTTTCTTTGATATCGTCCTGTGAAAGGCGTTCTTTAACAATACCATTTGTAACTTCGTCTGGGACCAACTCACCTTTGTCAATATATGACTTTGCGAGTACACCCATTTCAGTTTGATTAGCCATTGCAGCACGGAACATATCGCCTGTTGAGATATGTGCAACATGGAATTTCTCCACAATTTTAGCTGCTTGCGTTCCCTTACCTGCTCCAGGTAAGCCCATAATCAAAAGATTCATGATAGGATCTCCTTATTTTGTATTTAAATAGAAGCAGAAATCTATTTCAACCCCTATTTAAAAACAAAATAGAAGAGAGGAGATAAAAATCTGACAACGTCTTCGATTTTTACACTCCACTCTCTGAGCAATAGTCAATTTTATTTCCTATTACAACTATTCTGTTGTGTCTAAGAAACCAACATACTTACGTTTCAATAGATACCCTTCCAATTGTTTAATTCCTTCAATACCTGTCGAGATAATGATTAGTAGACTTGTTCCCCCAAAAGCAACAACTTCTGAAAGGCCAAATACATCTTTAGCTACGATAGGTAAGATAGAAATAACACCTAGGAAGAGAGAGCCGACAGTAGCAAGACGACGAAGAAGTTTCGACATGTATTCTTCTGTCCCTTTACCAGGACGGACCCCATGAATGTAGGCTCCACTCTTTTGCAAGTTTTCTGCTGCCTTCTCTGGATTGATCTGTACAAACGTATAGAAGAATGTAAAGAGAATGATCAACAAGGCATACATAGCAACACCTGTCGGAGACGTTGTAGATAACATTTCCTGTGCTGTACGTACCCAAGCCCAATCATGACCTGTAGCACTCAAAAATTGAAGAATGGCTGCAGGTGCTGCTGTAATGGAACTTGCAAAGATAACTGGGATAACCCCTGCTGGGTTTACCTTCAAAGGGAGGTATGAACTTGATGGGGCTCCTTGAGCAACTTTTGTATATTGGATTGGGATTTTATATTCTGCCTGTTGAACATATGTTGTAAAATAAACAATCAACAAGACAGCGATAATCAAAATAACAACAAAGATAATAGATGAAGTCAATCGGCTACTTGGGATATTGACAAAGTAGTCAACATAGATACCCTTAATCATCTCAGGAATTGAAGCGACAATACCTGCAAAGATGATCATAGAAACACCGTTACCATATCCTTTATCTGTAATTTGTTCCCCAAGCCAAGTTACAATCATACTACCTGCTGTTAGGATGATCCCAATGGTCACAAAGACTTGTGGAGTTAAATCTGTCGTTAATAATTTCGCTCCAGATAGAGTATTAAACCCTGCTGTAATCCCGATAGATTGAACAAATGCAAGCACCAGTGCAATATAACGAGTAGCCTGGTTTAGTTTTCTCCGTCCTACTTCCCCTTGTTTGCCCCATTCTACAAACTTCGGTAAAATATCCATTTGTAGCAATTGAACAACGATAGAAGCAGTGATGTACGGACTTACACCAAGTGCAAAAACGGAGAAGTTCTTCATGGCATTCCCTGAAACAAGACTAAGCATGTTTAAGAAAGATAAACCACTGAGAGCTTCTAAACTTTTTGCATTCACCCCTGGAACAGTAATACTTGTCCCAATACGGAAAACAAGAATGATAAAAATTGTAAAGAGAATTTTTGATCGAACTTGTTTAACCTTGAGAGCTTCTTTTAATAATTTAAAAAACATGGGTCACCTCTCTTAGATGACTTCTACAGAACCACCTTTAGCAGTGATAGCTTCCTCAGCTGATTTAGAGAATTTAGCCGCTTTAACAGTCAATTTCTTAGTCAATTCACCGTTACCAAGAATTTTAACGCCTGATTTTTCAGCTTTCACAATTCCTGCTTCGATAAGCACAACTGGAGTCACTTCAGCACCATCTTCAAAGACGTTCAATTGGTCAAGGTTTACAATTGCGTATTCTTTAGCGTTGATGTTAGTGAATCCACGTTTTGGAAGACGACGGAACAATGGAGTTTGTCCACCCTCAAAACCAAGGCGAACTCCGCCACCGCTACGAGCTTTTTGACCTTTTTGACCGCGACCAGATGTTTTACCGTTACCTGATGAAGTACCACGACCAACACGGTTACGTACTTTACGAGAACCTTCTGCAGGTTTCAATTCATGAAGTTTCATTATTATTTTCTCCTCTTTTGTAAAATGCTAGCGCCGATAAGAGAGAAAAGGTTGTCTCCCTTATCAACTCGCCTATACATCGTCATCTTAGATGACTATATCTAGTTTTAGGGGATGAGTATTGCCACATCCCCTAAAAATCATTAGTTTACTTCTTCAACTGTTACCAAGTGAGATACTGCAGTGATCATACCACGGATAGCAGCATTGTCTTCTTTAATAACAGAGCTGTTCAATTTGCCAAGTCCAAGTGCTACAACAGTTTTACGTTGTGATGGAATGCGTCCGATTGGAGACTTAGTCAAAGTAATTTTAATTTGAGCCATTTTATCCCCTTTCTTATGCCAAATCAGAAACTGAAATACCACGAAGGGCAGCAACTTCTTCAGCGCGTTTCAATTGTTTCAAACCTTCAACAGTTGCGCGAACAATGTTGATTGGAGTGTTAGAACCAAGTGATTTAGATGTAATATCTGCCACACCTGCCAATTCCACAACGGCACGAACTGCACCACCAGCGGCAACTCCAGAACCTTCTACAGCAGGTTTCAACAATACTTTAGCTCCACCGAATTCTGAAAGAACTTCGTGTGGGATTGTTGTTCCAACCATAGGAACTTCAATCAAGTTTTTCTTAGCATCTTCTACTGCTTTGCGGATTGCTTCTGGAACTTCTTGAGCTTTACCAGTACCAAATCCTACACGACCGTTGTGGTCACCGACAACAACAAGAGCTGCGAAACGAAGACGACGTCCACCTTTAACAACTTTTGTAACACGGTTGACAGCAACTACGCGTTCTTCTAATTCAACTGCATTGTCTTTAAATGCCATTTTCTAGTGTCCTCCTATTAGAATTTCAATCCGTTTTCACGAGCTGCATCAGCCAAAGCTTTCACACGTCCGTGATATAGATATCCACCGCGGTCGAACACCACTTCTGAAATACCTTTAGCGTTTGCACGTTCTGCAACGAGTTTACCGACAGCAACGGCTTGTTCAGTTTTAGTTCCTTTTGAAACTTCTTTGTCAAGAGTTGAAGCACTTGCGAGCGTTACACCCGCTACGTCATCAATCACTTGAGCGTAGATGCCTGTATTAGAACGGAATACGTTCAAACGTGGGCGATCAGCAGTTCCAGAGAGTTTTCCGCGAACGCGACGGTGGCGTTTTTGACGGAGTTTGTTTTTATCTGGTTTAGAAATCACAGTTTTCACCTCTTTAGTTTTAAATCGCGTGCTATGCACAAAGTTGGAAAATAGGTTGGTGGTTGAAAATCAACCACTCAACATTATTTACCTGTTTTACCTTCTTTAAGACGAACGTACTCTCCAACGTAACGAATACCTTTACCTTTGTAAGGTTCTGGTGAACGAAGGCTACGTACGTAAGCAGCTGTTTGCCCAACCACTTCTTTTGAAATTCCGCTAACAACAATTGTTGTTGGGTTTGGAAGTTCAAAAGTAATCCCTTCTGGAGCTTCAACTTCATCTGGATGAGATTTACCAACAGCCAAAACAAGTTTTGATCCTTGAAGTTGTGCACGGTAACCAACCCCACGCATTTCAAGTTCTTTCTTGAATCCTTCTGATACACCAATTACCATGTTGTTCAAAAGGGCACGAGTAGTTCCGTGGATAGTTTTCATTTCTTTTGAATCGTTTGGACGGTGAAGAGTTACTTCATTACCTTCCACGCGAATTTCAATATCTTTTGAGAACTTACGAGTAAGTTCTCCTTTAGGTCCTTTTACAGTTACTACGTTGTCATTGTTAGTGACTTCAACACCAGCAGGCAACACGATAACTTTATTACCAATACGTGACATGTTTATTTTCTCCTGTTAAATTGTCAGGCCTTGACGGCCAGTTTTCACGGGGTTAAATCGATTTCTCGATTTAAAGGAACATTTAGGTTTCAATTTCAAAGTGAATCTAGGCATCGTCTTGCAGGCATAACTTTGGGTTAGGCAAGAGACGATAACGAAGAGTCACAAAGAAATTGGGAGCTAAATATTACCAAACGTAAGCGATAACTTCCCCACCAACGTTCTTTTGACGAGCTTCTTTATCAGTAAGCAAACCTTCAGAAGTTGAAAGGATAGCAATTCCAAGTCCGTTAAGAACTTTTGGAAGATCTTCACGTTTTTTGTAGACACGAAGTCCTGGTTTAGAAACACGTTTCAAGTTAGTGATAACTTTTTCACCGTTTGGTCCGTATTTAAGGAATACACGGATGATGCCTTGTTTGTCATCTTCGATGATTTCAACGTTTTTTACAAAACCTTCGCGTTTAAGGATTTCAGCAATCCCTTTTTTGATGTTTGATGCAGGTACTTCAAGTACTTCGTGTTTCGCTTGGTTAGCGTTACGAATACGAGTTAGGAAGTCTGCGATTGGGTCAGTCATAACCATTTTGTTTTTCTCCTCTTACTAGTAGTTTGCAAGTTGCACTTGCTAGTTAATGATTGAGCTGGGCTCAGATAGTATTGACACATTCAAATGAGAGAACTCTTATTTGAACACGAGCTACAACCTGTGCAAAAAAGATAAATTTGTTTTGGAGCATCGCTCCCTCACCAAATTTCCTATTTTCGCTGTGGTTGTTACGCTCTTTGTATCATGATATTACCAAGATGCTTTTGTTACACCAGGAATTTGTCCTTTGTAAGCTAATTCACGGAAGCAAACACGGCAAAGTTTAAATTTGCGGTAAACTGAATGTGGACGACCACATTTTTCACAACGAGTATAAGCTTGAGTAGAGAACTTCGCTGGACGTTTGTTCTTAGCAATCATTGATTTTTTAGCCATTAGATTTACCTCCTATATTATTTTGCAAAAGGCATTCCAAGGCCTGTAAGCAATGCACGTGACTCTTCGTCAGTGTTAGCAGTTGTTACGATAACGATGTCAAGACCACGAGTTTTGTCAACGTCATCAAAGTTGATTTCTGGGAAGATCAATTGTTCTTTCACACCAAGTGTGTAGTTTCCGCGTCCATCAAATGATTTTGTTGGAACACCGTGGAAGTCACGCACACGTGGAAGTGAAACTGAAACCAATTTATCCAAGAATTCGTACATACGTTCCCCACGAAGGGTAACTTTTGCACCGATCGCTACACCTTCACGAAGACGGAAGCCGGCGATTGATTTTTTAGCTTTAGTGATAAGTGGTTTTTGACCTGAGATAAGCGCCAATTCTTCAGCAGCTTTTTCAAGGCTTTTAGCGTTTGATACAGCTTCACCAACACCCATGTTCAAAACGATCTTATCTACTTTAGGCACAGCCATCACTGATGAGTAGTTGAATTGTTCTGTCAAAGCAGGAACTACTTCATTAAGATATTTTTCTTTTAAACGATTTGCCATTATACTTCTCCTTTCCTTCGTGATTAATCAAGCACTTCGCCTGATTTTTTGTTGTAGCGAACTTTTTTACCGTCTACAAATTTGTAACCAACACGACCAGCTACACCATTTTTGTCCAAAACTTGGACGTTTGATACGTGGATAGCTGCTTCTTTCTCGATGATACCACCTTGAGGAAGCTCGTTAGTTGGACGTTGGTGTTTCTTAACGATGTTAACACCTTCAACGATAACTTTGTTTACTTTTGGAAGGGCAGTAAGGACAACAGCTTCTATTCCCTTATCTTTACCAGCGATTACGCGAACTTTGTCGCCTTTTTTTACAAACATTAGGTTTCTCCTTAATTTTTCTTACGCCCACAAGGGCACCCTAGCTTGAAGCTAGGGGACTAGTTTGTTTCTAAAAATTAAAGTACTTCTGGAGCAAGTGACACGATCTTCATGAAGCCACCTTCACGCAATTCACGTGCAACTGGGCCAAAGATACGTGTTCCGCGAGGAGTTTTGTCATCACGGATGATAACAGCTGCATTTTCGTCAAACTTGATGTATGAACCATCAGCGCGACGAGCACCTGATTTAGTACGAACGATAACAGCTTTTACAACGTCACCTTTTTTAACCGCACCACCAGGAGTAGCTTGTTTTACAGATGCCACAATGACATCACCGATGTTCGCAAATTTACGTTTAGAACCACCAAGAACTTTGATAGTCAAGATTTCGCGTGCACCGCTGTTGTCTGCGACTTTCAAACGAGTTTCTGTTTGAATCATTTCAGTTTTCTCCTTTCAGGCTTGATTAGATGATAACCGCTTCTTCAACAACTTCTACAAGACGGAAACGTTTTGTAGCTGAAAGCGGGCGAGTTTCCATGATACGTACGATATCGCCTTCTTTGGCAACATTGTTTTCATCATGTGCTTTGTATTTTTTAGAGTAGTTAATACGTTTACCATAGACTGGGTGGTTACGTTTTGTTTCAACTACAACTGTGATTGTCTTGTCCATTTTGTCAGATACAACACGTCCAACAAGAACTTTACGATTATTGCGTTCCATTGAAATTTCTCCTTCCCTAGTCTATTATTTCGCTTCAGATTGAACTGTTTTGATACGAGCGATTTGTTTTTTAACTTCTTTCAAGCGAGCTGTTTGTTCCAATTGACCAGTAGCAGCTTGGAAACGAAGTTCAAACAATTCTTTTTTCAATTCGTTTTCGCGCTTCGCGAGTTCTTCTTGAGAAAGACCACGAAGTTCTTTAACAAATTCTTTTACTTCATTAAGTTTCATGCCTTCTCCTTATTCTGCTTCACGTTTTACGAATTTAGTTTTAACTGGCAATTTGTGGCTAGCAAGACGAAGCGCTTCACGTGCAATCTCTTCAGATACACCAGCAATTTCGAACATCACTTTACCACGTTTAACTGGTGCTACCCAACCTTCAGGTGCCCCTTTACCAGATCCCATACGCACACCGATAGCTTTAGCAGTGTATGATTTGTGTGGGAAGATTTTAATCCAAACTTTACCACCACGTTTCATGTAACGAGTCATGGCGATACGAGCAGCTTCGATTTGGCGGTTAGTGATCCAGTGGCTAGTTGTAGCTTGAAGACCGTATTCACCGAATGCTACTTCTTTTCCACCTTTTGCTTCACCGCGCATTTTTCCACGGAATTCACGACGGTGTTTAACACGTTTAGGTACTAACATTGGTTATTTACCTCCTTTAGTGTTTTTACGAGCTGGAAGAACTTCACCACGGTAGATCCATACTTTAACACCAAGTTTACCGTATGTAGTATCTGCTTCTTCCCAAGCGTAATCGATATCTGCACGAAGTGTGTGGAGTGGAACAGTTCCTTCTGAGTATCCTTCAGCACGGGCAATATCTGCACCGTTCAAACGACCTGATACTTGAGTTTTGATTCCTTTAGCTCCAGCACGCATTGCGCGTTGGATTGCTTGTTTTTGTGCACGACGGAAAGCAACACGTTGCTCCAATTGACGAGCAATTCCTTCACCTACAAGGTGAGCATCCAAATCAGGTTGTTTGATTTCGATGATGTTGATGTGTACTTGTTTTCCAGTCAATTTGCTAAGTTTTGCACGGAGTGCATCAACGTTAGCGCCACCTTTACCGATAACCATACCTGGTTTAGCAGTGTGAAGTGAAACGTTAACTTTGTTCACTGCGCGTTCGATTTCGATAGTTGAAACTGCTGCGTCAGCAAGTTCTTTTTGAACGAATTTACGGATTGCAAGATCTTCATGAAGGTAATCCGCGTATTCTTTTTCAGCATACCATTTGGCATCCCAATCACGGATGATGCCGACACGCATACCAATTGGATGTACTTTTTGACCCACGATGTTACCTCCTTATTTTTCTGCAACAGCTACAGTGATGTGAGCTGTACGTTTGTTGATTGGTGAAGCTGAACCTTTCGCACGTGGACGGAAACGTTTCATAGTTGGTCCTTCGTTTGCGAATGCCTCAGATACTACCAAGTTAGCTTTGTCCAAACCAAAGTTGTTTTCAGCGTTAGCTACAGCTGAATTCAAAACTTTCAAGATGATTTCAGCAGCTTTGTTTGGAGTGAATGTCAAGATTGCAATAGCGTCGGCTACGCTTTTACCACGAATATTGTCAAGAACAAGACGTGATTTACGAGGTGAAACACGTACTGTACGAGCCATTGCTTTAGCTGAAGTAATTTCTGCCATTTATGTTCTCCTTATTTTCTACGTGTTTTCTTGTCGTCTGCAGCGTGACCTTTGTAAGTACGAGTTGGTGCAAATTCACCAAGTTTGTGACCTACCATGTCTTCTTGGATGTAAACAGGTACGTGTTTACGTCCGTCATAAACTGCAATAGTGTAACCAATGAAACTTGGGAAGATCGTTGAACGACGTGACCAAGTTTTGATAACTTTTTTCTTTTCGTCGTTAGCTTGAGCTTCAACTTTTTTCATCAAATGCTCATCGACGAAAGGTCCTTTTTTAAGACTGCGTCCCATTTTTATGTTTTCTCCTTTAAATATTGTACCACAGCGGCTTGCGCTCACATTGAGCGCTACCGAGCTGGCGGAATTTCCTAGTTGCTTAAGCGACTAGTTTACTATTATTTCTCGTTGCGACGACGAACGATAAGTTTGTCAGATTTCGCTTTCTTGTTACGAGTTTTAAGACCAAGAGCAGGTTTGCCCCATGGAGTAGATGGCGCTTTACGACCAACTGGTGCTTTACCTTCACCACCACCGTGTGGGTGATCGTTAGGGTTCATTACAGAACCACGAACTGTTGGGCGGATACCTTTCCAACGGCTACGTCCTGCTTTACCAAGGTTTACAAGTCCATGTTGTTCGTTTCCGACAACACCAACTGTAGCACGACAAGTTCCAAGAATCATACGAACTTCGCCAGATTGAAGACGAACAAGAACGTATTTACCTTCTTGACCCAATACTTGAGCAGAAGCTCCAGCTGCACGGACCAATTCTCCACCACGACCTGGTTTCAACTCGATGTTGTGGATCAAAGTACCAACTGGGATGTTAGCAAGTGGAAGAGCGTTTCCGACTTTGATATCTGCTTCTGGGCCTGAAACGATACGTTGACCAACTTCAAGACCTTTTGGAGCGATGATGTATGCTTTCACACCGTCTGTATAGTGTACAAGAGCGATGTTTGCAGAACGGTTTGGATCGTACTCGATTGTTTTAACAACTGCTTCAACGTTGTCTTTGTTGCGTTTGAAGTCAACTAAACGGTAGAAACGTTTGTGCCCACCACCTTGGTGACGAACAGTGATACGACCGTTGTTGTTACGACCAGCCTTGTTCTTCAAAGCAACAAGCAATGATTTTTCAGGAGTGCTTGTTGTGATTTCAGTGAAATCCAAAGAAGTCATATTACGGCGACCGTTTGTTGTTGGTTTATAAACACGAATTCCCACGATATTTCCTCCTTAGATTATTCAGCTTCAGCAGCAAACAACTCGATTGCTTTTGAATCAGCTGTAAGAGTGATGATAGCTTTTTTAGTTTTGTTAGTAAAACCAGTGTAACGTCCAACACGTTTCGCTTTTGGTTTTACGTTGATTGTGTTGACATTTGCAACTTTAACACCTTCAAAAGCAGCTTCAACAGCTTGCTTAATCAAAAGTTTGTGTGCACGAGTGTCAACTTCAAATACATACTTTCCTGCTTCAAGTTGAGCCATTGAGCTTTCAGTGATAACAGGTTTTTTGATAACATCATACAAATTCATTATGCAAGAACCTCCTCGATTTTAGAGATAGCTGCTTGAGTAACAAGAAGTTTGTCACTATTTGCGATGTCAAGAACACTTGCAGTTGTAGCGGTCGCAACTTTCACGTTTGGAAGGTTACGAGCTGAAAGAGCTGCGAATTCGTTTCCTTCTTCAAGAATAACAAGGACTTTAGAATCGATGCTCAAAGCTGCAAGAACTTTTGCAAATTCAGCAGTTTTTGGAGCTGTAAATTCAAGAGAATCAACGGCTACAAATTTGTTTTCAGCAACTTTTTCTGAGTAAACAGATTTAAGCGCAAGGCGACGAACTTTTTGAGGAAGTTTGTACGCATAGCTACGTGGAGTTGGTCCGAAGACAGTTCCACCACCACGCCATTGTGGAGAGCGGATAGAACCTTGGCGAGCACGTCCAGTTCCTTTTTGACGCCATGGTTTGCGTCCACCACCTGAAACAGCTGAGCGATTTTTGACTGCGTGAGTTCCTTGACGAAGGCTAGCACGTTGGCTGATGATCACATCAAACACAACAGATTGGTTTGGTTCGATACCAAAGATTGCATCGTTAAGAACAACTTCGCCAGCTTGTTTACCAGTTTGGTCGAATAATGTTACATTTGCCATTTTGACTGTATTCCCCTTTCCTTATTATTTACCAGCTTTAACTGCTGACTTGATAGTGATAAGAGATTTCTTAGCACCTGGTACGTTACCTTTGATAAGGATAACGTTCTTTTCTGGAACAACTTGTACAACTTCAAGGTTTTGAATTGTCACGCGGTCGCCACCCATACGTCCTGCAAGGTTTTTACCTTTAAACACGCGGTTAGGTGCAACAGGTCCCATAGAACCTGGACGACGGTGGTAACGAGAACCGTGAGCCATTGGTCCACGTGATTGTCCATGGCGTTTGATAACACCTTGGAAACCTTTACCTTTAGAAGTACCAGTTACGTCAACAACGTCTCCAGCTGCGAATGTTTCAACTGTGATTTCAGCACCAACTTCCAAGCCTTCAACGTTTTTGAATTCACGAATGAAGCGCTTAGGAGCCGTGTTAGCTTTCGCTACATGTCCTTTAGCAGGTTTGTTGCTCAATACTTCGCGTTTGTCATCAAAACCAACTTGAATAGCGTTGTATCCGTCTGTTTCTACAGTTTTAACTTGAAGAACAACGTTTGGAGTTGCTTCAATAACTGTCACAGGGATCAATTCGCCAGCTTCAGTGAAGATTTGAGTCATTCCCACTTTTTTCCCTAAGATTCCTTTTGTCATGAGAAAATAGTTCCTTTTCTATATTTTTTTATTCAAAAAGTTTTTAACGAGCGTTTTTCATGCTCAAGGTTTCAAACTTTGGATTAAAGCTTGATTTCTACGTTTACACCACTTGGAAGATCCAATTTCATCAACGCATCAACTGTTTTTTGAGTTGGGTTAACGATATCGATCAAACGTTTGTGTGTACGCATTTCAAATTGTTCGCGAGAGTCTTTGTATTTGTGAGTCGCACGAATGATTGTGTAGAGGCTACGTTCAGTTGGAAGTGGGATTGGACCCGCGACTTGTGCACCTGTACGAGTAGCTGATTCTACGATTTTTGCAGCCGCTGTGTCAAGCGTACGGTGTTCGTAAGCTTTCAAACGGATACGGATTTTTTTGTTTGCCATCTTTTTCTCCTTTTCGTCTATTTAAGATAATAGGCTAGCTCCACAAGAAAACCGACGCGCGTTGCGTGGCAATGCAACCGAGCGTGTCGCAACCTCTTGCATCACAGCTAAAGCTGTAATTTACAGCACCATAATAGAATAACACAAAGCCCCTGCGATTGCAAGGGATTTGTGAGCTTTTTTTCGTTTTTTTAAGATGAAACTGTTTTCTATTTTCATCTTTCCAAGATTACGGATTTATATCTATAAAAAACCGTCTTTTCTTCTATATAATGTGTGTCAATGTGTGTCATTTTGACCTTGAATGTATCTTCTGATTGATCTACTAAAATGTCCGCTTTAGACTCGGTTTCTCTATAGTACCGCAGATACTGCTCCCGTCTCGTCTGATGGCTAGCTAATACAAAAGATGCATCGCGATTTCTCATAGTCGTATCTCGAGCTAAACGCCTCTTTAATTCTGTTTCTTCATCCGTGTAGAAACAGATGGTTTTGTCAAAGAGTTCCTTGGGTAGAAAGCCCACAGACATCCCTTCAACAATCAGAATCGGCTTGGCTCCAGACAAGATTTCACTAGCCTTCCACGGTTCATCGATTGTTAAGACATCCATACCTGCCTGCAAAGCGAGAATATCTCTCTGTAAACTTGCCAGTTCATGCGCTACAGGCAGACAAGCTGTCACTTTTTGATCTGGTGCTTGCTTTGGTACTACCAGGTGACGTTCTGAGGTGATATAGGGATCTGTCTCTAGCAAATTTACTGTTGTAGGATCTAGGGCTTGATATAATTCCTGAGCAAAGGTTGATTTACCTGAAGCGCCATGACCGTGGATCCCTAGCGTCCTAATTCTTCCCGTTTCGACTTCTGAAACCAGTTGTTCTATCAGGTCTTTTTTCTTCATTCTCTCTTCATCTGCTCATAGCTTTCTTTTCCGTCATTAAGCTTGTCCCAAATCACCACTTGCCCACTTTTGAGAGATTTTTGCACATCAATAATCCGTTGATTGGAAGAACCTCGAAACTGGAGCATGAGATTGCGCTTGCTTTTATCATACCGTCCATCGACAAGGATGTCAATCAGCGACAAAAGTTCCAGTTTATCTGGAGTCTCCAGCATCATTTCTTCCCACGTGTAGCCCGTCCAGGACCAGATATCTTTGTCTGGCAATTCCTTTCGGATTCGCTTAACGAGCGGCAAGAGAATACCCGTATTAAGAAAGGGCTCTCCTCCTAGTAGGGTCAATCCTTGAACATAGGGTTGGGCAAGGTCTTCCATGATTTGTTCTTCTAATTCTGCCGTATAGGGAATGCCTGCGTTGAAAGACCAAGTCGCAACATTATAGCATCCCTCGCAGTGAAACATGCAACCTGATACATAGAGAGAGTTTCGCACACCTTCTCCATCGACAAAGTTAAAAGCCTTGTAATCAATGATTCGCCCTTTACTAAGCTCCTCACTTTTCCATTCACCTGGTTTTGGTGTATTCCATGTCATCCTTCTACTCCAAATCTATCCAGTAACGTTCTACGCCATTGCGAACATCCTCAAAGAGTCCGCCATTTGCCACAATCACCGCCCTACTAGCAGGATTTTCCGTACTACAGGTCACAAGTGCTTTTTTGATGTTCTTTTCCTTAGCAACTTGTAGACCTTGTCGGAGGGATTCTTTGGCATACCCCTTACCTCTTTCAGATGGACGAATGGAGTAGCCAATATGGCCACCTTCTTCCAATAAGAAGTCATTGAGGCACAAGCGGATATTGAGAGATCCTACGGCTTGTCCATCTTTCGAAAAAGCGACTAACTGAATATCAGGCACCCACCCTTCAGGCAAATTAATCCCCATTTCATGATCCTGATTGTTTTTTAACCACTCTTCATACACAAAGTTCTCTGTATCCCAAAATCCCCCATCATGGGCTGATTGGCTCTTTTCAAATTCTGCCATCATCTCTAAAACAGCTTCCTTATCCGCCAATATCGGTCTACGTAGTTCCATCCTTACCTCCCACCTAAGAGAAAAGCGAGAGCGAACTCTCACTTTTATTTTTTCTTGTTCTTGTTTAAAAACTGTTCTCTGAGGTTAAGCAAGCGTTCTTTTTTGCCTGTTCCACCTTTCGAGTGTTTCTCGTGATAACGGGTCACTTGAGCGCGTCCCTTATCATCTAATTGGTATTTCCCCATTCCGTCTCTTTCTAGTTTGTTACTTTATGTCCAGGTGTCTTAATGGTTGAACCATTCATATGTTTCACACGCGCAGCGATTTCCTTATGGCGCCCGTTGACCATCGGACGAGCCTGAGGATTGCCCAGATAACCACACGTCCGTTTGACAACGTCTACTGTTTTAGGGTCACTATTGCCACAGTTCGGACAAGCAAATCCTCTTTCAGTTGGTTCAAAATCCCCTTCAAAGTCACACTTGTAACAATGGTCAATCGGAGTATTGGTCCCTAGATACCCTACACGATCATAGGCGTAGTCCCAGACAGCTTCCAAGGCTTTTGGATTTTGTTGGAGAACTGGATACTCACAGTAGTGGATGAAACCACCTGTTGCACCTGCTTCTGGATAAGCCTTCTCAAAGTCCAATTTTTCAAACGGTGTTGGATTTTTACGAACATCGTAGTGGAACGAGTTGGTGTAGTATTCCTTGTCTGTAATATCAGGAATAGAACCGAACTTTTCTGTATCCAAGCGACAGAAGCGATCTGTTAGACTTTCAGACGGTGTCGAGTAGATAGAGAAATGGTAGCCATATTGGTCAGACCACTCTTCTACCCGACGTTTCATATCACGAATGATATCCAGCGTGAATTCCTTGGCTTCTGGATTGTGTTCCCAGCTATTTCCAAAGAAGACTGTAGCCACTTCGTACAAACCGATGTAGCCCAATGAAACTGTCGCACGACGATTCTTAAAGAGCTGATCAACGCTCTCGTCTTTTCCAAGACGGCGTCCGAAGGCCCCGTACTGATAGAGAATAGGAGCGTTTGCTGGTGTTGCTTCCTTGGTCCGTTCAACACGGTAAACTAGAGCATCTTCTGCGATATTCATCCGCTCGTTGA
This sequence comes from Streptococcus halitosis, assembly GCF_023147855.1. Lineage (GTDB taxonomy): Bacteria > Bacillota > Bacilli > Lactobacillales > Streptococcaceae > Streptococcus > Streptococcus halitosis_B. The sequence goes on from NZ_JAHXOP010000002.1 coordinate 109,018, forward strand.
AGATTTCCCAGAACTTATTCATGTCGCCCTCAGACTCAAGGGCAATACGAGGCAAATTGACCGTCACAACACCTAGATTCATCCGACCTGAATTGACCTCTACGCCATTCTCATCCTTCCATCCTTGGAGGAAGGAGCGACAACCCATAGGAACCTTGAAGGAACCTGTCAGTTCAATAATCTTATCATAGGACAAGACATCTGGGTACATCCGCTTGGTTGCACACTCGAGGGCCAACTGTTTGATGTCATAGTTTGGAGTTCCCTCTTCCAAGTTAAGGCCTCTTTTAAGCGTAAAGATAAGTTTTGGGAAGATGGCTGTGCGGTGTTCTGAACCAAGCCCCTTGATACGAATGGTCAAGATAGCTTTTTGAATTTCCCGTTCAAAACGACTAGTTCCTAGACCAAAACCTAGTGAAGTAAAAGGTGTTTGTCCATTTGAAGTGAAGAGGGTGTTGATTTCATACTCAAGAGATTGCATGGCATCGTAGATGTCTTTTTGAGTTTTCTTCCAAGCGTAATCTTCCCGTTTCTCAGGCAAGACCCACTCTTCCGCATCTTTGAGGTGCTTTTGGTAATTCTTCTCTGCATAAGGCGCCAAAACTTCATCGATACGGTCAGCTGAACAGCCCCCGTACTGGCTAGAAGCAACATTGGCAATGATTTGTGAAATCTGAGCGGTCGCAGTCTGGATAGACTTGGGACTCTCTACCTCTGCATTACCAATTTTAAAGCCATTTTCCAACATGCCTTTAAAATCAATCAAACAGCAGTTGGTCATCGGAGTGTAGGGGCTGTAGTCCAAGTCATGATAGTGGATATCCCCTTTTTGGTGAGCATTAGCTACGTGCTTAGGAAGCATTTGCAATCCTATTGATTTCCCAACAATCCCTGCTGTCAAATCACGTTGAGTGTTAAAGACATCGCTGTCTTTATTGGCATTTTCATTGACAACTGCTTGATCTTTATTGAGAAGTTTATGAATGCTAAAGTTGATATCTGTCGCTTTTGAGCGCTCAAAATCCCTCTGTGTCCGATAAGTGATATACTCTTCAGCCAAGGCATATTCTTTGGCTTCGAGAAGTTCATGTTCTACGATATTCTGAATCTCATAAATCTTCACACCTTTAGGGAAACGACTATGAATTTCGGTAACGATTCTTTCAACTAGACCATTTAGGCGTTTTTCTACTAGAGGCGTAACGTCCATAACCTTTTCCGCCGCCTTGTGGAGAGCCTTGTCAATCTTGTCTACATCAAATACTACACGTCTACCATCTCGTTTTTCAACGAACAAGGTGGGAACGGTTGCAAGCTTTTCTTCTAATACAATCATATCCATGCTCTTTTCTAAAATGTTGTTCTATGAAGTATTATACCACTCTAAAAATAAAAATCAATATCTTGTGTCAAAAATCCTAAAATTTTTAAAATTCCACAAGATATTGATTTTTTGTTATTTTGATTTATAAAGTTTGAACTCGCTAGTATCTGTCTGAACAAGCTCATAGTTTTCACTGAGCCAGCTCTCTACATCTGACCACAAGGCAACTTTTTGATTGACCATAATCATCTTCGGTTCATTCTCTTTCAGGTCATTCATCAGTTTGGTTTTATTTTCGTCATTTGCAGTATAAAGTGTTGGCGTCACTAGAGAGGTCGGTGCCAAGCGTTCGCTTGTACGATAGAAATCTGGACGATCATCCCATGCATAGACACGATCTTCAGAACTCGTTTGTTGTTTGACTACGCTAGCAAGTCGCTCTCTCTCCTGATAAGTCACCGGGTGCGAAAGGTAGCGACTCGCGATAGGGAGAACAATGAGGTAGACAAGGGCAATCAGTGGTAGATAGAAATTTCCTTTGAGGAAAGAGGCTTTTTTCTCACGTCTTCTTCTACGAGGACTGCCTCCATCAGAAACATTTTCTTTAATCCCTGTCAGAAGGAGTAGGGTCAAGAAAGGAAGGAGAGCAACGAGATGAGTACCGTTGACAGGTTCTTTTGAGAAAATCAAGAGCCCCAAAGAAAGCAATAAGCCCAAACTAGCAGCAATTGATAGGGAATACTGCTTAGCTGGTTTTGACTGGAACAAACCAGAAAAGAGTAAAGTAAGGGAACCTAGCCCAATGGCAAGTAAGCCGTAGAAGGCTGTATTTTCAAGCAAATGCGCATTTGAAAAGAGGCTAAGAGTATTTACCGGATACAAGGTCTGGCTAATGGCATCCCCAAAACTACCTGTTAATACTGTATAGTAGCCCAAAGGATAGAATAAGAGTGAGAACCCTAAGGCTGACGCAAAAAATTGATATAAACCATGAACAAAGCGACCTTTGCCTAAGTTAAAGCCGATAATTCCCAAGGCTAGTGCAGTTGCAAATAAGGCTGTTGGGATTGGCGCAAGGAAGAAAGCAAGTGCAAGGCTCATACCAACACGTAAAAATCCTTTGTCATCCTTTGGAAAAGCTAGATAATTTGTAACGATACTCAATGAATAAAATAGGAAAGGCAAGGCTAGCAAGAGAGCATAGCCACCACCAAAAGCGAGACCTGCTACCAACAGATTAAACACAAACACAAGCTGCTTGGCTTCTTCTACACGGCCTGTAAGAGTATCCGCAGATTTAAAAAGAAAAACACCTGCTCCAAATAAGGCCAACCACTCAACCAAAGCAATCAGAATACTGCCTTGTGAAAGATAGGCAAGCAGGTAATAGAGCAATCCCTCCGTCCCAAAATAATCGGTATACATTTGACCATTTTGATGCAAGGCCCAACCAGTATAAAGATCCTGAGTTTGTTGCGGGCTTACTAAACCAAAAATAAGGGGGATAACCACAGAAATAGCTGTAGCCACTAAACTCCAAAGCAAGATACTAAAAAAGGGAATCGGAGCTCCTTCTCGCTTTTCTGGAACGGACCAGTCTTGGTAATGAGATTTTTCTTGTTTCTCATCTATTTTCCCGTATACATTCATTCAATTTCTCCTCTAAGTTTATCTGTTTTAGTATATCAAAATCTTACAGGAATGTCAGCTTGGGATTGATATTTGCTGAATTTCTTATCCAATAGCGCAAAGCGTTCGATTTCACGAAAACGGTGGAATCGACTATTACTATACTCTCTGATAAAATCATCATCTTCTAGATTAAGCATGGTTTTCTCCTTTACTTATCTATTCGTAAGAAGACAAAAATAAGATCCAGCCTTGGGCTAGATCTTGATGGATAGTTAGAGCATAGGCGCAAACAACTGGACAATTTCCTTGATCAGGCTTTGATACCAGCTTGTTTTGATGGTGTGGGGATAAATTTCTTGAGAAACTTTAAAAATCTCTTCGAAGTCCCTTTCAATATCGATGATGGACTGCGTCCTATAAAGCAAGACGGCATTTTCATAGTGGTGAAGCAAGCTACGATAATCAAAATTGATGGTTCCCACAGTAGCCGCCTCTCCATCAACAAGCATTTGCTTGCTATGAAGGAATCCCGGGCTATACTCATAAATACGAACCCCCGCAGATAGCAAGTCTGGGTAGGCTCCTCGAGTAACTAACTGAATAACCTTCTTATCTGGGATACACGGCGTCACAATTCGCACATCTACCCCTCTCAATGCTGCATTTTTGATACTTTCAGTTAGATCATAGTCAGCGATCAGATAGGGAGTCGTGATATAAACATAGTCTGTGGATTGATTGATAAGGTTTTGATAGACCGTTTTTCCAACCTGGGCTCGGTAGATGGGTTTTGGTCCACTACTATAGGGAATACAGAGCCCCATCCCATCTTTGGGTTGATTTTCGAGATGGTATTGGTCAAAGTCGCTAATTTCCCCACGGTTGATATACCAGGTTGACAAAAAGAGTCTAGTAAAAGCCTTAACCGCCGATCCATCCAGGCGAATACCGCTATCCTTCCAGTAACCAAAGCGTTCGATATGGTTGATATACTCATCGGCCAGATTGGCACCACCTGTATAGGCAATTTGACCATCGATAACCATGATTTTACGGTGATCACGGTTGTTATAAGCAACGGTCAAACGTGGAATCACCTGGTTAAATTTGTGGGCTTCAATCCCTCGACCACGAAGCTGGATGGTGTAATCTCCAGGCAAGGTTGCCATACAACCAATATCATCATAGAGAAGCTTCACCTCTACTCCTTGAGCTGCCTTTTCTTCCAAAATCTCCAAAATACTATTCCACATCAAACCTTCTTCGATGATATAGTATTCGAGAAAGATAAACTTCTCAGCTTTCTTGAGATCCTCTAGCATCTGATGCCACATACTTTCCCCAGATGCAAAAAATTGTGTATCCGTTCGATCATAGACATCAGCATTCGTGTCCATACTGAGGAGTGATTTGATAACGCCGTAAGCTGATTTGTCTTGTTCCTTTAACTCCAAACGGAGAGCTCTGCTATTGTCCTCTCTGTCAACCATTGATTGGAGCTGCTTTAGCTGCTTCATTTCTTTTTTCGATAAACGGCGTTCCCCAAACATGATATAGAGTAAGGGGCCAAATACTGGCACAAAGGCTACTAACAGCCATGTCACCTTACTCTCAGGATTCATAGACCGATTGACAATCGATACGATGGTCGCTAAGCTCACTAAAATGACTAGGATAATCCAGATAATCGGTGCCATCTGCCCTAGATAGAGAAATAAACCAAAGACGATAAACAACTCTGCCAACATGATAGTAATACTAAAACCATATTTGGACATGAGTAGCTGCATTTTTCTAGTTGTCATACATCCCCTTCCTTTTCTAACATTCTCCCTCACCGCTTGATAAACTAATCTTTCTACTAGTATACCTCAGTTCAGGGGTAGATGGCAACCTTTTACCTTTTCTAAAGTTCCAGCCGTTCCGTATTTAGATAATTGTTACAATTTTAGAGCCAACATATTGACCGTCATACCAGCTGCAGTCCCCATAAGGTAGATGACATCTCCCTCCTTGACCAGCCCATGATCTAAAGAATAAGCCAATCCAAACGGTACAGAGACTGACACCATATTTCCATAGTCAGTGACGAGATTGAGGTACTGATCCTCGGCCACACCTAGTTTTTCCATGACCAGAGGAAGAGCACGACTTGCTTGGTGAGGAATGATATAGTCCACGTCTGCCAAGGCTAGCCGTGTTTTTTCTTGAAACTCTTCAAACATGACTGGGATCTTGCGAGCAGACAAGAGGAGGATTTTCTTCCCCTTCATGTCAAACATATAGTTGGTCTTAGTCGCTTCAGAGTACTCTTTTGGTTGAAAAGAAGTCAGACCTCCACGAATCTCCGTATCGTGAGCTCCTTCCGACCAAGTACGTTGGAGACTAGCAATGACCCCTTTTTCCTGATGACTTTTTTGGAAAATAAAGGCTGCCGCCCCATCACTAAAGAGTTCAAAACTTTCTTTTTGCTTGGGATTGAGCCCTAAACTACCAACCTCACTGGATACAATCAAGACACGACCGTATTCGCCCGCCTCAATCAAGTGGGACATAGTCGATAGAGCAGAAATAAAGCTGGTACAGGTCGTATTGATGTCCATTGCTGGAATTGAGAGTCCTTTTGCCACGCGCTCATGAATCAAGGCAGCCGTACAAGGAATAGGCTGAACACCAACTGCACTAGCTGATACAAGGCAATCGATATCTTTAATATCCAAATTTGCATGTTCAAGTGCACGGTGGATAGCTCCTTCTGCCAAGTCGAGTTGCGTTTCTTCATTTTCAACTACACGATAACGGGTTTGGTCTTTGAATTGGACGGTATGCTTTGGAAGGCAAATGCCATAACCTGCGATTTCTACATGTCTTTTTACTTCCGTCATTGTCTTTTTTTCCTTTCATAAACGTTGGATACGTTTGAGTTTACGGCTAGTATCCCAGTGATAATCTGAAAATTGGATTTGAGGAACTATGAACTCTTTTTGCTGGGCCAAGAGATGAAACTGAACTAGAATAGCTGTCTCTACGTCCTCATCTCGTCGGCTTAGACAAACTTCCACTAATTTCTCGGAATGTTGCTTAACTTGGTAATCTCCTACATTCTCCACAAAGAGGATGCAACGCCTGATAAAGTCTGGATAGATCGTTACCTGTCCCCCATCCTGCCCTTCAAAGTAGAAGATATCGTCAGAGCGTCCTTCGACCTTGTCAATCCGTGTATAGTAGGAGCCACAGGGACAAGGCTCCGGATTTTCAACCAAGATATCATTGAGCTGGTAGCGATAAACAGGCTGACTGCTTCGCTTAAAGTCCGTAATCACTGGATAAAAACGGCGGTCATCCAGATACCGCTTTTCCACAAAGATAATGTCTTCGTTGAGATGCAGATTACCAACTGAGCAAGTGCAGGCTAGGAAACCTTCAGTTGCCTGATAAACTTGGTCAATGATGGACAGAGAAAAGGCCTCTGCGATGCGTTCCCCATCACTATCTTCCAAGATTTCCGCCACCGAAACGATTTTTTGTGGGTGAATAGCTAACTCTCCATCCTTGAGGCGCTTGCTCAATTCAATCAACATAGAGGCTGGCGCCACCACAATAGTTGGTTGGTAGCTATTGAGACGCTCTATATGCTCATCTGTATGTTTGAAAATATCAAAATACTCTAGACGAATGAGCGCCGTATTGATGGTCTGATAGAGTTCATTATCGGCTCTCAGGAAAAAGGCGATGCGGTGTCCAAAAAGCTGACCCTTGGGCAACATCTTTGCCAAGATAGCTCCCGCCCACATACTTCGCTCTTTCTCTGTTGTGATAAAGAGGCCCCGATGTCCAGATGTCCCTGAAGACAGACCGACGGCTACTTCGCCTTTAAGTTCACTGAAATCACGGGTTTTCTCACTTTCAATAGCTAAGGATAAGGCTTCTTCACGATCCACTCCTTGGGTGTTGAGTTCGTTGAAATGTTCCATCATAAAAGCTTTGTCCATATGGTCAAAGTCGCTAGGCACCCCATTTTTAAAGTAGGGAGACTCTCGCTTTAAAAAATCCATATAGTTGGCTAATTGCTTTTTCTGATAGCTCTCTACAGCTTCTCGAGATTTGAAATGATGAAGCCATCGAGTTTGGATAAAGGTTTTAAGAAAGGTTATTTTTTTCATGTAAGATTGACTCTATCCTTTCTACAGGATCATGGCTAACAACTACCTTAATACCGTCCTTTAAGACTTCCTCCAGAAACTCTGTCCCCCTGATATAGTCGGCCCTATTATCCTGGACCAAGGAAGGAATCAGGTGCATCTGCTTGGTGTAAGGTAAGAGGTCAATTCCCCAACAAAGATCTGCTGCAATGAGGAGGTTAAAGTCTGGAAGATACAGACAGGCTTGCCCCCTAGCATGCCCGTCAACAGAAGCAACTAGGATACTGCCATCTCCAAAAAGATCACAAATCGGACGATAGGGAAAGGTTGAATCTTGCTGGTCAGCTCTGATAATGGTTAGATTTTTTTCAAAAGAAGTTGGTAGAAATTCCTTGAAAATCAGGTCTTTCAACTTGGGTTTTTGATAAACTTCATACACTTCTTTTGTCAGGATAAAGGTTGCATGAGGAAAGAAGCTAGCTCCTCCCAGATGATCTGGATGTAAATGAGATAGAAGGACATAGTTAATTTCTTCTGGTTTGATTCCCTTCGCTTCTAGCAAATATGAAATCTGGTCCTTTTCCGTCATTTGAACAGGTGTTCCTAGACGATAAAAACCATAGCGAAGCTTCGTCTTAATATCATAGTGATAGCCAGTATCATATAGCAAATAGCCCTTGTCTCTGTGTTTAATCAGAAAGACACCAGCTGGAAAGGTCATCTTTTTATTCTTGACTCCCTTGAATAGCAAACCTGTATAGCTAGTACAGTAGCCTGCTGGGAAATAATCAATGCTTTCGATAATCTTGGACATATTGTTCAATCCCTTCCGAAATACTGATTTGAGGGCGATACCCCAAGTCTAGCTCCGCCTTGCTGATGTCCAGCGTCTGGCTATACCGCAGCAAATAATAGGTATAGCGTGTCAGAGCCGGCTCGCCTTTGAGTTTCAAGGTCTTATAAAGAAACTCTAAACTACTTGCAATAGCTGAAAGAAGAGGAGCTGGCACTTTTCTGTATGTTATCGGATAGCCCAGTCCTCTCAGGGTTTCTTCTATCAAATCCTTAAAGGCTCTTGGTTCCCCATTGGTAATATTATAAACTTCGCCACTAGCTTGAGGGGCCTCTAGAGCCAAACGAATGGCCAGAGCAACATTTTCCACACAGGTCATATCCATGAGCTGACGGCCATCTCCTATCAAGGGAATGCCAATCCTCTGACTGAGTTTGAGAACTCGGGGCAAGATACTGGTATCCCCAATTCCAAAAAGTCCACGAGGTCGTAAAATAATACTCGGAACATCGGGATAATCCTTAAACAGCTTCTCCGAAGCCAGCTTACTACGAATGTAGTTGTTCAGATTATTTTCCTGAGGCGCAGCACTTTCTTTGATAGCTAACTGATCTCGAGGCGCAGCATAGATGCTAGGCGAGGACACATAAACCAAACGCTGAATACCAGCCTCTCGGCAAGCATCCAGAACATACTTGGTCCCTAAGACATTTGTCTGGTAGAAATCCTCCCAAGGCCCCCAAACAGTAGAAAGAGCACCCGCATGCACAACCATGTCCATCCCCCGACAAGCCCGAGCCAAATCCTCTTGCTTGGTCAAATCTCCCTGAAAAAATGCCACAGAGGAGTTCTCTAAAGACTGACCCACCTTGCGATTGCGTCCAAAAGCGCGTACCTGATAGCCCTGCTGACTGAGCTCTTCAACAACATACTTGCCTAGAAAGCCCGTAGCACCTGTTACCAATACTTTCTTCATTCTTTACTTCTCCTTGTCCCCTAAGAGCCGATGTATTTCGCTCTTCAGAATCTCTGTTGGCTGATAGATTTGAGCTGCACGACTAAGTCTGTTCAAGTCTGGCCAGTCATCTCTAGCCAACAACTCATCAAAGGCACGTCCAATCGCTTCCGTATCCTCTCGTTTAGCAGTCAAGGCAATCCCTGCCTCTAATCCACGAACTGCATAGTCATACTGATCATAGTCATGGGGGAGAATCAAGGCAGGCTTACCATAGATGATACACTGGTAAAAAATACCCGCACCACCATGATGAATCACATAATCCATCTGAGGAATGTACTCCTTATAGGGAAGATAAGATACCACAGAAACATTGTCCATGATCTCCTCACATTGGAAGTCTTGTCCGCCAAACCCCAGAGTCACAAAGAAGTGACAGTCTGGATGGGCTTTTGCCAATTGTTGGGTCTGGTAGAGGAGATTGTCTTTGGCCCATGCTAGCTGAGTCCCACAAGATACGAGGACTTTCTTATGATTTGCATAAGGATCCAAATCGAGGGGATAATTCTCTGCCCTCTCAATCGAAGAGCCAAAAGGTCCCACCCAAAGGTAATGCTCTGGAAAACCACTTTTCAGCTCCAACTCTTTCATCCCAATTCCCAAGACGGAATAGGGTGAATAAATGGTTTCCTGATTCTTCTGATTGTAGAGTTTAAAATTGTAACGTTTCAATCGTTCTCTCAATAAAAAGCTTACGATTCGTTTCCCTAAACGAGTTCCTTTTCTTCCTAACCATTGCTGAGCAGTTTGGAAAGATGTTTTTGGACTGCCCATTCCTCCAAAGAAACAAGGCGGTCCATCTGTCGTTTCAATGGCAAACTGTGTCGCCATTGTGGTTATCCAAGGAATATCCAACTGTTCCGCCACTAGTCCTCCAGAGAGGGTTATAAAGTCCGCAATCACAATATCAGGTCGATTTTCCTGCCACTCTTGCACTAATTGATCTGAAACCACATTGATCAAATCAAGACTAGCTGACAACTGTCGATAAGCAGAAATAAGGTTTAACTGCCCTTCATTGTTGGCTACACGCTCAAACTCATCTACACAATTTTCTAAAATGGGAATCACCTGGAATCCCATCTCCTCTGCGACAGCTTTTCGTTGCGGTCCTGTAAATAATCGAATCTCATACAAGGGATCCTTCAACAAGGGGGCAAGTAAATTCAGTGTTGGGAAGAGATGCCCACTCAAAGGAACTACAACCACATCAATTTTGATTTTTCTCATATGTCTAGGATAGCAAATTTTTAAAAAAAGAACTACCAAAATGATAGTTCTTCCCAGCATTATTTAGCTTCTTTTTCACTTTATGAATCAGAAGAGTTCTTTGTATAGTGCAATAGTTTCTTCTAAGGTTGGCATAAATGGATTTCCAGGTGCACAGGCATCGATCAAAGCATTCTTAGAAAGGTAGTCAAAGTCAAAGTCTTTTTCTTGGATACCGAGTTCAGTTAGTTTCTTCGGAATACCTACTGTTTCAGACAGTTTCTCAATTTCAGCAATAGCATAGTCAGCACATTCTTGGTCTGTTTTCCCTTCAACATGGAGTCCCAAGGCCTTGGCCACATTGCGAAAAGCTTCTGGTACACGCTTGGCATTTTCACGCTCTACAACTGGAAGAAGCATGGCACAGCAGACACCATGTGGCAAGTTATATACCGCACCGAGTTGGTGAGCCATAGAATGAACATATCCCAAACCAGCATTGTTAAAGCTCATACCACCGAGGAAGATGGCATTGACCATCGCCTCACGCGCTTCGATATCTTGGCCATTTGCCACAGCACGAGGAAGATACTCCTTGATGAGTTCAATAGCTCCGATAGAGAGTTTCTTGGTCACATTATAAGCACCTGGTGTTACCAAGGCTTCGACAGCGTGAGTAAGAGCATCCATACCTGTCGCCGCTGTCAATCCTTTCGGTTTTGAAAGCATAAGTTCTGGATCATTGACAGAGATGAGGGCGAGGCTGTTCTTATCAACCATTACCATCTTGACCTTGCGTTCTTCGTCAGTAATGACATAGTTAATGGTGATTTCTGCAGAAGTTCCAGCTGTTGTATTGATTGCAACTACTGGCAACCCTTTTTTAGCAGACTTGTGGAGACCTTCGTAGCCCTGTGGTTTGCCACCATTTGTAGCGATGATAGAGATACAACTAGCCGCATCCTGAGGAGAACCTCCCCCAAGACTGATAATGAAGTCACATCCATGCTCTTTCAAGGCAGCCACTCCGTCTGTGACGTTCTTGCAAGTCGGATTTGGCTCCACATCACTAAAGATCACATATTCGATCCCTTCAGCATCTAACGGTTTTAGGACCTTAGGTAAAATATCGCTTCCTTCGATGAACTTGTCTGTCACCAAAAGAGCCTTCTTATATCCCAGTTCCTTGATATACGGACCTACTTCATTTACAACACCTTTACCAATAAGGTTAACTGATGGAACGTAAAATGTAGCCATACGCTTTTCCTCCTGCGCCTCTGCGCTATTTGATTATTTACCATAAGTATACGACCTTATAAGAAGTTTTACAAATATTTGTAAGCGTTTTAAGTAAAAAGTTAGTAAAGATCCGCCAGCCTTTTTTTCAAGAAAAAAGCTCCAAAAAGATATCTTTCATCTCATTGGAACTTTTACTTAATCATTATTGCTTCGTTAAGACTACTCGGTCAGATGGCTCTCGGTCCATGTCATCGATAATCATTTGATTACCATTAACCGTGTAAATTTTGACATCATCACCGATAATGACACGTTGATTTTCTGGCTCAAAGGTGACTTGCTGGATTTCCTTATCTCCATCTGGCTCGACCTCAGTCCATCTACCAGTTTTACCTGTTATAACAAGAGTGATTTGGTCATTCTCATCTTTTCCAGTATAGGTACCATCAATATTAGTCGATTGAGTTGCCGCAGCAGTTTCCTGGCTTGAGGACGCCTGTGGTTGACTAGCACTGGTAGCCGCACTAGAAGATGATTCTTGTTGAGTAGATGATTGTTGAGCAGATGGCTGGGTAGACGCTTGTTCCTTAGGTCCACAAGCTGCTAAAAGAGTAAGAATTGCTAAAGAAGCAATAGAAAGTGTGAATGCTTTCGTTTTCATAGCGACTTCCTTTCTTTTGTGCTAATGTATTTCTGAAATCGTTTGCGAGTTTTCCTATCCCCAGTATAGCAACTTAAGTCTAGAAGGTCAACTAATCTCATGATCTCCCACCAAACCCGCTCGTACTTCCGAGATAAAATAGAGAGAGCCCGTCACAAAAAGCAAGTCCTGATTGTTGGCATTTTCTTCAAATTCGCTGATAAAATCACGATAAGAGTCAACAAGTTTATAACCAGAAACATCGCTTTCTTCTAGAGATCCTTGGTAGTCAAAGCCTGTTACCTTAAGTTCCACCTGAGGCAACTGCTCTGTTAGATAGGCTAACATCCCTTGGTAATCCTTGCGTTTAAGAGCGCCAAAAAGGACATGAACCTGGTATCCTTGCTGGATTTTCCCCTGGATAAACTCGACCAGACGAGTCAAGGCTGGCAGATTGTGAGCCCCATCTAGGTAGATTTGCGGACGAATCCGTTCCAATCGACCTGCCCAGTGGGTCTCTTGCAAGGCCCGTCTGACAAGCACTTCTTTGACCCTTTCACCTCTTGACGCCATAAACAGAAGAAAAGTTTGTAAAGCCAAGGCGGCATTTTCTTGCTGATAGGTGCCTTCCAAACCGATTTTAAGCTGGGAAAAACTTGCTAGCTTACTTGAAAAATCCCCAGCATTCAAGGAGAAGTCTCGCCCAGCTTGATAGAGATCCACGCCTAACTCTCTTGCTGTATTTTGACAGACAAGCTCCGCTTCTGGAGCTAGCTTAGCAATGACCGCCTTCTTGCCAGCCTTGAAAATACCAGCTTTCTGCTCGGCTATTTCCTCTAGACTATCGCCCAAGGTCTCCTGATGATCTAGCCCAATCGAAGTAATAACTGCAATCTCTCCTGTTACGACATTAGTGGTATCAAGCAAACCACCAATCCCCACCTCTAGCAGGACTAGATCCACTCCCTGCTCTTTAAAGTAAAACAAAGCAATCAGAGTCAATAATTCAAAAAAGGACAACTGGTCATGGGTTTGCAAAAGCGTCTTTTCCATCTCATTGACTTGGTTAGCTATACGGACAAAGTCTTCCTCCGCGATCGGCTGTCCATTAATACAGATTCGATCATGGATGCTGATGATATGAGGAGAGGTAAAAGTACCAACTTTTTTACCATGAGTAACAAACAACTCCCTCATGAAGGCAATAGTTGACCCCTTACCGTTAGTCCCTGTTACGTGGATAATAGGATAAGTCCTCTCTGGATTCCCCAGCAAATCCACAGCTCGCTGCATTCGTCCAAGTCCAGATCTAAAGTTTAAACCAATCCGACTATGAAGCCATTCTTCTACTTCAAACATACATGTCTCCTTAACAAAAGTCCAATCAACTACCACATCAAAGTATGATTACAAATAAAAAACGAGGTCGGGACTAAAATCCCGACCTCTTACCTGGTTAGCTAATCACTAGCTACTATGAATTTCAACGTGAGCTAAAAACGTCCACCGGACTTACTTACGGTCTTTATTTTTAGCGTAAGGGTAAAAATGTTCACTGAACATTTTTACTCCTCCATAAAGCTGTTGAAGACTTCTTCAATCATGTTCCATTCGTCTTCTGAGTCTTCTGGGATTGGTTGCAATTCGCCTTCTGTTCCGTCTTCATTTTCGATGAATGAGTAAGCTTGGATTTCAACTTCACCATTTTCATCTTCTTCTGCGTTAACTGGCACTAGCAGAACATAGTTTTTACCAAATTCTTCTTTCCCATCGATGGTCAAAAGAATTTCAAACAAGGTTTCATTACCTTGCTCATCTACTAGTGTAATCAATTCACGTTCTTCGTGGTCATGGTTGTGATCGTGTGACATAGTTTCTCCTCTGTCTTAAAATTTTCTATCTAAATAATTTTGCAAAATCAGCTGAGCAGCCAACTTATCAATAACTTTCTTGCGTTTGTTACGACTGATATCTGCTTGTTCAATCAACATACGCTCCGCAGCGACGGTCGTCAAACGCTCATCTTGATAGTCTACTGGTAAACCAAAAAGTTCCTCTAATTTTGCTCCGTAGGCTTGACTAGTTTCTACCCGTGGACCGCTGGTATTGTTCATGTTTTTAGGCAGACCAACTACAAAGCGTTCCACCGAATAGGTGTCAACCAATTCCTTGATACGGTCAAAACCAAACTGGCCCTGATCCTCATTAATCTGGATGATTTCAAGTCCTTGAGCAGTGAAGCCTAGTGGGTCGCTAATGGCAACACCCACTGTTTTTGAACCGACGTCCAATCCCATAATTCTCATAGATTATAGATCGACTCCTTGTCCTTTAAGGTAGTAGCGTACCAATTCTTCAACAATTTCATCACGCTCATACTTACGGATTTGATTTCGTGCATTGTTATAACGAGGAACGTAGGCAGGGTCACCACTCAATACATAACCGACGATCTGGTTAATCGGATTGTAGCCCTTGTCATTCAAAGAAGCATAGACATCTGTCAACGTTTCGCTAATTTCTTTCTTATTGGAATCATCCAATTTAAACCGTACAGTTTCTTCAGTAAATCCCATTCTAACACCCTCTTTCCTTAGAATAGTACTATTATAGCATATTTCCTTACGTTCTACAAATAAATCAGTTTGTTTATTTGGATTTTCTTACTGTTCTGTCGCCCCGTTTGCCACTCTGTCAGCAATATACTGGCTAGGTTCGTTTTTTAAGAGATTTTCAAGACCAATATTTTTTAAATATTCTAGTTGAGATGCCTTTTTGACATCCAATACTTGAAAATCATAAGTCGTTGTCGTCTGGATTTCTGTCTCGCTGAGTAGCTTGGTTTCCAGTTTGAATCCTGCTAGTTTGCGTGCCTCTTGGATGGTCTCATCCTTTTCTTCCGCTTCTAGAAGCGCTTTTTGCGTCTCCTCTAGGCCATTTTCAGAGATAAAGGTCTTGAGTTCATCCCCGACAGGTCGTTTTTGCTGGATGGTCAAGGTCAAAAATTGATTGCCTTTATAGGTAATGGTCTGAATCTGTTGCGTTCCATTTTCTGACTTCGGCATCAACAGGGTCTTGGTGACAACCGTATTCTTTTCGGCATTGTCCAAAACGGGAAGGTTTGATTGGAGAGGTTCAGATGCTGTTGTGGAAGCAGCAGGAGTTTCCTTTTTTTGCCCACATCCCGCAAGCAAAAAGAGGAGAGCAAAACTAGCAATTAGTAACTTTTTCATAATTCCTCACTTGATTTTAAAACAACAGAGCAAACAAGGCCAGGAGTCACTCCCAGCCTTGATGTTTTATAGAGCTGCACGTAGACGTGCTTCTGCATTTTCTACATTACGGACAGAGCGTGGCAAGAAGGCACGGATATCATCTTCTTTATAGCCGACTTGCAGGCGCTTCTCATCAACGAGAATCGGACTCTTTAAGATCCGTGGTGTTTCCATGATTAAGTTGAGCACTTCATTGACACTCAAATCCTCGATGTCAACTCCAAGTGCCTTAGCGTAGCGGTTTTTTGACGAAACGATACTGGCAATTCCATTATCTGTTTTCGTGAGAATATCTAATAACTCTTCTCTTGTAATTCCTTCTTTACCGAGATTTTGTTCTTTATAACTTAACTGGTGGGCATTGAGCCAGGTTTTCGCTTTTTTACAGCTAGTACAACTTGAGACTGTATAAATTTTGATCATGTACCTACCCCTTTCGCTACATGTTACTATCAGTTTAGTCTATTATACCATAAAAAACATCCGACTTGCGACCTATTTTTAAAAAAATTAACTTTTTTCGCGATTTTCGTACTTTTTTCTTGACAAAATCAATTTATAACCAACTTTTAAATTTTTTGATATACAATCGTTTTACAACTGTAACACTTATCATATAGAGCATGATAATCAAAAGCAAAAAGAGGAAATAAATTGGTTCCAAAGGGGTTAAATGAAGCAGGCTAGCAATTGAAGAATAGGGAAGAAAGGTCACAAAACTAGCTGCTAGCAAGGTTGTACCAAGAACAAACCATGATGGACGACTTTGTAAGAAAGGAAGTTTTGCTGAACGAAGCATATGGATAACCATGGTTTGGGACCACATGGATTCAATGAACCAACCTGTCTGGAACAAGATGATAAAGCCCGTTGCAGACTCTGCTCCGTGAGCATAAGCTTGGCCTGTCGCCATTGGAACAATGACAAAATAGAGCAAGATAAAGGTCAAAATATCAAAGGCAGAAGAAATCGGACCCATCCAAATCATAAAGCGAGTAATAGACTTGGCTTCCCACTTATGAGGATGCTTCAAAAAGTCTTCATCCACATTATCAAATGGCAAAGCAATGCAAGAAAGATCGTAGACTAGGTTTAAGACAATCAAGTGAATCGGAGCCATTGGCAGGAAAGGTAAAAAGATACCAGACACTAAGAGTGACAGAATATTCCCGAAATTAGAGCTGACCGTCATCTTGATATATTTGGTCATATTGGCATAGACTTTTCGTCCTTCAACCAGACCTTTTTCAAGCACCATCAAATCCTTATCTAGCAAAATGACATCAGCTGTCTCTTTGGCAATATCTACTGCTGTATCAACAGAAATCCCCACATCTGCTACTTTCATAGAAGGGGCATCATTGATCCCATCTCCCATATAGCCGACACAGTGCCCATTAGATTTGATTTGTAAAATGATTCGTGCTTTTTGATCCGGAGAGAGTTTGGCAAATACAGTCACCTTCTCGACCGCTTGGGCCAACTCTTCGTCCGTCATGGCATCAATATCAGAGCCCAACAAGATTTGATCAACGTCCAAACCAACTTTTTCGCACACTGCTTGGGTTACCTTCTCATTATCCCCAGTCAAGATCTTGGTTTGAACACCATACTCTAATAAAGCTTGGATAGCAGGGGCTGCAGATGGTTTTGGTGGATCTAAAAAGGCAAGATATCCTGTTAGAATCATCTCCTTTTCATCTTCAACAGAGTAAGCAAAACCTTCCTTTAAACCTGTTTTATAGGCGACTCCCAAGACTCGCAATCCCTGTTGATTAAGTTGATCTACTTCTTTTAAGATTTCCACTCGGAGATCATCCGTCAGAGGGCTAATCTGACCTTGATATTCCACATGGGTTGAAATCGCAAGCATTTCCTCTAGGGCACCCTTGGTTACCAAACTAACAACTTCGTTTTCATCCTTGACGATGACACTCATCCGTCTACGTTCAAAATCAAAGGGCAATTCATCTATTTTTTGAAAGCTAGTATCCAAATTTTGTAGAATAGCGTGTTCTTTAGCTTCTTTTTCAGTTCTACTGATAATGGCACGGTCCATCAAGTTTTTCAAACCGGTTTGAAAATAGGAATTGAGATAGGCTCGTCTCAACACAGATAAATCCAAATCCCCATGTATATCCAAAGGATATTCAAGGACAATTTCGTCTTGGGTAAGGGTTCCAGTTTTATCCGTACACAGGATATCAATAGCACCTAGATCTTGTATGGCATTGAGTTTTTTGATAACGACTTTTTCCTTGGCCATGATAATGGAGCCTTTTGCTAGACTGGCCGTGATGATCATGGGAAGCATCTCAGGTGTAAGCCCGACACCCACGCTCAAAGCAAATACGCCAGCCTCTAACCAATCTCCATCCGTCAAACCATTGGAAAGAAATACGATGGGAACCATGACCAACATCAAACGGATTAAAAGCCAGGAGATACTGTTCATATCCCGTTCGAAAGAGGTGGGCTCGTCATAAGTATTGAGAGTCTGCTCGATCTCTCCCATCATGGTGTCATCACCGACCGCTAGAATCAAAGCCTTGGCGCTTCCTGATATCACGTTGGTTCCCATGAAGGCGAGCGCTTCTGCTTCTAGCAGACTATCAAAATTTGACTGACTCATTTTTGACAAGGCTAGTTTCTCAACCGAATCACTTTCACCCGTCAAGCCAGACTGTTGGACAAAGAAATCACGTGATTCAATCAAAAGGAGGTCTGCTGGAATCATATCCCCAGCACTTAACTTGACTATATCTCCAACGACCAAATCTTCAATTGCGATCTCTAAACTCTGGCCTTCGCGAATAACCGTAGCTGTATTCACAATCATTTTTGAAAGATTGGTCGCAGCTTTGTCGCTTCGCAGTTCTTGGACAAATCGAATGCCACCAGAAATGAGGACTAGGACAACGATGATGATAGAGGTCGTCGGATCTTCTTGTCCAGGCTTCGCCAACCAGACATTGGTCACCATGGAGATCATAGCGATGACCAGGAGGATGATTGTAAATGGATTGATAATAGATTCGTAAATCTTTTTGAGGATACTGTCTTCTTGACCCTTGGTGATGGTGTTTTCACCATATAAATCACGATTCTTTTCTATCTGTTCCTCAGTTAAGCCTGTTAGACTTGTCTTGTAAAAAGATAGAGTTTCGTTTAAAGGTGTATGAATAGCTGTTGCTAATCTTTCTTTTGTAGTTTTCATTGGTTTCTCCTATCTGTATGAATGATGTGTTTCATACACAGAGACCAATCACTTTATAAGGGCAGAACGACACAAATCAGCGATTGGCTGTGTATGTGCGGTTCTGGGTGGTCGTCAATTTGCATCGTCTGTCTCCTTTCCCTGTTCTAAAACAGTAGAAAATCCTGCCATAAAATGGCAGGATTAAAAAACTAATTATCTGTTTTTTCGTTCAAGCTTTAACTCCATAGGGCAATGAAATGAGCTTAGTCTTGGCCTTCGCGACCAGGACTGTTGACCAACGAGTAGTGTCTCCACTGCTTTGCGGTAGTCATCCGTATCCCTATGGTAGCCTCACCTACCGTTTTCGTTTATCAGTATAAACCTTTAAAATATAAAAGTCAACGATTTATCATAATTTTCTTAAATAACAATTAATTCCTTCGGTGCTAGAGTCAACAATTCGCAACCGTTATCTGTAATTAAGATATCATCTTCAATACGAACCCCGTATTTACCTTCAATATAGATACCCGGTTCATCAGTCAAGACCATACCAGATTTAATGACTTCTTTGGAAGTTTGGCTAAAGTAAGGTTCTTCGTGAATATCCAGTCCGATACCGTGTCCAATACCGTGAGTAAAGTAGTCACCATAGCCTGCCTCGATGATAATATCACGAGGGATTTTGTCAAAGTCACGGAAACCTAGACCTGCCTTAGCTTGGTCAATCAGAGCTTGGTTGGCTTTCAAAACTGTGTTGTAGATTTCTGCTTGCTCGTCACTGACATGGCCCAGATAGATGGTACGTGTCATATCGCTGACATAGTTATCGTAGAGACAGCCAAAGTCCATGGTGATGGCTTCTCCCGCTTCAACCGGTTTGTGCATTGGATGAGCATGGGGTTTGGAAGAGTTGATACCGCTTGCTAGGATTGTATCAAAGGATAAGCCAAATGCTCCTAGCTCCCGCATGCGGAAGTCAAGGAAATTGGCAATTTCAATCTCAGTTTTTCCAGGTTTGATAAAGTCAAGCGCATCACGGAAAGCTTGGTCTGAGATAGAACATGCCTTACGAATAGTCGCAATCTCTTTCTCATCTTTAATCATACGAAGTGCTTCAACAAACTGAGTCTGTGGAAGCAAGTCCAAACCTGTAAAAGCTGCCTGCATACGGTGGTAATAAGAGACCGAAATCTCGTCCTCAAAACCGATACGAGACAAGCCCATATCCTTAACAATGCCTGCAATAACAGCCAACTCATCGCGGTCAGCCACAATCTCAAAACCTGTTACTTCTTGCTTAGCTGCAATGATATAGCGAGAGTCTGTCACCAAGACCTGACGGTCACGGCTGATGAAGACTGTTCCATTTGAGCCCCAAAATCCTGTCAAATAGTAGACATTTTTAAGGTTGTTGATAATGATTCCATCTAGTTCTTTTTCTTGCATTTTAGCTAGAAATGCTTGCACGCGTTTATTCATGATCTAACTTTCCTTTCAAATAGTGTCCTGTGTAGCTGGCTTCATTGGCCGCTACTTCCTCTGGTGTTCCTGTTGCGATGATGGTTCCACCACCGACACCGCCCTCAGGTCCCAAATCAATAATATGGTCTGCCGTCTTGATGACATCCAGATTGTGCTCGATAACGAGGACGGTATTGCCATCGTCAACAAAGCGAGCCAAGACTTTAAGCAAGCGAGCGATATCCTCAGTATGAAGCCCTGTCGTCGGCTCATCCAGAATGTAGAAAGATTTTCCTGTCGAGCGTTTATGGAGTTCGCTAGCCAACTTCATACGCTGAGCTTCTCCTCCAGAAAGGGTGGTAGCCGGTTGACCTAGCGTTACATAGCCCAGCCCCACATCCTTGATGGTCTGAAGTTTGCGTTGAATTTTGGGAATGTGTTGGAAGAATTCCACCGCATCGTTGACGGTCATGTCCAAGACCTGCGAGATATTTTTTTCTTTGTAGTGAACTTCTAGGGTTTCACTGTTGTAGCGAGTCCCATGGCAGACTTCACAAGCCACATAAACATCTGGCAAGAAGTGCATCTCAATCTTGATAATCCCGTCACCCGAGCAGGCTTCACAACGACCTCCCTTGACGTTAAAACTGAAACGGCCCTTCTTATAGCCTCGTATCTTAGCTTCATTTGTCTGGGCAAAGAGGTCACGTATATCGTCAAAAACTCCCGTATAGGTAGCAGGGTTAGACCTCGGCGTTCGTCCGATAGGGCTCTGGTCAATGTCAATCAAGCGGTCTACATGCTCAATCCCTGTAATCGTCTTAAACTTACCAGGCTTGTCTGAATTACGGTTGAGCTTCTGGGCAATGGCTTTTTTGAGGATACTGTTGATTAAGGTCGATTTCCCTGAACCCGATACCCCTGTCACTGCGATGAATTTTCCTAGCGGAAAGCGAGCAGTGATATTTTGCAAGTTGTTCTCACGCGCACCCGTCACTTCGATAAAACGACCATTTCCGGAACGACGCTCTGCTGGCACTGGAATGGCACGTTTCCCTGACAAATATTGACCTGTGATAGACTTGCTGTTGCGAGCCACCTGCTTGGGCGTTCCTGCAGCGACAATCTCTCCACCAAAAACACCAGCACCCGGACCAACGTCAATCAGATAATCCGCCTCGCGCATGGTATCTTCGTCGTGTTCTACCACGATGAGAGTATTGCCCAAGTCACGCATCTTTTTCAGACTGGCAATCAGGCGGTCATTATCCCTCTGGTGAAGACCAATCGACGGCTCATCCAGGATATAAAGGACACCTGATAGGTTGGACCCAATCTGGGTTGCCAAGCGAATACGCTGACTCTCCCCACCTGAAAGGGTTCCTGCCGAACGCGACAGCGTCAAATAGTTAAGACCTACGTTATTGAGGAAGGTCAAGCGATCCTTGATTTCCTTGAGAATGGGACGGGCGATAATGGCTTCATTTTCAGACAGAGTCAACTGGCTCACCAAAGCCAAGTGGTCTGCGATAGACAGGTCTGAGATTTCACCGATATGTGGCCCTTGCTCACCACCCACACGGACAGACAAGGCCTGGTCATTGAGACGGTAGCCGTGACAAGTCCCGCAGGTCAGCTCATTCATGTAGAGACGCATCTGGGTGCGCGTGTAATCACTGTTAGTCTCATGGTAACGACGTTTGATATTATTGACAACTCCCTCAAAAGGAATGTCGATATCGCGCACACCACCAAATTCATTTTCATAGTGGAAATGAAATTCTTTGCCATCCGAGCCGTAGAGAATCAAGTTCTTATCTTCTTCTGACAAGTCCTCAAAGGGCTTATCCATATCCACTCCAAAGGCTGTCATGGCCTGCTCTAGCATATTTGGATAGTAGTTAGATGAGATAGGATTCCAAGGCGCCAAAGCCCCCTCACGTAGCGTTTTGCTAGCATCTGGCACTACTAGGTCGATATCCACCTCCAGCTTGATGCCCAAACCGTCACACTCACTGCAAGAACCAAAAGGAGCATTGAAGGAGAAGAGACGAGGCTCTAACTCTGGTACGGTAAAACCACAAACTGGACAGGCATAGTGCTCAGAGAACAACAACTCCGAATCGTCCATAGTGTCGATAATCACATAGCCTTCTGCGATACGAAGGGCAGCTTCAATGGAATCAAAGAGACGGCTACGAATGCCCTCCTTGATGACAATACGGTCAACCACAACATCAATATTGTGTTGCTTGCTCTTGGACAACTCTGGTACTTCGGTCACATCATAAACTTCCCCATCCACACGAACACGAACATAGCCGTCTTTCCGAACCTTTTCAATGACACTCTTATGTTGCCCTTTTTTCTTACGAATGACAGGAGCTAATATTTGCAGGCGCTGACGTTCTGGCAATTCCAAGACCTTATCCACGATTTGCTCTACAGAAGAAGCCTTGATAGCCCCATGCCCGTTGATACAGTAAGGCGTCCCCACACGTGCGTAGAGGAGACGCAGATAATCATTGATTTCAGTCGTGGTTCCAACGGTCGAACGAGGGTTTTTGCTGGTGGTTTTCTGGTCGATGGAAATAGCTGGGCTGAGGCCATCAATGGCATCCACATCTGGTTTTTCCATATTGCCCAAAAACTGGCGAGCATAGGCTGACAAACTCTCTACATAGCGACGTTGGCCCTCCGCATAGAGGGTATCAAAGGCCAGACTGGATTTCCCAGACCCTGACAAACCAGTCACAACAACCAGCTTGTCTCGCGGAATCTCCACATCAATATTTTTTAAGTTATGGGCACGTGCCCCATGAATCACAATTTTATCTTGCATCTTTGTTCTTTCTAGTCCATTATTGCTTTCCATTATACCAAAAAATGTGAAATTCTATTACCCAAAAAGCTGTTTTTATAGTATAATAGTACGGTGCAAAAAATGAATCACTGAATAGTAGGAAAGGATAGGGGATATGAAACAAGTTTTTCTCTCAACAACAACTGAATTTAAAGAGATCGACACGCTTGAACCGGGTACTTGGATCAACCTCGTCAATCCTACACAAAATGAATCGTTGGAAATCGCTAACGCCTTCGACATTGACATTGCCGACCTTCGAGCACCGCTCGATGCGGAAGAAATGTCCCGTATTACCATCGAAGACGAGTATACTTTGATCATCGTGGACGTCCCCATCACAGAGGAGAGAAACAACCGCACCTACTACGTAACGATTCCGCTGGGGATTATCATCACCGAGGAAACCATTATCACTACCTGCTTGGAATCCCTCCCAGTTCTCGATGTCTTCATCAACCGCAAACTGCGTAACTTCTACACTTTCATGCGGTCACGCTTTATCTTTCAACTCCTTTATCGCAATGCTGAGCTTTACCTGACTGCCCTTCGTTCGATTGACCGTAAGAGTGAACAAATTGAAAGTCAACTTCACAAGTCCACTCGAAACGAAGAGCTGATCGAGCTCATGGAATTGGAAAAGACCATCGTCTATTTCAAGGCCTCACTTAAGACAAATGAGCGCGTGATCAAGAAATTGACTAGCGCAACTAGCAATATCAAGAAATACCTAGAAGACGAAGACCTACTCGAAGACACCCTGATTGAAACCCAACAGGCCATCGAGATGGCAGATATCTATGGGAATGTCCTTCACTCTATGACAGAGACCTTTGCCTCCATCATTTCCAATAACCAGAACAACATCATGAAAACTCTGGCTCTCGTAACCATTGTCATGTCTATCCCAACCATGATCTTCTCAGCCTATGGGATGAACTTCAAGGATAATGAAATCCCTTTGAACGGTGAGCCTCACGCCTTCTGGTTAATCGTCTTTATCGCCTTTGCTATGAGTGTTTCGCTCACTCTCTATCTCATCCATAAAAAATGGTTCTAAGAGGAATCCCTATGTCTCAGATTGATTTACAAAAACTAACCAAGAAAAACCAAGAGTTTATCCACATCGCTACCCAACAATTCATCAAAGATGGTAAAACAGACGCTGAAATCAAGGCTGTCTTTGAGGAAGTCATTCCTAAAATCCTTGAAGAACAAGCCAAAGGAACGACCGCTCGTTCCCTCTATGGAGCTCCAACCCACTGGGCTCACAGCTTCACTGCCAAGGAGCAATATGAAAAAGAGCATCCAAAAGAAAATGACGATCCAAAACTCATGATTATGGACTCAGCCCTTTTCATCACCAGCCTCTTTGCATTGATTAGCGCCCTGACTACCTTCTTCTCTACAGATCAGGCTATTGGCTATGGGGTGATTACCCTCTTATTGGTTGGACTTGTAGGAGGACTTGCCTTCTACCTGATGTACTACTTTGTCTACCAGTATTATGGACCAGACACAGACCGTAGCCAGCGTCCTCCATTCTGGAAATCAATCCTCGTCATCCTGGCCTCTATGGTTCTCTGGTTGGTTGTCTTCTTTGCAACAAGCTTCCTACCAGCAAACCTCAATCCAGTCCTTGCTCCATTGCCTTTGGCTATCCTGGGAGCTACCCTTCTCGCTCTTCGCTTCTATCTCAAGAAACGTTTCAATATCCGAAGTGCAAGCGCGGGCCCATCACGTTATTAAGAAAAGTGAAAAGCTATGGCATATAGTCAATCCTTAGCTCAGCAGATTCGAAAAATTCTAGCACTTAAACTTCCTCCCCAAATTTTCGAAGAAGAGCTAGAAGAAAAGAAACTGTTTGGTGGCCTTGCCTTTATGATTCGTGGGAAAATGGTCCTTACAGTCAGTTCCAGAAAGGACGAGCTGGTTATGGTGAGAATTGGCAAAGAAATGGAAAAGCAAGTTCTACCCCGAACAGGAGCTCATACTACATTGATGAGAGGGCGACCTTATCATGGCTATATAGACCTAGATATCGAAGGTCAAAAAGAACTGCCTTACTGGATTGATTTAGCCCTCTCCTATAATCAAGAGTTGACCAAGTAACTCATATCCAGCGAGATTAGAAAAACGAAAAGCAACTGCATAGGCGGTTGCTTTTTCACTTGCTTTCTTGAGATTCAATAGCACTTCTGAGTCTCATTCTTGTAGTTTTCTCTCATCTTTTGTGATAGAATAGGCTCATACTCAATGAAAATCAAAGAGCAAACTAGGAAGCTAGCCGCAGGTTGCTCAAAGCACTGCTTTGAGGTTGTAGATAGAACTGACGAGGTCAGTAACATATATACGGCAAGGCAAAGCTGACGTGGTTTGAATTTAATTTTCGAAGAGTATCAATCTATTTCTAGGAGGATGAGATATGATTTCTACTATTGGTATTGTTAGTTTGTCTAGTGGTGTTATCGGAGAGGATTTTGTCAAACACGAAGTCGATTTGGGTATTCAACGTCTCAAGGATTTGGGACTCAATCCTGTCTTTCTGCCCCATTCGCTAAAAGGGTTAGACTTTATCAAGGACCATCCGGAGGCACGTGCAGAGGATTTGATGCAGGCCTTTTCTGATGATAGCATCGACATGATCCTATGCGCCATCGGTGGGGATGATACCTATCGCTTGCTACCCTACCTTTTTGAAAACGACCAGCTCCAAAAGGTTATCCAACAAAAGATTTTTCTTGGCTTCTCGGATACAACCATGAACCACCTTATGTTGCACAAACTAGGGATCAAGACTTTTTATGGGCAATCCTTTCTAGCAGACATTTGTGAATTAGACAATGAGATGTTACCCTATAGCTTTCACTACTTTAAAGAATTGATCAAGACAGGAAGAATCTCAGAAATCCGCCCTAGCGACCTTTGGTATGAGGAACGGACTGATTTTAGTCCCAAGGCTCTGGGAACAGCTCGTATCAGTCATGTAAATACAGGCTTTGATTTGTTGCAAGGAAATGCTCAGTTTGAGGGAGAAATTCTCGGTGGTTGCCTCGAGTCCCTCTATGATATCTTTGACAATTCTCGATACGCAGACAGCACGGACCTCTGCCAAGAGTACCGACTCTTCCCTGACTTATGTGACTGGGAAGGAAAGATTCTCTTGCTAGAAACAAGCGAAGAAAAGCCTGAACCTGATGATTTCAAAAAAATGTTGCGGACTTTAAAGGACACGGGGATATTTGGGGTTATCAGTGGACTCTTGGTCGGAAAGCCAATGGATGAAACCTTCTATGACGACTATAAGGAAGCACTATTGGATATCATTGATAACAATATCCCGATTGTCTATAATCTGAATGTCGGTCACGCAACTCCAAGAGCCATTGTGCCCTTTGGCGTTCACGCTTATGTGGATACACAGAAGCAAGTCATTCGCTTTGACTATAACAAAAAATAAACAATTTCTCCATTTTTGTGCTTTGGTATTGATTTTCGTTACAATTTGTGTCTGAATTTATTGCATTTTGCTTATTTCTATGATATCTTTTTAAAGGAGGTGTATATGACTAAACAAAAAATAAATCAAATTGTCGGTTCAATTGGAGCCTTTATCGGGATTGTTGTATTTATCGCCTACATCCCACAAATTTTTGCCAATTTACAAGGCAACAAAGCTCAACCATTCCAGCCTTTATCCGCAGCAGTATCTTGTTTAATTTGGGTTATTTACGGATGGACAAAAGAGCCTAAGAAGGATTGGATACTAATTATTCCAAACTCAGCTGGCGTTGTCTTAGGTGGACTGACATTTCTTACTGCACTATAAAAGTTACTAGCATATAATCAAAAAGCTGAGATAATTTTCTCAGCTTTTTCTATTTTCTCAGATAGTTAGACGCTTGGACTCACTAATTTCCGTTTTTCCACTCGCAATCATTCTCGTGGTCATCAACCAGGCCTGCCGCCTGTAGAAAAGACAAAACTGCGACTGGACCTGTAAACTTGAAGCCTTGTTTTTTGAGATCTTGAGACAACTTTTCAGACAAGGCTGTTTTAGCAGGTGCTAGGTGATAGTCAGGAACATCATTCACGATCGTTTTTCCCTCAACAAAGGACCAGAGATAAGCGTCAAAAGAGCCGTAGGTTTTCTGGACTTGCAAAAATGCTTGGGCGTTGGCACGTGTCGCAAAGAGCTTGGAACGATTTCGGATGATGGCTGGATTCTCTAACAAGGCTTCCAACTCCCCATCTGTCATTTCCGCGACCGCTTGAATTTGATAGCCATGAAATGCTTCTCGGAATCCTTGGCGTTTGTTTAGTACCGTTTCCCAAGATAGACCCGACTGGTAAGTTTCCAAACAAAGCAACTCAAAAAGAGCACGGTCATCATGAAGGGGTTGGCCCCACTCTTCATCATGATAGGCCACATATAATGGTTTGTTCATTTTAACCCAACCACAGCGTTTTGTCATAAAAATCTCCTATTTCACCAACATCTTAAGGGCCGACTTGATATAGTTCTCAGCTGTATCTGTTGTTCCTTCAAAGAATTTCTTGATTTTCTTAAGCTCGGTTGCCTTGTAGCCCAGTGTCAACATGGCTTCCATAGCTTCTTCCAGTTCTTGGTTTTCAACGCTGGTTTGCATTACCACCTTGGCAGGAAGGTCATCACTAGCCACAACTACCTTTCCTTCCAAGTCCAGCACCATCTGCTGGGCAGTTTTCTTACCAATTTTAGGGAACTTAGTCAAGTAGGTGATGTTCTTAGTTTCGATCGCCTGAACCAAGCCAGCATTGTCATCGGCAGCGATAATAGCAAGAGCTGACACAGGACCAATCCCAGAGACCGAAATCAGACTGAGGAAGAGTTTTTTCTCATCTTCTGAGCGAAAGCCGTAAAGCAGATGGGCATCCTCGCGGACAACTTGGTGCACATAAATCTGAGTTTCTTGATTAACCTGACCTGAGTAAGCATAGGGATTGGCTACATGCAAGATATAACCGATACCATTTGCCTCAAGGACGATGTATTTAGCAGTGATTTTGGTAATGATTCCTTTTAAATATTCGTACATAGTTTTTTCTCCATTATTTTGCCTATCTAGTATACCATATTTCCCCAAGACAGATGGCAACAAAAGGTGCAACCTCTGGTTGACAAATAGTACAGGAGATTGTATTCTCATTATAAGTAAAAATTGTTAGGATAGAAGTAGAAAAAGGAGGATAGAATGATGAAACTCGCAGAAAAACTATTTGAACTCAGAAAGAAAAAAGGTTGGTCCCAGGAAAAGCTAGCAGAACAAATCAATGTTTCTCGGCAAAGCATCTCAAAATGGGAATCTGGTCAAGTCCTTCCAGAAATCGAAAAAATCATTGAATTAAGTAAGATTTTTCAAGTGACAACTGACTATCTACTTCTGGATGAAAACTCTGAAAACGGTTCCACAGAAGTTATCGTGGAAGAAGACAAGGACAAATACTATAAAGAGGTTAAATCCTATGGTCTCTGGCAAGTGATTTATATTTTCGTCTTGGCTCTGGCTATCTATCTCTTTTTAGCCGGTTCTAGTTTCCCAGCCGAATTCACCGCCTGGATTTGGCTGACTTTCGTTCTCTTGATTGCGTCTGCAGTCGCTATCAACAAGGCTCTCAAAACCAAACAACGTTATCTTGATAAAGTGATTGGTCTTGAGAATCCTTCAAACCAAGACGATTCTGCGAAATCTTGAATCACCTAGTTCAGTTTTCACAACACTTTTTATAGGACTGGTCTTGTCAAGCAAGTGTAAACCTCGTGTCAAGTTGCCCATATCCAATCAAAGTTCCCACCTTAGAAAAACTAAAAAGCCTTGTTTGGAAAAACAAAGGCTTTTTATGTTCTTAATATTTCCCCAACTCACGAAGACTGGTGTGATTTTCCTGAATACGTCGAAACATTTTTTCCATATCTGACTTGGTAAAATGCACCAAAACCGGACGTCCGTGGGGACAGTTATAGGGATTGTCACATTGAGAGAGCTGATAAAGGAGTTGTCTGGCTGAATGGTCATCGATGCGATGATTGGCCTTGATAGACCGTTTGCAGGACATCATGATAGCCAGCTCTGCTCGGTATTTCTTAATCGAAACTTCCTTGGTCAAGAGCAGCATGTCGCACATTTCATAAATGCCAGACTCGATTTCCTCCTCTGCCATCCAAATAGGATGTTCACGTAGGATAAATTGATTTTCTCCGTACTCTGCTAGAAATACGCCCACTTCCTCCAAAAGTGCCATTCTTTCCTTGAGACGAAGAGCATCATCTGCAGGAAATTCAAAGATGTAGGGCACTAGGAGTTGTTGCTGACTCTGGTCAACATTGCCGATGCTTTCACGGTATTCCTCGTACTTAACTCGTTCCTGAGCCGCGTGCTGATCTATGATGTAGAGTCCATCTCGCCCTTGGGCAAAGAGATAAGTCCCATGCATTTGCCCGAAAAATTCCAACTCTGGGAAGCTAGATGATTCTTCTCGCTCCAGCTTATCATAAGCCTTATCCAGACTAGCTAGGTCTAACTCTGGATGATCTAGTTGGTCGTAGTTAGCAGGCTTTCTCTCTGCAAAATGGAGTTTTGCGGGCTTGGTTAGCTGGTCCAAGGTTTCCTTGGCAAACAGGGTTAGGCCCCCACCTTCCTCAGTTAATTCAACCTGATAATCAGCCACCTCAGCTTGACTAGGTTTTGAGAGTTCTGTTTTTTCATAGTAAAGCGTATTTTCTTTGAGTGGGAGAATGGTCTGCTCTATCTTTTGACGATTGCGCACGGTCGACTTGGCAAGATTTTCTAAAGCATCAGGAATCAAGGCTTGTTCCTTGAGACTATTTGAAATAGCTTCTGAAACCAGCGCCATCAGTTCTCTTTCCTTAGAAATTCGCACTTCTTGCTTGGTTGGATGCACATTGACATCAGCTAGATAGGGGTCGATATGGATGTGAATGACAGCCAGTGGAAAGCGACCTACCATAAGCTTGCTTCCATAACCGTCAAGAATAGCGCGATTGAGCAAGAAGTTCTTGATATAACGGCCATTGATGAAGAGGCTGATATAGTTGCGATTTGCTCGGGTTAACTCAGGCAGAGACACAAAACCTGTAATTTCGAAATCTAAGTCAGAGTTCTCAATTTCAATCATCTTCTTGGCACTCGCCAAACCGTAAACCCCTGCGATGGCTTGACGCAGTTGACCAGTCCCTGCTGTCCGCGTCATTTCCTTTCCATCACTGATTAAACTAAAAGAAATCTCGGGATGAGCCAAGCCCAGACGGTTGACAATATCAATGATATGGGATAACTCTGCCTGCTGGCTCTTCATATACTTGAGACGGGCAGGTGTGTTGAAAAAGAGGTCCTCCACACAAACCTTGGTTCCTACAGGACTAGTCGCTGGGATGACTTCCTCAACTTCACCTCCACGCGCAACGAGCTTGGTCCCATGACTCGCACCATCCACCGCCGTCAACAGAGTCAGCACACTAACAGAAGCAATAGAAGGCAGGGCTTCACCTCGAAATCCGAGCGTCCGAATCCGAAAGAGGTCTGCTTGATTTTTTATCTTACTGGTCGCATGTCGACGCAAGGCCAATTCCACCTCATCGTGGGCAATTCCATGACCATTATCTGTGATTTGAATTTTCTTGAGACCGGCTTCCTCAATCTCGATGATAATCTGGCTAGAACCAGCGTCAATGGCATTTTCTACCAATTCTTTGACCACACTAGCAGGACGTTCGATAACCTCCCCTGCCGCGATCTGGTTTGCCAGCACCTCTGGCAATTCAATAATATGAGACATTTTTCAGCCCCTTTCTGTATCTATTTTCCTAGAAATTGATTAGTGCTATTATACCATATTTCAGATGTTACCAGAAAAAGCAAATACCACATAGACTCCAAATCCCTCCACATAGGCAAAAGCTCTTGCCAGAGGTCATAAAATAGTGTTTAATAAAGGTGTACAGGAAGTGATCACAATTTTGTATGAAATGTAAGGAGAAAAATTTATGAAAGTAGAACTACAGATTAGCGAGTTTTACGAGGAGGAAAAACTGATTGTCCAAGCACCTCAAGAAACCAAAAAAGTCCAAAAAGTCATCGAATTTGCTGAAAATCTTGACCA
The DNA here is from genome assembly GCF_023147855.1 of Streptococcus halitosis. Classification (GTDB taxonomy): domain Bacteria; phylum Bacillota; class Bacilli; order Lactobacillales; family Streptococcaceae; genus Streptococcus; species Streptococcus halitosis_B. The sequence goes on from NZ_JAHXOP010000002.1 coordinate 139,979, forward strand.
AAAAGAAACAATCAAAGGAAAGATTGAAGATCAGGTCTATCTAGTTGAAATTGGCAAGATTCAGCGCTTCTATATCGAGAATCGAAAGGTTCTAGCTGAAACTGCATCTCAGACCTACAGCATTGATTTGCGGCTCTATCAGGTTCTTGAAATTCTGCCGACAACTTTTATCCAAATTTCCCAATCAGAAATCGTTAATATCGACTCGATCTCTCATCTCAAGCTCACGCCCAACGGTCTGGTTGAAATTTTCTTAAAAAACGAAAGCTTCACCTACTCTTCACGCCGTTACCTAAAAACCATCAAGGAGAAATTAGAACTATGAAAAAACAAATCTTTCACGATGCAGCCGCTGGTGTACTTATCGGCCTCATCCTCTCTATCCTTTTTTCACTCATTTATGCACCAAATACCTATGCCCCACTGAGTCCCGAGTCTCTTATCGGCCAAGTGATGGTTCAACATCAGGTTCATGGTGCCCTGGTCTTGCTCTACTGCACGATTATCTGGTCAGCTATCGGCGTTCTCTTTAGCTTTGGCAGCCGCTTATTCAACCGTGACTGGAGCCTGCTCCGTGCCACACTTTCCCATTTCTTCCTCATGCTGGCTGGCTTTGTCCCACTGGCAACTCTGGCTGGTTGGTTCCCCTTCCACTGGACCTTCTATCTCCAGCTCATTCCAGAGTTTGCGATCGTCTACCTCATCATCTGGATTATTCTCTATAAAAGAGAAGCAAAAAAAGTAGACCACATCAATCAACTCTTGGCTCATAAAAAGTAATAGAGAAAAAGCCCACTCACAAATGCATGAGTGGGACTCTTTTTATAACTTTTGTTTGAGCTCGACTAAGACATTCATAGCCTGCATAGGTGTCATGTTGTAAATATCCAGTTTAGCTAATTCCGCTAGAATAGGATGCTCTTCAGGCGCATCAAAGAGTGACATCTGCTCTGTGACAGCACTCGTTTGTCTCATGGGAGCAGGACTTTCCGTCCCTTGACTCTCCAGTTGAGTTAATATCTTATCCGCCCTTGCTAAAAGTTCTGCTGGTAAACCAGCAATCTTAGCAACATGGATACCGTAGGATTTGTCAGCTGGACCTGGTTCAATCTTGTGAAGGAAGGTGACTTGTCCATCCTGTTCTAAGGTTGCCACGTGAACATTGACCAAGTGTTCCAGGCTAGACCCCAGACTGGTCAACTCATGATAGTGAGTCGCAAAGAGGGTTTTGGCTCCGATATACTCATGGATGTATTCGATGATGGATTGGGCAAGAGCCATCCCATCATAAGTTGCAGTTCCACGTCCCAATTCATCAAAGAGAATCAAGGAATTCTTGGTCGCATGCGAAATGGCATTGTTAGCCTCCATCATTTCTACCATGAAGGTTGATTGACCTGAAACCAAGTCATCGGCTGCTCCGATACGGGTAAAGATAGCATCAAAAATCGGCAAATGGGCGCTTTCTGCCGGCACATAAGAACCCAGCTGAGCCATAACCGCAGTTATGGCTAGCTGCCGCATATAGGTAGACTTCCCACTCATGTTGGGCCCTGTAATCAATTGAATGCTGGTATCTTCTGCCATCTGAATCGTATTAGGAATATAGGTCTGAGCTCCCATGACCTTTTCGACGACTGCATGGCGCCCTTTCTGGATATCAATTTGTGAATCGTCTCCAAACTCAGGTCGAATCAAATGCTGGGTTTCAGCCACAACCGCCAGACTTTGCAAGACATCAACTGTAGCAATTCCTTGGGCTAAAGCCTGCAAACGCTGGATGTACTTGCTGACTTCCTCACGGATGCGCATAAAGATTTCATATTCTAGGTTGGCTGACTTCTCACGCGCCTCCAGCATATCCCCCTCGATACGGGCTAATTCTTCGGTACCAAAGCGTTCCGAGTTTTTCAGTGTCGCCTTGCGGAAAAAGTGGGCTGGCACATTTCCCAGTTGCGAATTGGTCACATGGAAATAGTAGCCATCTTTTTTATTGTAGTCAATCTTAAGCGTACTGATGCCAGAGTTTTCTCGCTCCTTAGCCTCAATCTCAGCAATCCAGCTAGTTCCTTCTCTGAGGACACGACGGTATTTATCCAAGGTCTCATCAAATCCCGTACAGATAATGCCACCTTCCGTAATCACGTGAGGAGCTTCAGGAGCAATCGCTGCGCTAATCAAGCTCTCCAACTCAGGGATGGCATCTAACTGTGCGATAAGATGGGCTAGAGCAGGCTGCTCCATGCCTTCTAAAATCGCACGAATCCGTGGTACACTGGATAAGGTGGTCGCTAACTGCAAGAGATCCTTGGGATTGGTCTTACCAAAAGAAACCCGACTAGCCAAGCGTTCGATATCATAGACACCCTTGAGGCTATCCGTTAAATCGCTGCGCTCAAAGAAGTGGTCAAGAAAGACCTGCAACACGTCTTGACGTTGGACGATTCGCTCCTTATCAATCAAAGGACGATGAATCCAAGAACGCAAGAGCCGCATACCCATAGCCGTTTTGGTTTCATCTAAAAGCCAGAAAAGACTGCCTTGCTTCTTACCTGAACGGGCATTCTCAACCAAATCCAGACTAGCCTTGGTCGCATAATCCATCTGCAAGAAATCTTTGATTTCATAGCGGATAACAGGTTTGAGGTGGTTCAACTCCCTCATCTGGGTCCGGTGAACATACTGGAGGAGCTTACTAGCTGCTGCTTGCTCCACAGCTGCCAGTCGTGAATCCAGTAAATGAAGGTCCTCAAAGCCTTCTTTTTCATAAGAAAGTACCAGATTCATCTGACGTCTGAGGATTTGTTCTTCTTCCTCAGACAAGTCATAACCCAGCACCACTTCTCGAGCCTTGAGGTTACGGATTTCCCCACAAACCAACGCGAAATCCAATAGCCCCGTCACATAAAAGTCACCCGTCACTAGATCCATATAAGCTAGACCAAACTGATTGCCATCACGATCTAAGGCAACCAAGAAATTATTCTGACTATCCGGCTTACTGCTATCGACAACCGTTCCAGGTGTGATGACCTGGACCACCTCTCGCTTGACAACACCGACCGCTTGTTTGGGATCTTCCATCTGTTCTGCAATGGCAACTTTATAGCCCTGCTCAATCAGAACATCGATATACTGTTGGGCAGAATGATAGGGGACACCCGCCATGGGTATCGGATTTTCTGCATTTTTATTCCGACTCGTTAAGGAAATTTCTAAAATTTGCGCTGCATTAATTGCATCTTCATAGAACAACTCGTAAAAATCACCCATTCGAAAAAGCAAAAAAGCATCTGGGTATTGTTTCTTAATATCCACATACTGTTGCATGCCGGGTGATAGCTTTTCTGTTGCCATTTTCCGTCTCTCCTTGCTAAAAATAAGTCTTGAGAGCAACTCCCAAGACCTTATTTATCTTTCATCAAATCTAGCAAACGATCTTCCATCAGCTTGGCAACGTGCTGGTCTCGACAAATAACCAATAAGGTATTAGCACCAGCAACCGTTCCTAAAATCCATTCATCCTTGTTTGCATCTACAATGTTTGCTAAGACTGCAGCTTCCCCAAGTTTGGTATGCAGTACCAAGGTAAACTCTGCTCTTGCAACTCCTTCTAAATGATGAGACAAAAACTCAACTAAATCAATCTTATCTGTCTCATTTGCTAGTACATAATACACCATATCATTTTTCTTAACCTTGGTCAAGCCGATTTCACGCAAATCACGCGACAAAGTCGTTTGTGTCACATAAACATTACGAGCTTCTAAACGATCTTGAATCTCTTTTTGTGTCCCAAGTTTTTCTTCGGTGATCATCTTTTTAATCAATTGATGCCGTTCTCTTTTTCTCATATTATCCTCTTAAGTGAATATTTATAACAAATTTTACATTTATTTTATAACTATATTATACCAAAAAAACTAGATAATTCAAAAAAATTCTTTTCTTTCTCAAAAAATGTAGTAAATTGTGTTAAAATAGTAAAAAAGCCCAAAAGGAGCCCTTATGAATACAAAAGAATTGATTGCTAGCGAGTTGGCTAGCGTCATTAACAGCCTGGATCAAGAGGCTATTTTAAATTTACTGGAAACACCTAAAAACTCAGAAATGGGAGACATCGCCTTCCCAGCCTTTTCTCTAGCAAAGGTTGAGCGTAAAGCTCCGCAAATGATTGCAGCAGATATTGCTGAAAAAATCAATAGTCAAGCCTTTGAAAAGGTTGTCGCAACAGGACCTTACGTCAACTTTTTCCTTGATAAAAGTGCTATTTCGGCTCAGGTATTACAGGATGTTATCACTGAAAAAGAGCACTATGCCGACCAAACCATTGGCAAGCAAGAAAATGTTGTCATCGATATGTCTAGTCCCAATATCGCAAAACCATTCTCTATTGGGCACCTGCGTTCAACCGTTATCGGGGATAGCTTGTCACATATTTTCCAAAAGATCGGCTATCAAACAGTCAAGGTCAACCACCTAGGAGACTGGGGTAAACAGTTTGGGATGTTAATTGTTGCCTACAAGAAATGGGGTAACGAAGAAGCCGTTAAAGCGCATCCAATCGATGAACTTCTCAAGCTCTACGTTCGCATCAATGCTGAAGCTGAAAAAGACCCTAGCTTGGATGAAGAAGCACGCGAATGGTTCCGTAAACTGGAGAATGGAGATGAGGAAGCCCTCGCTCTCTGGCAATGGTTCCGTGATGAAAGTTTAGTGGAATTCAACCGCCTTTACAATGAATTGCAAGTCAAATTTGACAGCTACAACGGGGAAGCCTTCTACAACGATAAGATGGATTCTGTTGTAGACATTCTCGCTGAAAAAGGACTTCTTGTTGAGTCAGAAGGGGCTCAAGTTGTCAATCTTGAGAAATATGGAATTGAACATCCAGCCCTCATCAAAAAATCTGATGGTGCAACTCTCTATATCACACGTGACTTGGCTGCAGCCCTTTACCGTAAAAAGGAATACCAATTTGCAAAATCCATCTACGTTGTTGGTCAAGAGCAATCTGCCCACTTCAAACAACTCAAGGCAGTACTACAAGAGATGGGCTACGATTGGAGCCAAGACATTGTCCATGTTCCGTGTGGGTTGGTAACAAAAGAAGGGAAAAAACTCTCTACTCGTAAAGGAAATGTCATCTTACTAGAGCCTACTATTGCAGAGGCTGTTAGTCGTGCCAAGGCCCAAATCGAAGCGAAAAATCCTGAGTTAGAAAATAAAGACCAGGTTGCCCACGCTGTTGGAGTCGGGGCTATCAAGTTCTATGATCTTAAGACCGACCGTACAAATGGATATGACTTCGACCTTGAAGCTATGGTATCCTTTGAAGGGGAAACTGGACCTTACGTTCAATACGCCTACGCTCGTATCCAATCTATCTTGCGCAAAGCCGATTTCAAACCAGATGCAGCTGGCAACTACAGCTTGAACGATGCTGAAAGCTGGGAAATTATTAAACTACTCCAAGACTTTCCACGTATTATCAATCGTGCAGCAGATAACTTTGAACCTTCTATCATTGCGAAATTTGCGATTAGTCTGGCTCAAGCCTTCAACAAGTACTATGCACATACACGTATCCTAGATGAAAGTCCTGAGCGCGACAGTCGTCTGGCCCTCAGCTACGCAACTGCAGTCGTTCTCAAAGAAGCTCTTCGTTTGCTCGGAGTAGAAGCGCCGGAGAAGATGTAAATCGCCAAAGTTACTTGATTGCAGAGCAATCTAAGTAACTAACGCCAAATCCTATTCGGACTTTGGCTAGGCGCTTCACTAGTCATGGCTCCTAAATATAATCGATTTAGAGGCCATGACGTCGTAACCAGTACGAGTTGCCTAAACACTTCACTAATTCACCTAACCAAATAATATCGATTTGGTTAGGCTCATGTCGTAATCTTTTAAATTACTTGAAAGCAATCCGAACGATTGAGCAAAATAACATTTATATTTTGTTCGGCCTTGCAGCTGTTCAATGAAATAATTTATTCACTTTTACTATTTATCACACTGGGAGATTTCCTATGAGCCAATATGCTTATATCCTCGTTGTACTTAGCTTGGTTTTCCTTTTTCTGCTCAATAAGTACGAGAAGGAAAGACTTCAAAGACTCTACCAAGAGCAACTCTTGAAGGATGAGACATTTAGGTCTGACATCAAAGAAAAAATTCACACGACTGACAACATCAATGATGTCATTGCACATATCAATAAAACTTACCATCTGGGAATGTTGCTCTCAAAAGACATTACAGATCAATTGAAATAATCAAAATCCGAGAAGCTTTCTTCTCGGATTTTGATTCGCCCTAGTCAACGTCATCCCCTTGAAACAGCCACAGTTATTTTCATATGATTTTTGTGAATTTTTTCAGGATTTTCTAACTTTTTTCAAAATATTCTTGCATTTCTTTTAAGTTTTTTGTAGAATAGTAGCTATCTATTCAGATTATTCTGAAAATTCAAAAATAGGAGCGTTTATTATGTCACAAGTTACGTTATCAAACCAGTCAACCTGGGCAAGCAAACTAAAGGCAATGGGACCAGGAATCCTCATGGCTTCTGCCGCCGTTGGAGGTTCTCACATTGTATCCTCTACTCAAGCTGGTGGTTCTTATGGTTGGTCACTACTCCTCTTGGTTATCTTGGCCAATATTTTTAAATATCCATTTTTCCGTTTTGGTGCCGAATATACTGCCGACACTGGTAAAACCTTGGTCGAAGGCTATGCCGAAAAAGGGAAACTCTATCTCTGGATTTTCTTTGTCCTTAATGTTTTTTCTGCTATGGTCAATACAGCTGGAGTCGCTATCCTTTGCTCAGCCATCATCGCTAGCGCTTTTCCAATGATCGGTCTTAGCATCACTCAATGGTCCCTCATCCTTGTTGCAGTCATTTGGGCCATGCTACTCTTTGGTGGCTACAAACTATTGGATGGTATGGCAAAATGGATCATGTCAGCTTTGACTATTGCAACTGTTCTTGCAGTTATCATTGCAGCAATTAAGCATCCAGAATACAGCTCTGATTTTGTCGAGAAGACACCTTGGCAAATGGCAGCCCTGCCTTTTATCGTTTCCCTCCTAGGATGGATGCCTGCCCCTATTGAAATTTCAGCCATCAACTCACTCTGGTCTGCTGAAAAGAAAAAGACCGTCAACTTTAATACAGAGGACGCCCTTTTCGACTTTAACGTTGGTTACATTGGAACTGCTATCCTGGCTGTATTCTTCGTAGCACTCGGAGCACTCATTCAGTATCCTACAGGACAAGCAGTTGAAGCCGCTTCAGCCAAATACATCTCTCAATTCGTGGGTATGTATGCCTCTGTTCTTGGAGAATGGTCCCGTTATTTGATCACCTTCATCGCCTTTCTCTGTATCTTTGGAACAGTCATTACTGTTATCGATGGCTATTCTCGCGTTAATCAGGTTTCCCTACGACTCTTGTTAAGTCAAAAAGAGGATGATAGCAAATCTTTGAACATCTGGATGACCCTCACAGCTATTATCGGTATCGTCATCATCAAGTTCTTTGCTGGTCAAGTTTCAACCATGCTCCGCTTCGCCATGATCGGTTCTTTCCTGACAACACCATTCTTCGCTCTTTTGAACTATGTATTGGTGACACGTGAAAATAAAAATCTTCCTTCTTGGCTAAAACTCCTCGCTATCGCAGGATTGATTTTCCTCTTTGGCTTCGCTATCTTCTTTATCTATGCACTTGCTATCGGAAAAGCAGGATAGTTTATAAATGGCACCCTTACGGGGTGCTTTTTGTATACACAAAAAGCAGTTGAAAATCTCAACTGCCCCTCAGTACTACTTTATTTTTCTGTTTCTAACTCATACAAATCTGCAATGATTGCTGCGACCTTTTTAATATCTCCCAGCATACCACGCATTTCAAAGTCAGCCAAAACTGGGAAACCAAAGCGCTGACTATACTGCTTGGCTGTCAGGCAGTATTGATTGTTAAAATTGCGATTACCAGATCCCACTACCCCAAAACACTTACTAGCATTGTCCCCATAGGCGATAAAGTCGCCCAGTGGAGTTGTTAAAATCTCGACATCGCCGTTATCGACACCATTTCCACCTTCTAGATAGGTCGGCAAGAAAGCGATATAGGGATGTTCCATTTCAAAGAATTCTTGACCTTCCTTGACTAGGTCCTTGATATGGATTTTTTGGACCTCAATCCCTTCGTACTGGGACAAGAGATAGTCCTTGAGTCGGGTTACAAAACTTTCTGTATTCCCACTCAGACTGATATACACTAAGGATATTTTTTTCATGTTGACCTCGATTTTTATGTTTACGATATAAAAAGAACTATCAAAATTGTAACTTGATAGTTCTTTTTTGTCAATACTTAGGCAGCTTCTTCTGCTTCGACTTCCTCAGCCAAGTCCTTTTGTTGGCGCCACATCTTGTAGAAGACTAAGGCTAAAAAGAGAACATTGATGATGATGAACAAAATATTCGTCCCTTTTGCTAATGCTCCCATTCCTAAGCCAAGGGCACTATCTTTGATTAATTGAACCGCATCTTGAACGTTCATATAGCTATAAACCAAACCAACAATAGCTAGTAAAACATAGCCAACATAAGTATAGTTTGCGAATTGTACGTTTTTACGTACGAGAAACACAAAGGCTACTACAACTAAAATTGCAGATAAAACAATCAACGACATATTAAAAATAGAGTGAGAGGATTCTGACACTTTGTAAGTATAGTTGACCGTGTCTTCTAATTGCTGGGCAGTGAGCGTCCCGCTATTCGCCAGGCTAGCACGAAGAGCATCTTTACTTGGCAATGGACTCAAGATTCCAAATAATGACATAGCCGAAATGAGGGCTGATAGGACTAACAAAACCCAAAGATAAATAGGATTCTTTTTCATGTTTTCCTCCATAAGATATTTTGAACATTATAGCATTTTTTGTACAGGAATACAACTTTTACAAGCTGGTTTCAACTTGTTTACGATAGGCTTTCGGTGATTTTCCGCACAATTTACGGAAAACCTTGTAGAAATATCCAACATTACTGTAGCCAACTGCATAGCAAATATCTTCGATGCTATCACTGGTCGAAAGTAAGAGTTGCTGCGCTGCCTTAATTCGCTGTTTATTGAGCAATTCCGCAAAGGTTGAGTTGGTTTCTCTTTTGATCAGCTGCCCGAGATAGACAGGATTGATAAAGAGATCCTTGCTGATATCCTTGAGCGAGAGCTCTTTCTGATAATCACGCCCAATCACCTCCAGAACGCTCACCACATTTTCATTCATGCGGTACTGGCCAAAGAACTTGGTCAAGGTTTCTTTGATATAGGCAACCAATTCTTCAAAGGAGTTAATGGCATGGATGGCTTTGACAATCTCGGTCATATCATCTGCTTTTAGGTGTTCAAACAAATGAAAGACATCCATGACAAACTGGGTGAAGAGCTGCTTCGTGATGGCCACGCGCGGAGTATTCTCCAAAACGACCTTCTCTAGCAGGGTTAATTCCTCGATGATTTGATTGATATTTCCTTGGATAATCACGCGATAAATCGGTTCGTAATAAGCAAATAGACTCTCGGATTTTTCTAGATTGACAGAACCGTAGAAGAGGGCTTTTTCAGCATTGATCTTCCAATTCTCAAAGGACTGCTGGTAGGGTGCTTCAAATGGTGCCACGACGATGCCATCGAGCGGTTGATCGGAGATGAAAATCTGCCAATCTTGTCCCAAAACATAGTAAGGAATGGTAAAAGAACCTTGCGTTTCCTTGGATAGACCAATCCACCAACTGTCTTTACCTGACAGGTAGTTCGTAAATCCTGTCTCATCCAATTCTTGACTAAGAGTCTGACTTTGCTCCACCTTTTCCTGAAGCTGTTGCGCAATTTTTTCTAATAAATTGCCCAACTCTACCTTGTCTACTGGCTTGACCAGATAATCCACGACACTGAGGTTCATGGCTTTTTTGACGTAGTCAAACTCCTGATAACCAGACAGCAAGATATAATAGGTATCTGGAAGTAGCTCTTTCATTTCCCTAATCATCTCAAGTCCGGTCTTATCTGGCATATTGACATCGGAAATGACCACATCTACTGGATTTTCCTTGACGTAGTCCAAAGCATCATCTGCGTGATTAGCTGTCGCGACGACTTTCATATCCCATTTTTCAAAGGGGATTAATCGCTTGAGCCCCTCTGTCACCATGTACTCATCGTCTACTAATAAAACTTTATACATTTCTACCCTTTCTATTCATTCTGGATAGTGATATGGTAACGAACACCTTCTTGCTCAGCTGACTCTACACTGATTTGGTAGCGATCCCCAAAGTAGAGAACAAAGCGTTCGTGTACATTTACTATTCCAATTGATTGCCGCTCCCCACTATAGCTTGCTTCGTGTTCAAAACTTCGTTGAGTTAATTTTTCTTGCAAGCTAGCTAGTTTCTCAGCGGGCATTCCTCGACCATTATCTACTACTAGGATTTCAACGAATCCTTGGCCCTTCAAGGCTTTGATACTGATGACATTATCTGTTCTGCGATGATCAACACCATGGGCAAAGTAGTTTTCTACTAATGGTTGGAGTGTAAATTTTGGAATTCTCATTTCTTCCAATTCTGGTGCAATCTTGAAACCATAGGCAATGGATTTAGGATAACGCACCATGCAAAGATAGCTATATTTTCGGCAGAATTCCAACTCTTGCTTCAACGTGGTTTCCCGCTCGTCGGAGATATTGTTGCGTAACAAGCTACTAAATTCATAGATAATATCTGCCAGTTCATCCTGACTTTGCATGACGGCATACATCCGTAAAAACTCCAGAGTATTGTACATAAAGTGAGGATTAATTTGAGCCTGCAGAGCTCGCATATTGGCATCTTTTTGACTGAGCTCTAGCTGATAGATATCGTGGATATTTTTTTCCAGGCGATCCAACATATCATTGGTTGTTTCTGCAATGAGAAGCAACTCTTGGTCTTTTTCAGAGGTATCGATTCGAAGGCCTTCTTCTCCTTGAGCAATCACCTCTATCGAATCTACTAGGTCTACGACTTGTTTTTGGTAATTTGAGAAAGTCTGTCTAAGGGTCACGTACAAAATGATGATAAAGAGGATACTTAGCCCAATAATGATAGCTGAACTCGTCAAAGTTCCTGTAAGAACAAAATTTTTAGGAACAGCAGCTCGAACCTGATAACCGTGAGAGGTGACACCTACAAACCAGTTTTCTCGCTCGGCTGATACCTTCTCCCCAATATGGAACATCTCGGTCTCAAAAGGAGAAGTTACTGTTACAGCCATCGGGATATGGCCCCTTGTATTGTCAATAGCTCCATGGAGAACATCTGGCGATAAGGAGATATAGATCACTCCTAAATCCTTGTCAGACACAGGATCAGAAACGGGAATGGCAAAACTGTTGGCTGTCGGCTTAAAATCCTCCGCAGGGACTTTCTCCCCGCTGCGTTTTTCTCTAGTCGAAACATACACTTCCTTATAGTCCTGAAGGACAATAGCCACTCCAGTCACAAAATCATTCCGAACATAGATATTATCAATATTTTCATACAGGGATACAGAAATATAAGGCGAAGTTTTACGCTCTAATTGCCAGTAGAAATAGTCTGGGGTGCTAAGACTGAAATACTTGTAAATCCCTTCAATGCGGGCCTGATTTTCAACCAAAGACTGAGCAAGTCGGGTTGACTCTCTGTGATAATATTCCACTTCACTCACTGTCCGAGTGGTCACACGTTCTGCAACCCGTTGGGCCTCTTTCTCACGTGAATCCCAGTCAGCATACGATAGCATAATCGCAAAACTGGCAATGACCACGATCATGACCAAACTATAAATCCGTAAAAGAGAGTGAAGCCAAAACTGCTTCATTCTATTTTGTCGCCAATTTTTCATGGATACTTTCATAAATAGGTTCCAACATATCACTGATAAAGAAATGCCACATTCCAATTCCTACAAAAAAGAGCAAGGCAGGCATATAATAACCAACTCCTACAAGGAGAGCGGACCCGAGTAAAACCTTGGCAATCGCAGGTAGGCTCATAAAAATCCCGATAAGGGATAGTTTCAAGGTATTTTGGTAGGATAAATCAAAGTACACCTGAAGTTTCAAGGAAACAGTATAGGCTAGAAAGACAAGAGCAACTACAAGGACATTGAGAAAGGTCGCCAAGAGGTGGAAAATCGTCTGGTGGGGCAATTGAACTAGAAGATATAAACCATAAATTAGAACAAGATCCACAAACACAAAACTATAGAAAGCCAGATTGCTCTTGACAAAATTACTCTTATACAATTCCCAAGCTTCCTTCAAATGGTATGCTCGATAGGTATACCCATGCTCCGCATACAAACTCATAAGAGTTGCACTAGCTGGTGCCAAACCAAAGACCACTCCTCCTGCTAGTGTTAATAGCCAGAAATAAGCCGTCGCCATCATTCCTAAAAAGATACGATTAAAGACGAATTCTAGAAATTTTCCCATGCTACTCTCCTTAAACTAACGATGTAACTATTATATCATATTTCAAACGTTTTCAAAAATATAGAACTCCCATTTACAATCCTCAAAAAGCGTGATACAATTGGTTTTGTTAATTCGAATCAAGGAGATTCTCATGAAGAAAAATATCTTAACCACCCTCTTAGCCGCCGTCCTCTACTTTCTCTGTGTAGGGATTGGAGTCTTCCTAGGACACTTGGTCGACCAAACAGGCAATATGTTCTACGCGCCTGCCTTTTCTGCCCTTGTCGGCGGCAGTGTCTACATGCTTCTTTTGACGAAGGTCCCTCGTTTTGGTGCTATCACCACTCTAGGACTCTTTATGGCACTTTTCTTCCTAGCTAGCAAGCATGGCGCTGGTGCCTTTCTCCCAGGACTCGCCTGTGGTCTTGCAGCAGATGCCATCGCTCGTCTCGGAAACTACAGAGATCGAATCAAAAACACCCTCTCCTTCCTCGTTTTTGCTTTTAGCACAAGTGGTCCTATCTTCCTCATGTGGATCCGTCCCAAAGCTTACGTAGCTACCTTACTTGCGCGTGGGAAATCCCAAGAATACATTGACCGTATCATGGTCGCTCCAGAGTTGGACAAAATCCTTCTCTTTGTTTCAAGCATCCTTCTAGGTGCCTTGATGGGGGCTGTGGTTGGGCAATTTCTAAGTCAAAAAATAGCTGATAAACTATAAGCTAAAGGCCCTGAAGACTAGCAATGCCTAGTTCCAGGGCCTTTTTGTATACAATCCTAAAATTCACTATAGATAAATTCTTGAATATTCGAAAAATCGGTCACAAAACAGTAGATCACGATGCTCAAGATGACCGTATAGAAAAATAGTGTCCACAAGATTAAACGATGTGTGTTAGTTAGCTTGGTTTGCAAATTTGTAAAGTTCTTTTTCAACTTCCATCCATCCTTTCACTCCAACGTGCATCACGTCAAATAAAAAGTAATCATCATACTCTCTGTTTCCATAGTTTAGTACCGTTGCACCATGGCTTTTTGCGACATCTTCTATTTTTTTATAAGTTTTTTCTCGCATTTCTCTTGAGACACCAGTGTAGTCGTTCCATTTCCCGTTTACTGGGAAAATAATAACCTCAACTTCAATGCCCAATTCTTTGGCAACTGTCAAGAAGAGTTCCATATCTGAATATTCTGGTGACTCCAGATAGCTCAAATCTTTATTGGAATCTTTCAGTGATGCATAGCGATCTTTTAAGTAAGTATTGTAGTAGTTATTATCAACAGCATAGTCATTATTGTCTGTTTTCTTTTTGACCTCTTCCACAAACTGATTCGTCATTTTCTGCCAATCATAGTCTGGGGTTTTATCTCCTGATGAGGGATAATCTGATTTCTCATGATTTTCATAAAATTTTCGTTTGAGCTTAAAGGAATACATCGCGTTATCTAACTCTAATAGTTTTTTATCAACAATGGTTCCTTTTCCATCTATGAAATAACTTTTGTATTTTTTGTAGATGTCATTTTGTTGCTTGTTCCCCTTGGTAATCTCGATAATGCGATTGATTAGTTTTTCTTTCGTTTCCTTACTAATCTTGTCATTATCTAGCATGTGGAAAATATGTTCCTGAGAAGCCTTGTTCAAAAAAGCATCTTGATGAGTCCCATCTTTTTCAAACCACTGAACCGACTCTACTATAGCTACTTTTCGCTTACTCATAGACCCTTCAATAGAGGCTAAAGTAGAGGCTTGAATGATATTTTGAGAATAGCTAGTTCCAATCTGCATGATATTGAAATCGTTGTAATTAAAAATTCTATTGGGATGATAATCTTCATCCTTTGTCGCAACCAACTCGGATGACCCCAATAAAACCAGTGTATTGGGAGTAATATTGCTTGTTAAAATATCTCTACTTTTATATTTTTCATACGAGGTGCTATAACGAATACTGTTATCCTTGACTTTATAATAATCATCAATCTTCTTGACATACGTCACATTTAAAAGGGCAAGCGTCGCAATTACGAGCACAAGCGATAGTAAAAATGCTTTTAATTTAATCATCTCGTTTTATCCTATCCCTTCGATCTGGCAGACTTCTTTTCAATCTCTTATCTCTTTAAAATCGTAAGTAAGATTTTATAGGGTTCACCTGAAAAGATAAAGAAACCAATCATAACCAAATTCATGGTTACAAACCAACTTAGTAGCTTATACCAGTTTTTATTTTTATTTTTCTTATAAAAATTGCTTTTCTTTTGATACACTTCAAATCCAGCCATCAAGACACCATGGTAAAAACCATAAAGAATGTAGCTAACACTAAGACCATGCCAAAAACCCATGACCAACATATTGACCATATAGGCATAGGTTGCATTGTGTAGCCTGTTTTTAAACCATTTTTTCCTGATAACCTGCATCAATACTCTTGAAAATACAAAATCTCTCAACCAGGTCGACAAGGTGATATGCCATCTGGTCCAGAAATCCTTGATATCGACACTCAAGAAAGGTTTGTTAAAGTTCATCGGTGTCTGAATACCTAGAATATTACTACTTCCAACGGCCATTAGACTGTAGCCTGCAAAGTCGAAGAACAGATACAAGGTATAGAGGTACATATACTTGATTGAATAGACGACTGTACCAGTATTATTTAGAGTGAGTAACATCTGGTAAACATAGGTTGATAAAACAACCTTGTAAAGAAGGCCTAGAACGATACGATACACACCGTCCCCTGCTAACTCCAGATACTCTTTTCGGGGCATGACCTCGTTTATCTCTTTTAAAAATCTCCTACTCCGATCAATTGGACCAGCACTAACTGTTGGGAAAAAGAGTAAAAACTGTAGATAATCTTTTACACTGACTTTTTCTTTGATCAAGCCATCCGATATTTCTAGCATGATCTGAATGGTCTTAAAGGACATATAGGAAATTCCAATAAAGGCCAACAAATGCAGAGAAGTCAGGGCAAAGACTTTATTGATTACCAAAGGAAGAATGGAAAGGAAAACCAGTGGTTTCAGCCACTTTGCCTCTATCCGCTGCGCTAGAAAAACCAGAAAATACTGGTAAACGATAAAGGCGAGCAAATAGACAATCATCGCTCGACTCTTACCATAGATAGCTCCTGCAAATAAGAGAGAGAGTGCCAAAATATAGTAGTCCTTACGTTTTTCAAAAAAGTTTACCACAAAACCAATCAGTAAAACTACAAATAAGAGAAGGAAAAACTCATTCCCCTCGAAATAATTCATACCAGCCAAACTCCTTTACATTATCATCCCTTCGACAGCAAACTTTCTGACTTGCTAATTGAGGGACCTTTCTTTATTATAGCATATTTCTAAAAAGAAGCTTTACTCTTCTTGCATTTCAGTGAGAAAACAAAAAGGAGTCCTGTTGAACTCCTCCCATTATTTATGACTTAATTTCTTGGTCAAGAAATCTCCCAAGAACTGGATTGTAAAGATAATCAAGATGATAATGATGGTTGCCAAAATGGTCACATCGTGATTGTAGCGGTTAAATCCATAGGCGATCGCTACGTTACCGATACCACCAGCACCAACTGCTCCCGCCATAGCCGTTTCCCCAACAAGGGAAATCAAGGTCACTGTCGTCACACGAATCAAATCTGGAAGACCTTCTGATAGATAAACACCCACGATGTCCCAGAAGGTCGCTCCACTAGCCTGCGCCGCCTCAATGACACCACCATCTAGCTCAGCCAAGACCACCTGCACCTGACGGGCAAAGAAGGCAAAGACCGCAAAAGAAAGTGGGACAAGGGCTGCATTTGGCCCGATACTCGTCTTCACAATCAAGTGAGAAAGTGGCGACATGATTGCCAAGAGGATGATGAAAGGAACCGCACGGAAAATGGAGGTGATCTTGTCTAAAATCCAAAAGATAACCTTATTTTCCAAGACACCGCCTGGCGCTGTCAAGACAAGGAAGAGACCTGCCACCAGCCCCAAGAACCCTCCGATGATGAAGGAAAGAACTGTCATATAAAGAGTTAGGTAGATAGCCGTTCCCCAGCCTGCCTGACCAGCCCAGCCCATCTTATAGACATTTGGTAGATAAGTTTGAATCAACTCTGTCATTTTACTGTCCTCCCTTCAATACTTTTAACTGGACACCCGCTTGACGAATGGCTTCTTGAGCACCTGCTAGCGCTGCTTTTTCACCTGACAAGACCACCACCAATTCTCCAACGGGAGTGCCATCGAGAATTTCGATATTTCCATAGAGGATATTAGCCGTTACTTGGTAATGTTTGTACAATTCATTCAAAAGTGGTTCGTCTGTCGAAGCACCTGCATACTTGAGCTGCACTAAGATACTGTTTTCAGATAAATGCTCTACGATTTCTTGCTTCTCAATCTTGACCATGGCTTCATCAATACCTGTCGCAGTTGAGATAAAGTCCTGGGTCAAAGGTTGTTTAGGATCTGAAAAAATTTCAAGAACACTACCCTCTTCAATCAAACGACCATCCTGCATAACTGCCACACGGTTGGCAATGTCTTTGACAATCTGCATTTCATGCGTAATCAAGACAACCGTCAAGCCTAATTTTTGGTTCAAATCTTGCAACAAGGCTAGAATTTGCTTGGTTGTCTTAGGGTCGAGGGCAGACGTTGACTCATCTGAAATCAAAATTTTCGGATCATTTGCCAAGGCACGCGCAATAGCTACACGCTGTTTTTGCCCTCCAGATAGTTGTGAAGGGTAGTTTTCAGCACGATCTGCAAGGCCAACTAAGTCTAACAACTTAGCTACTTTGGCCTTCTTTTCTTCCTTGCTGAGTCCAGAGTGTTTAAGGGCAAAGGCTACATTTTCCTCTGCTGTCTTTTGACTCATCAGGTTAAAATGCTGGAAAATCATCCCGATATCCTGACGTTTACGACGCAACTGCTCTGCCGTCAAGGTTACCTTGCCATCAAAAATGACGTCGTTATCAATGGTAATTTTCCCTGCAGATGGCTTTTGCAAGAGGTTAATCACCCGTACAAGGGTTGATTTCCCTGCTCCAGAATATCCAACGATTCCGTAGATATCCCCTTCTTGGATGTGAATAGTCACATCTTTGACCGCTGTGATGGTTCTTTTCTTTTGGTGAAAAGTCACATCGATCTGATCTAACTTGATAATATCTCTACTCATAGCTTCTAATCAGCTCCTCTACTAATTCAATATGGGTGTAGTAATCGGCGATTCGCACATTTTCATCTCCACCGTGGTCTCGGCTATTGGCATTTCCTAGACCGAAGGCCACCATTGGCACCTCTAGGGCATCAAAGACCGTATGCATAGGTCCTGTTCCCGCTGTTGTCGGTAAGACCGATACGCCCTGAGAGTAGAATTTCTTGGCCAATTCGATCACATTGAGAATGGCTGGTGCGCTCATATCGCTTCGATAGCTCATCTCTCCCAAGGTATAGTATAATTCTACCTTATCAAAGCCATTTTTGTCTAGCTGTTTCCGAATTTTTTCCAGGACATTGTGCGGTTCTAGGCCAGGAACCAAACGAACTTCTAACTTGGCATTGGCTTCTGCTGGCAAAATCGTTTTAACCCCTTGCCCTTGATAACCTGACTGAATCCCTTCGATATTAAGGGCTGGCTCAAAAAAGAAACGTTTTAGAAAGGCTGCACGTTCCTCTTGTAAGAGAGGCAATTTCAAGCCATAAATGCGACTAATTTCCTCAGGATTGCGTTGGGCGTAGGTATCTACCAAGGCTAGTTCTCGTTCATTTGGCTCTTGTACTTCTTCGTACAAGCCTTCTACCAAGATACGCCCATCTGCTGCACGTAGGCTACTTAAGGCCTGGATAAGATACCAAGGAGCTGATTCCACAACCCCACCATAACTCGAGTGGATATCCACATCAGCGCTTTTTACCTTGGCATCAAAGGTTACAATTCCCTTGTTTCCGCCAGAGATTTCAAGCTGTTCCAAGGCGTTCTTGGTCCCTTGTTCCCAGACTAGCAAGTCCGCCCCACGGAGTTTGTCCGCATGTTTTTCCAGATACTTATCTAGGTCTGTTGAAGCCGATTCCTCCGCTCCTTCCATGATAAAACTGATATTGACAGGCAGGTCATCATGATGCTGCATATATTTTCTCAAAGCACTCAAACGAGCTGTGATATGGCCCTTGTCATCATCAACCCCACGCCCATACATAAAGCCATTTCGTACAGAAAGGGTAAAAGGATCCTCTGTCCACACCTGGTCACCATCCGCTGGCACGGTGTCATAGTGGTTATAGAAGATCAAGGTCTTAGCATCTGGACGCGAACTCTTGAAATGCGCCATGACAAAGGGCGCCGTGTAGCTCTCATCTATCTCGACTTCAGCTCCCACACGCTTGAAAATCTCACCCAAATAGTTGGCGACTTCCTTAAGCCCGACCCGCTGGGCAAAGACTGATTTCTTGGAAATCAAGGTACGCAAAACTTCAAAATAATGCTGGGCTACATGATCCTTTTCAAATTTTTCAATCTGTTCTTGTTCACTAGGAAAAACCATTTTTTCTCTACCTTTCTATGAACGTATAGTCTTCTTTACAATCCATGCTCTATACAAAAGCAAGAGGTGGAAACTCTCTCCCACCTCCCTGTGTCTTATTACCAAACTGGTTGATCCAAACCGTCTGATGTTTCTTCGATAACTTTTTTCACTTCATCAGTGTGGTAAGCTGCGATAATTTTCTTGATGGCATCAGCCTTAGGTGATGATTCCCAATCTTTTTTCGCAACGATGATGTTGTACCATTGTTTTGAGTTTTCATCAGCTTGTTCTTTGAAGAGTGCTTTCTTGTAGTCCAATTTTGCTTCTGTAACGAAGGTATTGTTTACAACGGCAGCATCAACTGATGACAATGAACGAGCTGTTTGACTAGCGTCCAATTCAGTAATCTTCAAGTTCTTTGGATTTTCTGTGATGTTAGCAACTGTTGCAAGGGCAGTTCCAGAAACATCCAATTTGATCAAACCAGCTGATTGAAGCAAGTAAAGCGCACGACTTTCGTTTGTTGCATCGTTTGGTACAGCAATTTCACCCTTATCTGGGATTTCTTCCACTTTGGTATACTTGTTTTCTTCCCCATTTTTACCTGAGTAAAGGCGGATTGGTGAGATATAGGTATCTGCAATCGCTACAAGGTCTTTCCCGTTTTCTTTGTTCCAGTTATTCAAGAAGTTGTAGTGTTGGAAGGCGTTCAAGTCTACTTCGCCATCAGCAGTTGCCTTGTTTGGTTGTGAATAGTCTGTGAACTCTGTGAATTCCAATTTAATTCCATCTTTTTCAACCAATTCTTGGATTTTATCCCAACGTGCTTCTTCAGAACCGCTACGGTTAACTGTTGCAATTTTGACAACTGTTTCGTTGTCTGCTTTCTTTTCTGAATTTCCGCAAGCTGCAAGAGTCAAACCTGCGACTGTAGCAAGAGCTGCTACACCGAGCCATTTTTTAATTTTCATGATTCTATCTCCTTTAAAAATAATACCGTAATAGTATCTCATACTTTATTTGATTTAGCAAATTGTTATTAGATAGGCAGACATATAGTTTGAAACTATATACCTAAAAATTGAGAAATCATCCGCCTTTCTCAGACTGGATGATTTCATACCACTATTTAATATCAGCTTCTGCTGGGAGATAAGTGTCTCCGAAGAACTGTTTAGACAATTTTTCAAGAGTTCCGTCTTTGTAGAGTTCTTGGATACGTTTGTCTACAAATGATTTCAACTCATCTTGACCTTTAGCAAGAAGTGGGTAAACATAAGGTTGTTGGTTGCTTGGAAGTTCAATGACTTTCAAGTTGTCCAAACCTTGGTTCTTGATAACTGTTTCAACACCGATTTTATCAAAAATCTTGTAGTCAAACTGACCATCGCTCAAACGAGACATGATTTGTTGGAAATCAGCCTTGGTGTAGTTAAGAACAGTTGGATTGTCTGCGTGTTGTTTGTTATAATCTTCTAGCTGTTTAGCTGATGTTGTCCCTTGAACGACCTCAGTAGACTTGCCTCCGATATCATCAAGCGACTTGATGCTGTCATCGTCTTTCTTCACAACGAGAACGTTAGGGTTTTTAGCAGTTGGCGCTGCATAAAGGTACTTTTCAGCGCGTTCTTTGGTATAACTAATATTGTTCACAGCCATTTGATAACGGTCGCTATCAAGACCTGCAAAGACACCTGACCACTCTGTCTTTTCAAACTTGACATCGTATTTGTCAGAGTCTTTAAAGATAGCACGGACTACTTCAATCTCATAACCAGTCAACTCGCCATTTTCTTCGTAGTTGAATGGTTTTGGTGAAGCATTGGTTGCAACGATAATTTCTTTCTTACCAGTTGCCTCTCCTTCTTTCTTATCTCCACCTGAGCAAGCTGCTAGTACACCTGCGGCAACAAGTCCTAGAGCAGCAAGAGATGAGTATTTAACGATTTTTTTCATGTCATTTCCTCCAAAATAGAATACTTTACTATCTTAACAGAAAATATTTTTTTTCGCCATTATATGATTTCTATCTCGGTGATAGGTTTTTCTTATGGCTGACTAAAAGACCAGACGCAAGACTGCAACCAAGACTACTCCAAAAAGAACCGTACCCACTAGATTGCGGTAGCGAAAGGCTATCCAAGCCGTTGGAAAGACTGCTAAAAAGTCCAGCCATTTGATCTGAGGAAGGCTGCCAACTTTGCCAGTCACTACGCTTGAAAGGATCAAGGCAAAGATAATGGAAACAGGCAAGAACTTCAAAAACCGCTCAACGATAGCTGGCAAGCCCTTATACTTGACCAATATGAAGGGAATCATGCGGGGAATCCAAGTCACCAATCCAGAAAAGAGGATTGCCATTAAAATATACTTACTGACCATCTAAAACCACCCCCATGGTACAACCTAGCAAGGTCGCAAACAAAACAGCTAGCGACTGAGACACTACTGTCAAGAGCAAAAAGAAAGACACTGCAACAACGGCTAGGATCAGCAGCAGATTCCGTACAGGAACCCGTCTTTGCATAATCTGAAATTGCGAAGTAAAAATCCCGATAAACATCCCAACAAGGGCAAAGTCCAAGCCAAAGACCTCAGGATTTGGAAGAAGGCCACCTAAAGCTGTCCCCGCCACTGTCCCAATAAACCAGGCTACATAACTATTGAGATTGTTCCCGTGCATCCACATGGGATGAACCTTGTCTGTATGGGCTAATTCTCCCATCAAGACCCCATAGGTCTCATCTGTCAGGAGACTGGACATGCCGATATTTTGCCAGAGACTAGTATGACGGAAATAGGTCGATGCATGCAGGCTCAGCAAAAAGAGTCGCAAGTTGATCAAAAAGACAGTCATAGCAATAGCTGCCACAGGCGCTTGTACCGCAATCAGTGCCAACATGGCAAACTGGGCGCTCCCAGCATAAACAAAGAGGCTCATCAAGCCCATCTCAACAGGTGTCACATAGGGCGCGCCAATAATCCCACAAGCCAGGCCAATGCTGACATAGCCAAGAGCAGTCGGCATAGCCGCCTGAACACCTTCCCAAAATCCTTTTTCTTTCATCCTTCTCCTCATATTCTCTCCAATTGCGGCTGTTCGTCATCAC
The DNA here is from genome assembly GCF_023147855.1 of Streptococcus halitosis. Taxonomy (GTDB): domain Bacteria; phylum Bacillota; class Bacilli; order Lactobacillales; family Streptococcaceae; genus Streptococcus; species Streptococcus halitosis_B. The sequence goes on from NZ_JAHXOP010000002.1 coordinate 162,137, forward strand.
AGCCACAGCACGGACTATTATAACATATTCAAAGAAGAGAAAAAAGTCAGCTGATTTTGGCCGTCATAAAAAGACTGGCAATCCAGTCTCAAACACCTATTATACAAATTCTCCTCTAAATACTCTCACGAATATTCAAAAGCATGACAAATGCGGTTAGGAGTAATAGCAATAGAATAAAGCTAACCGCTAGGGTCCCAAAACTTGTAGCAATCGTTACGAAAACGATTGTGAATAGACTTGGTAAAACAACCGTAATAGCACCAATAGAGGATTGAACCGCTCCCATTGACTCCTCAGGTATTTGTTTAAAGACGAGTTCTTGCAATCTAGGAGAGAGTATTCCTGCGACGAAGGCATCCAAAGAGCTGAAAAGCAGAATCAAGCCAAAATGAACTGTGGCAAATCCTACTAGAAGGAGTAACTGGATGACGACCGAAGCGTATAGAGCTGTTTTTATAGAAATCGTATTTTTCAAATAGCCACTTACAAGACTTCCGACAATAAGTGCTGACAATTCTAGTGTTGATAACAAAGCGAGTGATTGACCAGTTTGTAAATCCAAAAACGGTTGGTTTCTTAAAAAAAGAGTTGAAATAGGAACAGTGACATTGATCACAGCTTGGCTGATAGAGACGATAAATAAAATGAAGATCACTCTATCCATATTCCAGATCAATTTTGATGATTGGAACAAATGCTGGCAAAACGATTTTATAGAAAGACCTTCTTGATAGCTAATTGTTTTTTCAACTTTCAAAAGATCATTTTTTATGAGAAGAATACCTACAAATGCTATCAGAAACGTCAGAGCGTTTAGCAAGGAAATGAACTGAATGGAAAGAATTCCTAGTAAAATCCCTCCTAGAATATTACTGATTGTCCGAACTAAACTAACTGTTGATTGTTTAAAGCCAATGGCTTCTGTCAGATGTTCTTTCCCAATGATTCTTATAAAAATAGGAGTTAGCATGGCTCCTGAAAAGTAACTCAATGTATCCGACAAGAGATTCATTAAACAAATAAAGAATACGAGCCATAAGGAAAAGGACTGCCCTGAAAGCGAAAGTGCCACTATAGAATAAAGTACAAATTTGACAAAACTAATAACCGTATACTTTAGAACACGATTGTGTTGAAAGTCAGCCAAAACTCCCATAAAGATTTGCAGAACTTGAGGAACAGTCTCTGAAATCGTAATGAGTAAAATCGCCAAGGGGGCAAACGAAGCGTCTGCCATATAATTCAAAAAAGCAAGATAAAAAATCGTATCCCCAACCGTTGAAATCCACTGGTTGATGGTTAATTGCCTAAAATCTCTATTTTGAATAAATACTTTCATCGCAACTCCTTTTTGAATTCAAATGGGAACTTTTCCCCAAGGATAGACCGATATTGCCGAGCACCTAAAATTACAGCAACGGTAAAATTTGACCAATACCGTTGTAAACTATATGCAGCCCAATAGGCCAATAAATGGACTTTATCACTCTAAACAAGACTGCAAATATGAGACCGCCACCCATATATACGAAAAAGTCTGTCAAGACCCAACCATGATTACTAATATGCAAGACCCCAAACAAAGCAGCCGAACCGAGCACATCCAGTCCCCACTTCTTCCCTTTTTCCAGAGCGGTCATCACCAATCCACGATAAATCATCTCTTCAAAAATGGGACCTGCAATCACAGGATAGAAAAAATACATCAAAAATGCCGTTGCTCCCGTAAAAGCAGGAACATCCAGTTGATAAGCAATTTCATTTTTGGTAGATGGGAAAAGATAAAATGTGACGAAATTCCAAATAACAAAAGCAAGAAGAGCTAAAAAGGAATAAAAAAGATAGAAACCTCTAAATTTTCGACTGTTAATTTTCTGCCATTTACCTGACCAAACCATAACAATAATAGCAAGCAGAACCACAAGAAAATTCAACAGCATATCCGACAAATAATAGGCAAAGTCGGATAGACCAGCAGCAAGGTCGCTATGTAAAAGCAAACGAACGAAGAACTGGTCAGAAATAACAAGTAGAATAGCTATTAAAAAATAGTAGCGTGAGATTATCTTTTTCATATTTCATCTTTTTCATATTTCATCTTTCTAATACCCAAACACCAGTAAACTGACGATGATTAAAAAGGTATTCCACAAGATGTGAAGGGCCATTGACCAATAAATTGAACGTGTATAACGAAAGAGCATACAGAGTAGCAGACCTGCTCCTGCATAAACGATGAAGTCTGTTAACATCCATCCATATTGTAAAACATGGATGAGACTAAAGAGTGTGGAAGAAATGATGACGTCAATATAGTATTTTTTAAATTTAGATAGGGCTGTCATCAGAAGTCCACGGAAAACTAACTCCTCAACTATCGGAGCAATAAGACTGCCGTAGAGAATACGTGTCACAAAATAACTAATTCCCGTCAAATTGGCTACGGTTTCTTTTATAGCACTACCATTTTGCGTGCTGGGAAAGATCCGAGTCGTTATATTTACCCACAAAAACATCAATATAAAGGAAAGAAAGAAGATACCCAGATAGGACCAACGAAACTGGAAGCGACCGTACTCTTTCCAACGTTGACTCTTAACAAGAACCACAGTAGCAGCAATTCCTTCAATTACTATCAATAAAATTTGAATCCCATAAAATCCAAAATCTGATAATTGATCCATAAACTCTAATCTCACTACTAAATTAAAAATCAAGTAATAAGACATAAGTACCAAAATGGTCCCTAGGTAAAATTTCGTTTCTTCCCTTTTCATAGTTTTTTCTCCCAAATGTTAGTTACGACGTTTTCCAAACAGTCCTTCAATCAGTCCATTCGACCAATCAAATGCCCCATAAGGTCTGGGACTAATACCTCTACCTCCCCAAGCAGGCAAAGCACTACCACCACAACCAATATTTTCACCCACACAAGCCATAGTGAAATTTCCGCCGTAAACCTGCTCCAACTCCGCTTCTGCAACCTAGCCTAGGATTTGCTTCAAATGTCTTACAAGGACAGTAAAACACGGAAATTAGCTCATTTTAGAAAATCGCATATTTGATATTTTTTCTCATGGAAATCTCTCATTTGCAATAGTGGATTAATCGATAAGCTCTTTATATTGCTGTAAACGTAATTCAAAAAGGGCTGTTAATTGGGGATTTTCTAATACTTGCAGAGATTGGATAAAGTGTTCAATCTCTTTTTGATTGCTTCCCTTAGTTTGAAGGAGTACACTCATCTTCTTTAAAAACTGCAATGATACTTTCTCAAAAACATCATATGGCCGGAGCATACTCTCCAACTCGGCTTCAAAGATTGGGATATAGGAAAAAAGTTTGCGCTCCATGAGTTCTGAGATGATATTAAGATAACCACTTTTCATATACAATTGATTGTGTACCAACTCTTTAAATTCCTTGGATTTTTCAAGTAAAGAGGTGGATAAAAAAATCAGATCTTGATTACTTAAGAAAGGCATGGTATTGCAAAAAAGATAGAGTTCAAACCAGGTCCAAGACTCGATAGCATAGAGATAAGTAGTTAAAAACTCGCTATCTTCCTCTTCTAGCAGATAGTTTTTATCCAAGGAATGAATGGCATCTTTAATCACAATAGCGTTCAAACGACGATAGGTCTGCGCCATCTGTTCTTGCTCGACCTCCTCTAATAATTGCTCTAAGCCTGCTATATCTTGATGGGCAAAACGATTTACAATCTTTCGACCGATTCGCATATGTGGGGATTCCTGATAGTTATTAAGCTTGTGTCCAAACTCATCGAAGGTCACATTTATCCCTTGGATAGCTAGTATCAGTTTATCTGCAGACAGCATAGACTGTCCCAGTTCAAACTTGGATAACTGGGATGCTGTCAGGCCCTCACAAGCCACATCTGACTGCTTGAGTTTTCTAGCCAAACGTAATTCCTTGTAAAATTCTCCCAATTCCATTCTCTCAATCATCTGACCACCTCCTAATTTTTACATATTATATCATCATTCTTACAGATTTGTCAAAATATTCTGACATTTCCCGTAATAAAAAAGCCAGCCTCAAGCTGACTCTTTATTCTATGGTATCAAAGGCGAGACTCGGTTTGGCATTGAGATCCAAGCCCGCAAAGTTTTCTTTATTCCACTCGCTGACGCTGGCATAGGCAATCATACCTGCATTGTCTCCACAAAGGCGCAGAGGCGGGATGATGACCTTGACATCTGTGATTTCAGCTGCTAGGCGTTCTCTGAGCCCTTTATTAGCTGCCACGCCACCGGCCACGACCAGAGTTTTAACAGGGTATTTTTCCAAGGCCTTCTTGGTTTTGGCCATAAGAATATCCATGACGGCTGCTTGGAAGGACGCTGACAGGTCTTCCTTGGACAAGCTTTCTCCCTTTTGCTCGGCATTGTGGTGAAGATTGATAAAGGCAGACTTCAAACCTGAGAATGAGAACTCCAGATTGTCTTCCTTAATCATAGCACGAGGGAAATCATAAATATCCTGCCCCTGATGAGCTAGCTCATCAATCTCGCGACCTGCTGGATAGGTCAAACCCATGACACGGCCGACCTTATCATAGGCCTCACCAACTGCATCATCCCGCGTTTCCCCAACAATCTTATAATCCCCAGCCTCAGAAACATAGACCAACTCTGTGTGCCCACCACTAACCAAGAGGGCTAGCAAGGGAAACTCCAAAGGCTCAACGCTCTGAGCCGCCATAAGGTGACCAGCCATGTGGTTAACGGGGATCAGCGGAAGTCCATGAGCCCAAGCAAAAGCCTTGGCAGCTGACAAACCAACTAGCAATGCTCCAACCAATCCTGGCCCATATGTGACCGCAACAGCTGTCACGTCCGCTTCGGTAATCCCTGCTTCTGCTAGCGCCTCCTCGATGCAGGCTGTAATAACCTCGACATGGTGACGACTGGCCACTTCTGGCACTACACCCCCAAAACGTTTGTGACTCTCAATTTGACTCGCAATGACATTGGACAAGAGCTCATCATCGTTTTTCAGTACGGCAACACTGGTCTCATCACAGGATGTCTCAAATGCTAAAATATATCTATCCTTCATCTATTTCTCTCTTCATGATAATGGCGTCCTCGATTGGATCATGGTAGTAGGCCTTTCGCTCAGCGATGACCGCCATCTTTTCTTTCTTGTAAAATGCTTGCGCTCGTTGGTTTGACTTTCTGACTTCAAGGAAAATCTCCTTGTCTGTCGGCAATGTTGCAAACAAGGCTGACGCAATTCCCTGAGCCTGATAGGCCCCTTTGACAGCGATTTGCAGGACTTCTGCCTCAAATAGATTCTCCTGAACGGCTAGAAAGCCAATCACTTCTGTCCCATCATAAGCCAGAGCGTACCAAGTCTGGTCTTGGGACAGGTCTGCTTGGATTTGTTCCAGTGTCCAAGGACTGACTGGATAAACAACTGCCATGACAGCGTAGATGGTTTGAGCCAATTCAGGCTGTTTTTGGATTCGTTTGATTTCTATCATAGGCGTTTAATGTAGGACTCGCCAGACTCGGTGTGGTTCTTGAGCCAATTTTCCTCGGCTTCAACTCGCTTGAGGTAATTTGGCACAAAGTCGTGCAAGGAGTCTGCTTCCTTGTCCCATGCCCACAAAGCTAGATTAGCTGCATTTGGCAAGGTTTCTTGGTAGCTAGCTTGTGGTAGCTGTTCTTGGATCTGCTCCACAAAGGCACCAACTTCTCCGACGAAGGTCACCTGTTCAGCATCCGTGACCTTTTCTAGCACTTCCGCAAAGGATAGGTGTGCTTCTGCCGTGACAGGTTTGGCATTTTCATAAAATCCTGCATAAACATTGTTGCGACGCGCATCCATCAAGGGAACAAGTAAGCCTTCTTGTTGGCGCGGTACCAGAGCCAAGAGACTAGACATGCCAACTAACTCGATGTTCAGGGTATGAGCCAAGGTCTTGGCAGTTGCTACCGCAATTCGCAAGCCCGTGTAGCTACCTGGCCCTTCAGCGACCACGATTCGATCCAAATCCTCAGGTGTCCAATCCAAACTCGCCATCAAAAAATCAATGGCAGGCATGAGGGTAATACTGTGGTTTTTCTTGATATTGATCGTCATCTCGGCAAGAACTTGCTTGTCCTCTAAAATCGCTAGAGAAAGAGCCTTGCTGGACGTATCAAAAGCTAATACTTTCATAACATATTCCTATCTTTTTGTCTGCTTACTATTATACTACAAAAGCGGGCGCATGGGAATTTTCTTTGTTTTGAAACAAAAGGAGCCTGCCACTTAGGACAAGCAATTCTGCACAAAAAATTAAAAAAACTGTAGATTTTTTCCATCTTTTCCAATAGAAAAGTAAACAAGGGATTGAAAGGTTAGCCATAAGAAGTTTAGATAAAACATATATGCTTTGGATCGATATTTGATACGAAAGTTCATCGTAAACATAAGGATATCACCTGAAAATAGAAAAATCCGCCCCCTCTAAAGACGAGGTGGATTTCCTGTATATCTAGAGGAATAATTGACTTTAGGCATTTAAACCAAAGTAGAAAACGAGCCAGACAACATAGGTTACAAGGAGGAGAAAAATTGAATAGAGAGTTACAAAAGCAAGCTTCCAAAGGAATTTTGTTTTGCGGTGTTCCAGATGCACAAACAAGGCATTCCCCCCATAGACACAAGCTACAAAGACTATAAACACCAAGAGGCGAGCTCCTATCGCAAATTCAAACAAACTAAACATTCTTAATCCTCCTTTTGGTATTCCTATTTTTATATAAACTGTTGACAATGTTAGTCTGTCAATGTTAAAATGTAATTCAACACTGGTAGAAAAATCAGGTTGAGTCGTTGACTCTTCGGGTTGCAGTGCTATCCCTGAAACTTTGGTTTCTAAAGAACTGAAATTGCGATTGAACAATTCGCCCCAGTGTTTGACGGCTCTTGACTTCGGTCAGGAGCTTTTTGATGCTTTTAAAGTTGATTCCCTCAGTCAGTTATAGTAAAGTATAAATATCGAGAGGATAACATAGGGCGACTGGTGGCAGAGCGTTCAGTTGGTTATCTTCGTTAAAAGCGTAGATGATTTTTTGATTGGCAAATCTATCTAAATATTGTTGTGCTGACCGTTGCAAAACATCCGCATACTTATTTAAAGTCCTCATGTCCGCATCTTCAGGGTATTTGTAGCCACCACGCAACCGATAACTTGACTTTACTGACTTGTCAATGTTAAAATATAATTGAACATTGGTATGAAAATCAGGTTGAGCCTTTGGCTCTTCAGGCTGTGGTGCTGTCCTTGAGGGTTCGCCTTCTAAATAACCGGAATTGCGATTGATTAGTTCGCCCCCAGTGTTAGATGACTCTTGACTTTTGTCAAGAGCTTTTTCTTTTTCGACCTAAAACAGAGACTTTTCAATATTATCCTTGAATTCTCACATATTACTCTTAGACTTTTTGAGAATACTCTTTGGCATGATTAATCTTTCCGTCAAAATTTTTATTTTTTAAATCGTTGATGTAATTCTTTTGTTCACCCTGAAAATAAGTCAATAGAGGTTCTTTATTGTCCCTAAGTTGAAGTGTTTCCAAGGCAGAGTAGTAATGACTCTTGTTTGAATCATCTACGATGAATGTAATGATTCCTTCTTTTAGGCATTCTTTATACAATAGCAAGCGTCCCACTCGACCATTACCATCTGCGAACAGATGTATCTGTTCAAACCGGCCATGGAAGTACGTAAGATATTCCAAATCTTTTTCTTTTTTTAGGCTATATCCAATAAGTAAGCTCTGAATTTCTTCTTCTACACGATCCACAGAAACCGTTGCGATAAGCCCTACTTCATTTTGAAGCACTTTATATCGTCCAATAGGAGCGATTGAACTATGTTCTGAACTTATTCCACTTTTTAATAATCGGTGTAGATTTTTTATATAATCTTCTGTTATAGGTTCCTTAGCTGTATCAAGAATATAAGTGGTAGGCAAAACGTTTTTGAGTGATGTCATAAATTCCTCCATGAAATTTTGTTTCACGTTCTGCCAAGAGCCTTTCAATGAAATCCATTACGCCTCCTACAAAGTTTTTTAATATACTTTCTCAAAAATAGCATCCCAGGATAGTTCTCTAATCAAGTTGTTTACTTTGCTCTTACCTGCATTATTCTTAATGGCATCACCAATTTCTTGCACGTCTAGCCCCACAACTTCAGCCATCCATAATCTGAGTTGCAAACTCGTACATAAATTACGTTTATACTCATCGTTCAAAAATTTATCAATAGTTTGGTAAACAGATTTGTATTTTTTATTTTCATATCTTCCATCTTTAATCTCAATCATAGTCTGAGCAAAAAATGAAACAAGGAAATGCCATTTTTGATTTGGTTCACATTTATCATCTAGGTTTAAGTCTAAAATCGAGATATCATTCATTTCCCGCAGATATGAAAGTTCATATTCTTCAAATGAATTCTTCTCTAGGCAGTTTTTAAGAACTTCATAATTTTTATAATGCTGTTCATCTTTTGAAATGTATTCTCCCTGAGAAGAACAAACTTTGGCGAAATCAATATATCCAATATAGTCTCCTTCTTTTTGCCCATATCCTGTTTTCATATACTCATTAGTGATGGGAGGTTTCGCCTCTTTATTAATAAAGTAGTCTCTTACTTGTTTAAATGTCGGTCTCATATCATCTCTCATTCTTTATAAATTCCATTACGTTTTCGACAATATCATTTTTAATATACTGATATTCTTCTTCTGAAATATTTTCAAGAAAAGCAATTGTTTCCTTATAATCGTTATATAAACCTTCATCTATATATTTAAGATTATTAGCATCTTCATCTAAAATAGAAACTGCCTTTCTTTTGTTAGCTTCAATGAATCTTTCGTTTCTTGTATAAAGTCCCATTTCATAAAAAAATAGATTAAATAATAAAGTTATTTCAATTGTATCATTCATCTAATAATTCTCCTTGTAACATTTTTCTCCATTTTAACATTGGCTCTTGACCTAGGTCAGGAGCTTTTTGATGCTTTTAAAGTTGATTCCCTCAGTAAGTTATAGTAAAGTATAAATATCGAGAGGATAACGTAGGGCGACTGGTGACAGAGCGTTCAAAGGTACCAACTTCTGGTACGGGTGTGGGACTACCTTCAGCTTTGAGCTGTAAAGACCCCTGACTACCATTGGTCCTCTCTTTTTGCTTACTCTTAGATTAAGGGCTTTTCTTTACCTTTTAGTAAGCAATCCACTCCATCTTGCTATTTCTACATCATTTTACTTATAGATTGACTTCTTAGCCTCATAGATGATAGAATTAAGTAAAGGCTGAGATCGAGTTTGATTTGGTGACAAGTCATTCAAAGGTTGCGATGCATTCGCTTCAGGTAGAGGTGCTGCCACCTGGACTGCTCCAGGAAAATCCCCGAGTTTTGTCTCAGCCTTTTTATTTACTCTCGAGATTTCTCAAGAGCTTTTTCTTTTTTCAAAGATATCATTCTTCCCAACCATCTACACCAACGGTTAATGGAACTAGAACTATATTCTTCCTTAAATCTACTATCGCTTTAGATTCCCCCTTTATTATAACACCTAAGTACTCTCCGACCAAATCCTTTCTATCTTTTTGCTTCTTCTTCCCCTCACGACTTTCTCATTTCCCGTCTTTTACTAATTTTTCATTTTGTGGTATAATTGAAATAATTGTAACGAATCAAGGTCAATCTAGACACAAAATGGAATGAAATCAAGCAAATCTCTACTAAAAGTTTGGAATAAGCTGACCTGTAAATAGAAAGGAACTATATGATTTATAAAGTTTTTTATCAAGAAACAAAAGAACGTAGCCCACGTCGTGAAACAACACGCGCACTTTACCTAGACATCGATGCCAGCTCAGAACTTGAGGGCCGTATCGCTGCTCGCCAACTTGTCGAAGAAAACCGCCCAGAGTACAACATCGAGTATATCGAACTCTTGTCTGACAAATTGCTAGATTACGAAAAAGAAACTGGCGTCTTCGAAATCACGGAGTTCTAATATGGCCTATACTCTTAAACCTGAAGAAGTCGGCGTTTTTGCCATCGGTGGTCTGGGAGAAATCGGGAAAAACACATACGGAATTGAATACCAAGACGAGATTATCATCGTCGATGCTGGGATTAAATTCCCAGAAGATGACTTGCTGGGTATCGACTACGTTATCCCTGACTACTCTTACATCGTGGACAATATCGACCGCGTCAAGGCTGTTTTGATTACACACGGACACGAGGACCACATCGGTGGGATTCCATTCCTGCTCAAGCAAGCAAATGTCCCTATCTATGCTGGACCACTTGCCTTGGCTTTGATCCGTGGAAAACTCGAAGAACACGGCCTCTTGCGCAACGCTAAACTTTACGAAATCAATCACAACACTGAGTTGACCTTTAAAAATCTCAAGGCAACTTTCTTTAGAACGACTCACTCTATTCCAGAGCCTTTGGGAATTGTCATTCATACTCCTCAAGGAAAAATCGTCTGTACGGGTGACTTTAAGTTTGACTTTACACCAGTTGGTGAACCTGCGGACTTGCACCGGATGGCTGCCCTTGGTGAAGAGGGTGTTCTCTGCCTCCTCTCTGACTCGACAAATGCGGAAGTCCCAACCTTTACCAACTCTGAAAAAGTCGTTGGCCAGTCCATCATGAAGATTATCCAAGGCATCGAAGGACGCATCATCTTTGCATCCTTTGCCTCAAATATCTTCCGTCTCCAGCAAGCAACGGATGCTGCTGTTAAGACTGGACGCAAGATTGCGGTCTTTGGACGTTCTATGGAAAAGGCCATTGTCAACGGAATCGAGCTTGGCTACATCAAAGCTCCTAAGGGAACCTTTATCGAGCCAAATGAAATCAAAGACTATCCTGCAGGCGAGGTTCTCATCCTCTGTACAGGTAGTCAGGGCGAGCCTATGGCAGCCCTCTCTCGTATCGCCAATGGAACCCACCGTCAGGTGCAACTCCAACCCGGCGATACTGTTATCTTCTCTTCTAGCCCAATCCCCGGAAATACTACTAGCGTCAACAAGTTGATTAACATCATTTCTGAAGCTGGTGTCGAAGTTATCCACGGTAAAGTGAACAATATCCATACATCTGGACACGGTGGTCAGCAAGAGCAAAAACTCATGCTCCGCTTGATTAAGCCGAAATACTTCATGCCTGTCCATGGTGAATACCGCATGCAAAAAGTCCACGCTGGATTAGCGGTGGATACTGGTGTCGAGAAGGACAATATCTTTATCATGAGCAATGGTGATGTGCTTGCCCTTACTGCAGACTCAGCTCGTATCGCAGGTCATTTCAACGCCCAAGACATCTATGTCGATGGAAATCGTATCGGTGAAATCGGTGCGGCTGTCCTCAAAGATCGTCGTGATCTATCTGAAGATGGTGTCGTTCTAGCAGTCGCAACTGTTGACTTCAAGTCACAGATGATTCTTTCTGGCCCAGATATCCTCAGCCGAGGCTTTGTCTACATGAGAGAATCTGGTGACTTGATTCGCCAAAGCCAGCGTATCCTCTTCAATGCTATTCGTATCGCACTGAAAAACAAGGACGCTAGCGTTCAATCTGTCAATGGTGCCATTGTCAACGCTATTCGCCCCTTCCTTTATGAAAATACAGAACGTGAACCAATCATCATCCCTATGATCCTCACACCAGATGAAGAATAATACTCTTCGAAAATCAAATTCAAACCACGTCAGCTTCGCCTTGCCGTACTCAAGTACAGCCTTCGGCTAACTTCCTAGTTTGCTCTTTGATTTTCATTGAGTACAAGTCAACAAAACAGCCCCGTCTTCGGAGCTGTTTTTTCTATGCTTTCTTTTGAGATTAAAACTCAATAAAAATCGAAATCAGACTAGAAGGCTAGGCGAAAGCATAACTTAAGCTAGCTCCCATAGTTCGGGGGACTATGGGAGGCTGTAGATGAATCAAAGTCAAGCTTTGAACTCATTCGTAAGAAGCCGACGATGTATCATTTTGATTTTTGAAGATTTTTAGAAATACTACGATTTTTACCTTCAAGATACACCATCAAAATAGAAATATCTGCTGGATTTACTCCCGAAATACGGCTAGCTTGGCCGATGGTTTCTGGATTGATAAGTTTGAACTTCTGACGAGCTTCTGTCGCGATAGAATCAATATCATCCCAATCAATATTGGCTGGAATACGTTTTTCTTCCATGCGTTTCATCTTGGCAACCTGATCCATGGCTTTGGAAATATAGCCTTCATACTTGATTTCTGTTTCAATCAATTCGATAATCTTGTCATCCAAGTCCTCAGCAGCTGGTCCGATGAAGGCCACCACATCTTGGTAAGAAACTTCTGGTCGACGGAGAAATTCTTTGGCTGTCACGGCATCAGTCAACGGCTTGAAGCCCATCTCCTCAACCTTAGCATTGGTTTCCTTGACTGGCTTGAGTTTGATACTGTCTAGGCGCTTCATCTCATTTTCAAATTGATTTTTCTTGATTTCAAAGCGAGCCCAACGTTCATCGTCAACAAGTCCAATCTCTCGCCCCATCTCTGTCAAGCGCATATCCGCATTGTCATGGCGAAGGATGAGACGGTATTCAGCACGGCTGGTCAAGAGACGATAGGGTTCAATGGTACCCTTGGTCACCAAGTCATCAATCATGACCCCAATATAACCGTCACTGCGCTTCAAAATCAATTCAGGCTTGCCTTGGATTTTCAGAGCCGCATTGATACCAGCGATAATTCCTTGGCCAGCAGCTTCTTCGTAACCTGACGTTCCATTTGTCTGACCAGCAGTGAAAAGTCCTGAGATTTTCTTGGTTTCCAGAGTCGCACGCAACTGGTGAGGCAAGACCATATCATACTCAATGGCATAACCAGTTCGCATCATCTCTGCATTTTCCAACCCTTTGATGGAATGTACCAAGTCACGTTGAACATCCTCAGGCAGACTGGTTGATAAACCTTGAACGTATACTTCCTCAGTGTCACGCCCTTCTGGTTCTAGAAATAGTTGGTGGCGTTCCTTGTCTGCAAAGCGCACAATCTTGTCCTCAATTGATGGACAGTAACGAGGTCCCACACCCTTAACTACACCTGTAAACATAGGCGCACGGTGTAGGTTGTTTTGGATAATCTCATGGCTGGTACCATTGGTATAGGTCAACCAGCATGGCACCTGGTCCTTGACATAATCTTCATCACGTGAAGTGTATGAGAAGTGATTAGGGGCCTCATCTCCTGGCTGAATCTCTGTCACGTCATAATTGATAGAGGAAGCCTTGATACGTGGAGGGGTTCCTGTCTTGAAACGACCAATTTCGAGTCCCAGTTCCTTGAGATTGTCAGCAAGGTTAATCGAAGCCAGACTGTGGTTAGGACCTGACGAATACTTGAGGTCTCCGATGATGATTTCCCCACGTAGGGCAGTTCCTGTCGTCACGATAACAGCCTTGGCAGCATACTCTTGATGGGTAGCTGTACGCACACCGACAACCTTGCCATCTTCCACCAAAATCTCATCAATCATGGTTTGACGAAGGGTCAGATTCTCTTGATTTTCAACTGTCTTGCGCATTTCCTTAGAGTAAAGCTCCTTGTCAGCTTGCGCACGAAGGGCACGGACAGCTGGCCCCTTCCCTGTGTTGAGCATCTTCATCTGGATGTAAGTCTTGTCAATATTCTTGGCCATTTCACCACCAAGGGCATCGACCTCACGCACGACAATCCCCTTGGCAGAACCACCGATCGAAGGGTTACAAGGCATGAAAGCCAGCATTTCGATGTTGATGGTCGCAAGCAAGACCTTACAGCCCATACGGCTGGCAGCCAAGGAAGCCTCAACCCCAGCGTGTCCCGCACCGATTACAATAATATCGTATTCTTCCGTAAAATTATAAGTCATTTTCTCTCCTATTCCTCAAGATGAATGTGTCTTAGTTGGCCGTCCCAGTCTGGTAGAGTTGTTTTTAAAAAGGCTGGAACTAGCTGGATATTCTGGAGTTCATCCAAGTCAATCCACTCACAGGGCTGCGTTTTTTCGTCTTCCTGCATGGTCAATGGAGCATCTTCAAGCAAGTTCACCAGATAATGAAACTCGATGTTGTGATAGGAAACACCGTCTTGTTCAAAACGATTTTCAACCACGAAAGCTAGCTGCCCAGCTTGAGCTTTGACACCTAGTTCTTCCCTCACTTCACGGACTACCGCTTCTTCCGTACTTTCATTGACTTGAATCGCACCACCAATAGTGTAATACTTGCCCTTGTCTTTGGTAACTAGGAGCTTGCGATTTTGAAGAATCAAGGCTGTCGCCCGAACACCAAAAACAGTATTTCCCACTTTTGTCCGAAAGTCTTGTTGAGTCATTTTTGTCCTTTCCCTTAAACGACACAAAAACAGTCAAAACTCCAAAGAAGTGCAGGACAAAAAAGCCTGCAACATCCATGAGCTTTGACCATCATTTCTATTGCTTTTATTATTGTAGCAAATTGAGAAAATTTGTCAATCTAAATGTACTGACAAACTTGTCCATCGCGGTAGGCATTGTCAATCAAACCACCACCGAGGCACTCTTCGCCATCGTAAAAGACAACTGCTTGTCCTGGCGTGATCGCGCGCTGTGGCTCCGCAAAGATAACCTCTGCCTTGTCTCCTTTGACATGTACTGTCACCTTAGAATCAGGCTGACGGTAGCGGAATTTAGCTGTACATTCGAGCGTAAATTCCTCTGGCATGTCACGAGTAAAGTGAACTTGACTGGCCTCTAGACTGGTTGACATAAGCGAATCATGGTAGAAACCTTGTCCGACATAAAGGATATTCTTGCTTAGGTCTTTTCCGACAACGAACCAAGGGGCATTGTCACCGCCGTGTTGCCCACCGATACCGAGTCCGCCACGCTGACCAATCGTATAATACATCAGACCTGCATGCTCACCCATATCGCGTCCATCCACAGTCATCATGCGACCAGACTGAGCTGGCAGATAGTTGCTGAGAAAGTTTTTAAAGTTCTTTTCTCCGATAAAGCAAATTCCTGTCGAGTCTTTCTTCTTAGCAGTCGCAAGTCCTGCTTCTTCTGCGAGTCTGCGAACTTCAGGCTTTTCCAAATGTCCCAATGGGAACATGGTTTTTTGGAGTTGTTCTTGCGAAAGTTGACTGAGGAAATAGGTCTGGTCCTTCCCATTGTCCACGCCACGAAGCATGTGAACGATGCCATCCTCATCACGCGCCACTCGAGCATAATGCCCAGTCGCTACATAGTCTGCACCCAAGGTCATAGCATAGTCCAAAAAGGCCTTGAACTTGATCTCCTTATTGCACATAACATCTGGATTTGGCGTGCGCCCTGCACGGTATTCCGCTAGGAAATACTCAAAAACGCGGTCCCAGTACTCTTTTTCAAAATTGACAGAGTAGTAAGGAATGCCGATCTGGTCTGCCACCGCAGCCACATCCTTGTAATCTTCGGTCGCCGTACAGACGCCGTTTTCATCTGTGTCGTCCCAGTTCTTCATGAAGATACCGATCACATCGTAGCCCTGCTCCTTGAGCAAGAGAGCCGTCACCGACGAATCGACACCACCACTCATCCCCACAACAACACGTGTTTTAGAGTTATCACTCATGGTAAGTCTCCCATCTATTCGTTTATTCACGATTGAAGGTCGTGTGTGCTTCAACGATTGAAGGTCGCTTGAGCAGTATTCATTATAACACGCTTGGTTGGAGAAGACAAGAAAGAGGCTGATAAATCATCTCAACCTCTCTTTCTTACTTTGCAAACGAATCAATTTTTCCCTTTAAGTTCTTTCTTCGCTTGTTCTATCTGGTATTTCACTTGCTCAAAGCCGGTTCCTCCTAAGGAATTCCGTCTCTGAACAGCGGTTTCTGGGCGCAAGTAGATATAAATATCCTCTTCAATCAAGGGATGGTAGACTTGCAACTCCTCCAAATCCCAATCTTGGATGTTTTTACCATGCTTGATAGAGTCTAGAACCAATTTCCCTACTATTTCATGCGCTTCTCTAAAAGGGAGTCCTTTTTCAGCCAAATAATCTGCCAGTTCGGTCGCATTCGAAAAATCATTCTCTGTAGATTGCTGCATTTTGGCCTTATTAACCTGCATGCTCGATAGCATACCTGCCAACACATCCAGAGAATTTAAAATCGTGTCTACTGTATCAAACATGCCTTCCTTGTCCTCTTGCAAATCCTTATTATAGGCCAGAGGCAAAGACTTCATGACGGTCAATAGTCCAAGCAAGTTCCCGTAAACCCGTCCTGTCTTCCCTCGAATCAATTCGGCCATATCAGGATTTTTCTTCTGGGGCATGATAGACGAACCCGTTGAAAAGCTATCAGACAAGCTAATGTACTGATACTCAAAACTGCACCAATTGATGATTTCCTCACAAAAACGACTCATATGCATCATCAAAATGCTGGCATTTGACAGAAATTCTAAGATAAAATCACGGTCACTCACTGCGTCCAAGGAATTGGTATAGGGTTGTTGGAAACCCAATAAATCACTCGATAATTGACGATCGATTGGAAAAGTTGTCCCCGCTAAGGCAGCCGCACCCAGTGGAGATAGATCCGTATGTTTCAAGTTAAATGCAAAGCGTTCGCTGTCCCTTTGGAACATATTGTAATAAGCCATGAGATGGTGGGCAAAACTAATCGGTTGGGCGTGCTGTAAATGGGTATAGCCTGGCATGATGGTTTCCACATGTTTTTCAGCCAAATCCAGCAAAACACTGTTCAGATTCGCCAACTTATCCAAGACATGGCCAAGCTGCTCCTTTAGATATAAGTGCATATCCGTTGCGACTTGGTCATTCCGAGAACGAGCCGTATGTAGTTTCCCAGCCAGAGGACCGATTTTCTCTGTCAGCAACACTTCCATATTCATATGAATATCTTCATTTGCAATATCAAAATGAAGCTCTCCTGCCTCTAAATCTCGCAACAAAGCTTTCAGACCATCTTGGATCTGCTCTGCCTCTTCCAAGCTCAAAATGCCAGTCTGTCCTAGCATTTGAACATGAGCTAGGGAACCCATCAAATCAAATTTTGCCAGCTGGTGGTCAAAGGAAATACTCGCACCGAACTGTTCTACCCACTCTTCCACAGTGCCTTCAAATCGACCACCCCATAATTTTGTATTTTTCGGCATATCCTGTCGTCCCTTTCTATCGCATCACTACTCAACATTTTTCTGAACTTCTGAATAAACCTTAGTCGGAAGCCCCCAAAGCTTGATAAATCCAACAGCCGCATCTTGGTCAAAAGTATCCGCACTAGTATAAGTCGCCAAATTTTCATCGTAAAGAGAATTTGGAGATTTCCGCGCCACTACCTGGGCGTTCCCCTTATAAAGTTTAACTTTTGCAGTTCCATTGACAACTTTCTGTGTCTCCTTGATATAGGCAATCAAAGCCTGAGTTGCTGGGCTAAACCACAAGGCATTATAGATGAGATTGGACAACTCATTTTCGATAATAGGTTTAAAATGAGCCACTTCTCTCACAAGAGTCAAGTCCTCAATCTCCTTATGAGCTGCCAATAAAGTCACAGCACCTGGGCACTCATAAATCTCTCTTGACTTAATACCGACTAGGCGATTTTCCACATGGTCAATACGACCAACACCGTGTTTACCCGCAATTTCATTTAGATTTTGAATCAAATCCGCCACTTTCATCTTCTCACCATTGAGGGAGATGGGTACCCCACAGCTAAACTCAATGTCAATAAATTCTGGACTGTCTGGAGCCTCTTCTGGCGAAGATGTGATTCCAAATGCTTCTTCTGGCGCTTGGTTCCAAGGATTTTCCAAGACACCACATTCATTTGCACGTCCCCAAAGATTTTGATCGACAGAGTAAGGATTGTCAAGGTCGGCAGGAACTGGAACACCGTTTTCTTTGGCATATTGGATTTCTTCTTCACGAGACCATTTCCACTCACGAACAGGCGCCACTACCTTTAGATTGGGATCCAAAGCTGCGATAGAGACTTCAAACCGAACTTGGTCGTTTCCCTTGCCTGTACAACCATGGGCAATTGTGGTTGCCCCCGTCTGATGAGCTATTTCAACGAGGTTTTTTGAAATAAGAGGGCGACTCAGAGCAGATACCAAGGGATACTTTTGTTCATAGTAGGCATGAGCCTGAAGGGCCACTAAAACATAGTCATTAGCAAATTCTTCCTTAACATCAATGACGTAAGACTCAACAGCCCCAACCTTGAGAGCTTTATCGTGGATGAACTCCAAATCTTTTCCTTCACCCACATCCATACAAACAGCAATAACATCATAGTCTTTTTTTAACCATGTAATAGCAACTGATGTATCCAATCCACCTGAATAGGCTAAAATGACTTTTTCCTTACTCATTTCTCTTCCTTCTTTCTATTTTTCGATAGAGGCTTTAAAAGCATCGTCAATCAATTTGTCCAATTCCCCAGAATCCTTCAACTTCTGGATGGTTTTGTCAACCGCCTCTTTTAATTCTTTACTGTCTTTTTTCATCGCAACAGCGTAGGAATCTTCTGTAGCATTGTCAAAATCAAACTCAGCGATGGCTAGGTCTGGATTATTCTCTACGAATCCTTTCGCCACTGGTTCCTCAAAGATAACCGCATCTAGTTGCCCGGATTTCAAATCTGTTATCAAATTTCCATTTTTAGGAAGTGAAACGAGAGAAGCATTCTGCAAGGTTTCTTGGGCCAGAGTCTCCTGGATAGAACCTTTCTGCGCTCCAACCTTTTTCTGAGCCAAATCCTTGACTGATTGGTAATTCGTTAATTCAGATTTTCTTACGATAACCTTATTTTTCGAAGTGTAGTAGGGAATTGAAAAATCGTAAACTTGACTTCTCTCCTCCGTTTTAGAAACACCTGATATGGCAAGATCGGCCTTGCCCGAATCAAGACTAGCCAGTACATTGTCAAAACTCATTGGAGAGAATTCCACTTCTACACCCAGTTCCTTTGCGATGGCTTTGGCTAGCTCAACATCTGAACCTACAATCTGATTTTTCCCATCGACTAATTTCTGGTATTCAAATGGAGCAAACTCTGGATTTAAGGCTACCACCAATTTTCCTTTCGCCTTAATGGCTTCAACACCTTGGGATTGAGTGTTACTACAAGCAAATAATAAGGGAAACATAAGCAAACCAAACATCGTCATCAACACCTTCTTCACTTTATTCATAGAAAAGCCTCCTTTTATTTTTATACTTTATTATTGTATAAATAATACTCTTCTCATCCTCGTTTGTCAATAGAAAACTGTATTTTATTTCATTTTAATCAAGAAAAAGCTTATTACATGATATATTTTTACATATAATAAGCTTATTTATACTATTTAATTTTTTAAAAATACAATTGTCCAATTACAAGTAAGATGAAGAGATCAACGAACTCTCCACATTCTCTTTCACAATTCAATAACTCGATGGCATTGTTGAGCCACATAGGCATCGTGGGTAACGATAATGACCGTTTTACCTTCCTTGTTCATATCTAAGAGAAAGTTCAAAACCAAATCTCGATTTTCAGAATCTAGAGAACCGGTTGGTTCATCTGCTAAAAGGAGCTGGCTGGGTTTTAAAATGGCTCTAGCAACTGCGATTCGCTGCTGTTCTCCTCCAGATAACTCTGAAACCTTTTGATGTAGAATTGATGGCAACCCCACTCTCTCTAAAATTTCTTCTATCTTTTTGACTTTGTCCTTCTTGGATAATTTTACATACTTTAGAGCGAGCATGAGATTATACTCTACCGTTTCATTATCAATCAGAGCAAAGTTTTGAAACAGATAGGAGATATGTTCGCGGATAATCGCTTGCGACTTAACAGAATTGACAGGTACATTTTGCTGACCGAAAATTTCATAATGTCCACTGTAATCGCCATCTATCAAACCCAAGAGATTTAACAAGGTTGACTTGCCACTGCCACTTTTTCCAACAATGGCAACTAAATCTCCTTGGTTAATTTTTAGAGATAAGTTCTCCAAAATAACTTTTTCCCCAATGGTTTTCGTAACATTTTCCAACTTTATCATAAGTGATCCCCTTTCAATAACTGCACTACATTTCGTTTTTCCATCTTAGAGCCCAAGAAAAGTACAAACAGAATATCTAAGCCTGTAAATCCTGCGAAAAGCAAGAGCGGGAACAGTGCCTGTGTAAAGAATAGCAGGACTATAAAAGGGAAGCTATATACCAACAAGAGAATCCTCAAGAAAGAACGATACCGATCTATCAATTTCCAACCCATGAACTTCTTGGTAATAATATCTGTTCGCTTCAATAAGAAAGTTGTTGCTAGTAAGAAGTAGGAAATCATCATACTAAGAAGGCCAACCAAAGCAAAGAGTATGTTGAAATTCCGAACAGCATCTCGATAAGAATCTACTTTCTCTTGTTGAATGGCTTGAATAGATGAAAATTTTAAATAATTCCCATCTGATAATTTCTCAACTAACGCTGTCACCTCTTTTTGGTGTTGAGCCGTATTTTCGATTTTAATCGGGTTATTTAAACCTGTTGTTGACAGGCGAGCTTTTTCATCCCACATCATATCAGAATCATTGACCAAGCTAATAATTGGATTGTAGAGATTTTCCTTTCGCTTATCACTATATGGAAAGAACGACCAATCTCCTTCATAATAGGCAATCTCGACATCCATCTCCTCTATCGTTCGTTTTTGCTGCTCTTCATACTTCATCGAAAGATAGGCAATTAATTTCCCCAAGAGCTGATTTTTATCTTCTTCACCTTTCGTACTTGCTGGCATCAAAATAACTTTTTTTGCGCCGGTATCTGGTAACTTGAATCCCTGACTTTCTAAAAAATGACGATTGGCATAGTAAACAGTTAGCATATCAGCCAGTTGATACCGCTGCACTTGTTCTGCAGTGGCAAAATTTTTTATAGGCAGGTTGCTAGTTTGCACATAGCCCGCCTGCGTTTTTTCTACCAAATCCTGATAAAATCGATAGAAATAATCTACTGCCTGCCCTGAGCCTGCCAACTGCTCTTGCCACAGGTTATCATTGAGTTGGAAAGTTTCCAAGGTCAGATAATTTCCTTGACTGATCCACTGTTTCTGGTAATCCAACTCTTTGTTTTCTTGCTCCAAACTTTTTCCTACCCCAACTAGCAAGACTGTCAGTAAAATAGTAGTTCCAATTTTCATCAAATAATTAAAGAGTAGACCAAATTTGAAAGATGAAAAACTTTTCAGCAGAGAGCTGATTGTCATTTTTTGGATTAAGAGGTAAGTCAACCAACTGATAAAGAGATAAAGTTGCAAAAGCAAAAAATGCGACAACCATAACATAGGGAACAAATCTTTTGGCTTGTAATCAAGCAAGAAAAACACTCCTAGATTGATCACAAGCGCTCCACCTAGGAGGAGGTAAAGGTTGCCTTTTACAACATCAGCTAAAACAGCCCTATCTTGAAAACCAAGTAATTTTTGTACCCCAACTCTTTTCATTTCCATCATCGGCTGATACACTGTTACTAAGACAAGAAGCAAAATAGCCAAGACAAAAACAATGGCAGATAAGAGCAAATCTCGATTTATGACTTCCACTGCACTTTTATAGGTCGGCTCTAGCAAGGTAGCCTGGTCTATCTTGAAAAAATCGCTCCATTTCTGTACAATCCTATCCTTGTCCATCTCTTGTGTAGAAGTTATCGTATAGCGACCATTTAAACTACGAGATGTATCCTTGATATAGGTTTGAAAAGTCATAAGCTGAATAGGCTTGGCTTTTAGAAAAGTCGGAATCGTACCAAGTTTATTGGAAATTTCTTTATTACTGTAAACTCCCTCACCATCTGTGGTAAAATCAAGAGAAGAAATCCCAAACTCTTGGTAGGGGAAGGTATCTTTATCAAAAACACCAGACTTGACCACCTCATCACCACTGTCTGTTTTGATAATGGAGACTTTGTACTCCTTTGATACATCCTCAAAAAATCGAAGAACAGATACTGCAGGTTCATTAATATCTTTCAAATACAAATCCAAAGAATCTACAGTCTTTCCCATTTCCCGAATCCGCACCACTTCTCGTGTGTAGTTTATATTAAAAACAAAAAAAGTGGTACACAAAAGCAGGAGTAACATACAGAAATTACTGATTTTTTTCATAAAGATACCTCCAATAAAGTTCTCCCTCTCCTAATAGGAGAGGGAAAATTCCACTTAAAATCCATAGAAATATTCTAATCCTGTTGGCGGAATCTTTGTGAGGGAAGCTTGAGCCCAAACCTAGGGAGCTTCACGCTCCTTAGAGATTCTACT
Source organism: Streptococcus halitosis (assembly GCF_023147855.1). Classification (GTDB taxonomy): domain Bacteria; phylum Bacillota; class Bacilli; order Lactobacillales; family Streptococcaceae; genus Streptococcus; species Streptococcus halitosis_B. Next base: position 184,535 of record NZ_JAHXOP010000002.1, read on the forward strand.
ACCATGTCGGACCGTTGCTGTATGAGATCGAGTAGAATGTAAATAATCAGAATATCCAAAAGTTCCTGTCCAACCTACTCCATAATTCCATTGACCACCATCAACCCATACTGCTAAAGCATTTGTAGTAGCAAGCAAACCGCATGCCATTACGGTTGCTACACCATTTTTTTCATATTTGCTTCATATTATACAGTATTTTCAGAAAAAAAGATAGAATTATTCATTTGTAAACATCGAAGTTCTGTTCTTTAAACAAGATTGATTATAACATTTTTTGAAGAATACAAGGGAGTCCCATATTGACTCCCTTGATTTGAAAAATATTTTAACTATTATCTTTATTCTTAAAACTAGAAATTGTAATATATTACCACATTCGTTTGATTTCTTCTCTATAAGCGACCTTATATCTCATTGCTGCATCATAGTAAAAATGGTAACAGTATTTGTAAAATTGATACCCTTTTCGATAGTATCTGTTTAGTTTTACATACATGCCCGGAGCTCCTTGTCCTAATAAGGCATCTAATATTGAACCAATACCAATCGCAGGGGTTAAATAAGGGATTAGAGCAGAAATAACACCTAGCAATACTGTACGACCTCTATTTTGAAAGTCAATATTATAAGTATGTGTATCAAGATAATACCAAGTAGTAGCTGATCTCGCCATAACAGGCTGTTCAGTTGACTGCTCTTCATCTTTACTTACTTGAACCATACTATCAAATTCATCTGAGGTTAGTTCTAAGACCCCATCAATAAAAACATTGTGTTCGTCATCAATATATACTTTTGACACCGTTCCATCTTCGTTTGTGATTGCTAGATTATGTGAATCTACAACACGAACATACGACGGATTGGATTGAAAATCAGACGTTGTCAAATTAGATTTGCTATTCATAGCAGATTCTAAAGCTAAAGCCGTTGGAGAGAATATATTAAGAAAAATTATGGTCAAAAGAAACAGAGAACATTTTTTCATTTTGCAAACCTACTTTCTTATAAAATATTTAATGACAACATAACTAATAGGGAATGTTAACAGTATCAAAAATATAATTTGAATCTTATAAATATCTGGTTGAAAAAATGAAATATAACAACCCGTCAACAACAATCCCATGAAAACGACACCAAAAATAAAATCAACTATATAGTCATTTTTATTTCTTTTCAAAAATATCACCTCCTAGCACTATACAAATCTAACACCAATTGGCTAATGATAGCACATTACGTCTCTATATGTCGTAAGCTCCCTCCTCTCTTGATTAAATAACTAGCGCATTATATTGGCCAATTCCACGGAAACTGTGAAGCTAAGGTGACCAAGAATGCAAAAAAGACCAAAAAGCGAAATACTTTTTCATCCATAATGTTTCTCCTATCTTTTTATAGCTATATTATAACTCTTTTTCTTAACGCCAAAGATCTTTGTTTGCTTTTTCACAAAATTATCTTAGATCTTTATTTTACTTTTTCTGTCTTTATGATACAATATTTTTAATCAATTTCTATTTTTTGTTAACTTTTTTCACAAATAAGGAGGAAATCATGCGCTACGATTTTGGAAATGTTTATAAAGAAATCCGTGAGTCAAAAGGGTTAACTCAAGAGGAGGTCTGTGGGGATGTTCTCTCAAGAACCAGCCTATCAAAAATCGAAAGCGGGAAAACAACTCCTAAATATGAGAATATGGAGTTTCTTCTCCGACAAGTCAATATGAGTTTTGAAGAGTTTGAATATATCTGTCAACTTTATCAACCAAGTCAACGCACAGAAATTATGCAAACCTATCTCAATATGAGCTCAATCCTAGGGACTAGTGAACTCGAAAAACTATTTCAAAAATGTCAAGACTACCTCAAAACTCACCACGACCTCCCTATAAAAGAGATAAGAGATATGCTAAAAATTGTTATCTATATCCGCCAAAATGGGACTAAAAAACTGTCAATCGAAGTTAACAATACTGTAAAGAAGCTATGGAAGAAGATAGAAAAGCAGGACACTTGGTACGAGAATGACTTAAAAATTCTCAATACCATTCTCTTTACCTTTCCTATAGAGCATATCCATCTCGTCACTGGAAAAATCTTGCACCGCTTAGAAGTCTACAAAAACTATCAACATTTATATGACTTGCGAATGGCAATTCTACTCAACCTCTCCACCATTTACTTATACAATCAAGATAGAAATATGTGTAAACAAATATGCTATACTTTACTAGAAGATGCCAAGAACAAGAAAAGCTACGATAGGCTTGCTATCTGCTATGTCCGTATTGGGATTTGTACGGATGATTCTAAACTTATCCAAAAAGGTTTCTCCCTTCTGGAACTAACCGATGAAACCTCCATGCTATCTCATCTCAAAAAAGAAGTAGAGACCTATCATCAACCAAAGGAAATATAAAAAAGTCGAGGGATTTCCTCGACTTTTACATATTTTTCTGTTAGCTAGATCTTAATACCAACCGTTGTTAAGCCAGAAGTTCTTGGCAGCTGTCCATGAACCATAACGTCCTGCAACGTAGGCATCTGCTACACGTTCTTGGTTTTCAGCTGAGTAGTCACCGTTCAAGTATGAATCTGTCAATTGGTAACGTCCGATGTATTGGCCGTTTGTAGCTGTGTAGCTACCACCTGATTCTTTTTGAGCGATCCATTCTTTGGCTTCTGCTTCAGAACCACTTACAGTAGAAGCTGCTGCAGTGTTGCTTTCTGCTGCTGGCGCTTCATAAGTTGTAGTTGCAGTTGCAGCTGGAGCTTCTTCAACTGTTTCTGTAGCTACTGGAGCTGTTTCTTCCGTTGTTGCTGCTGGAGCTGTAGTAGAAGCTGTTCCTTCGATAACCAAAACTTGGTCAACATAGATAAGGTGAATATCTTTGATATTGTTTTTTGCTGCTAATTTTTCAGCAGTCGTGTTGTACTTCTCAGCGATTTCTGAAAGAGTATCACCTGATTTAACAGTATAAGTTACAGTTTCTTGCGCAGATGCAAGAGCTGGGGCAAAGAAAGCAAGTAAAGTTGCTACTCCTGCGATAGTTGTTTTGATTTTTTTAGTTGTTAATGACATATCTAAAAATTCTCCTTCCATTGAATATATCTATGATACCTTTTAAATGTTACCGTTGTTTAACGGTTATATGTAGAAATATTACAAAAATGTTTTATATTTACCGTTTTAAGGAGGTTTTTGTCACAAAAGACCTTATTTTATACCATCTTTAATCATTTTGAGCTTTTGATAAGGGAAACAAGCGCAGAGGTCCATTCTTTGATATAATAGTTATAAGAATCTTTATAAGGGGAAACAGATGCAATCACTTCGTTTTCAATCTGTCTTTGATATTATCGGACCAGTCATGATTGGCCCATCAAGTAGCCACACAGCTGGAGCTGTTCGTATTGGGAAAATCGTCTCCTCCATCTTTGACGATACGCCAACAGAAGTCGAATTCCAATTATTTAATTCATTTGCCAAGACCTACCGTGGTCATGGAACTGACCTTGCTCTCGTCGCTGGTATTTTAGGTATGGATACGGACAATCCCGACATTCCAAATAGCCTTGAGATTGCCCATAAACGCGGTATCAAGATTGTCTGGACCATTCAGAAAGACAGCAACGCTCCTCACCCTAATACCACTAAAATTACTGTGAAGAATGAACACAAATCCATCAGTGTGACAGGAATTTCCATCGGTGGAGGAAATATCCAAGTTACGGAACTTAACGGCTTTGCTGTCTCTCTCAACATGAACACACCAACCATTATCATCGTGCATCAGGATGTTCCAGGTATGATTGCCCATGTTACTGAAGCCCTCTCTCGTTTCGATATCAACATCGCTCAGATGAATGTGACTCGAGAAAAAGCTGGAGAAAAAGCCATCATGATTATCGAAGTCGATAGTCGAAGTTGCGAAGAGGCGATTGAAGAAATCCGAAAAATCCCTCATCTCCACAATGTCAATTTCTTTAAGTAGGAGGAAACATGTTTTATTCTATCAAAGAATTGGTTGAGCAAGCAGATCTAGACTTCCAAGGAAATGTCGCAGAACTCATGATTGCGACAGAATATCAACTAACCGGTCGGGAACGTCCAGAAGTTCTCCTTCTCATGGAACGCAATCTAGAAGTCATGAAAGCCTCTGTCGAGCTCGGTCTCAGTGAAAACAAATCCCGTAGTGGCCTAACGGGTGGAGATGCGGCCAAACTAGATCGCCATCTCAAAAGTGGCAAGGCCTTGTCTGACTTTACCATCCTATCAGCAGCCCGTAATGCCATCGCGGTCAATGAACACAATGCGAAAATGGGTTTGGTCTGTGCCACTCCAACCGCAGGAAGTGCTGGCTGTCTGCCAGCCGTTCTAACTGCTGCTATCCAAAAATTAGATCTTAGTCACAAAGAACAGCTGGATTTCCTCTTTGCTGCTGGTGCCTTTGGACTAGTCATCGCAAACAATGCCTCTATCTCAGGTGCTGAAGGTGGCTGTCAGGCCGAAGTTGGCTCTGCCTCTGCCATGAGTGCCGCAGCCTTGACCTTGGCTGCAGGTGGGACCCCCTATCAGGCTAGCCAAGCTATCGCCTTTGTCATTAAAAATATGCTGGGCCTCATCTGCGACCCCGTCGCTGGTTTGGTCGAAGTTCCCTGTGTCAAACGAAATGCCATGGGGGCTAGCTTTGCCTTTATCGCGGCTGATATGGCCTTGGCAGGTATCGAGTCTAAAATTCCTGTTGACGAAGTCATCGATGCCATGTATCAGGTCGGATCAAGCCTCCCAACTGCCTTTCGTGAAACGGCCGAGGGTGGACTCGCCGCCACACCTACTGGTCGTCGCCTACAAAAAGAAATCTTCGGAGAATAAGCTTATCTATATCTATTAGGAGAAACTATGCCCTCTATCTCAGCAATCTTTTTTGATCTAGACGGAACCCTGGTTGACAGTTCCATCGGAATCCACAATGCCTTTACCTATACCTTTGAACAACTAGGAGTTCTAAGCCCCGATGCCAAAACCATCCGTGGTTTCATGGGACCACCACTTGAAAGTAGTTTTGCAACATGTCTTCCCAAGGAACAAATCTCGGAAGCCGTTCAAATCTATCGTTCTTACTACAAGAAAAAAGGGATCCACGAAGCCCAACTCTTCCCCCGAATAACGGAATTACTCCAAGAACTTTCACAAAACTACCCTCTCTACATCACTACAACAAAGAATACTCCTACTGCTCATGATATGACTAAAAATCTGGGAATCCATCATTTCTTTGATGGCATTTATGGTTCCAGTCCTGAAACACCTCACAAGGCTGATGTCATCCGTTATGCCTTGCAAACGCATCGACTCCCTGCAGACCAAGTCCTTATCATCGGGGATACCAAGTTTGATATGATTGGAGCCCAAGAAACTAGCATTAAAAAGTTTGCTGTTACTTGGGGATTTGGAGAAGAGGCTGATTTGCTCAGCTATCAACCTGACTGGATTGCCCATACCATTGACGATATCATTAAGCAACTGTAAATAATACAACGATTTGAAATTACAGAGTAAAAAGGCCAAGGTCCTGTACAAACAGAACCCTGGCCTTTTATTTATAATTAGTTGGGTGCTCTTACTCAACGTGAGTTGTCTCATTTGCAAAGGAAATAATTGCTTCTTTGAGCTCATCTCCACTGAGTGAACGGAATTCTTCAATCTTTTGATCGATGGCTTCTAGAGGCATGACGTTAACCTTACCAACGAAAATCTTATCCATGACTTGGTTATCAACCAATTCGGTCGAAACCAAGAGTTCTTCATAGAGTTTTTCGCCTGGGCGAATACCGACTTCAACGATTGGAATTTCACTTTCTGTGTGCCCGCTTAGAAGGACCATTTTCTTAGCCAAGTCGTAGATCTTAACTGGTTTGCCCATGTCAAGGATAAAGACTTCTCCGTCCTTAGCATAAGCACCAGCATGGATGACCAGACGGCTAGCCTCTGGAATAGTCATGAAGTAACGTGTCATACGGAAGTCTGTCACCGTTACAGGACCACCTTCAGCAATCTGACGTTCAAAGACAGGAATCACACTACCACGGCTACCAAGAACATTCCCAAAACGAACTGCACAGTAGGTTGATTTACTACGTTGGTTAAAGCCAGTAACAATCAACTCTGCCACGCGCTTAGTCGCACCCATAACATTCGGTGGATTGACCGCCTTGTCAGTCGAAATCATGACCATCTTAGGTACTTTGGCCTCATCAACAGCCTTGGCAACATTGTAGGTCCCGAGGATATTGTTCTTGAAGGCTTCTTTTGGATTGCGCTCCATCATTGGAACATGTTTGTGTGCTGCAGCATGGTAGATGATAGCTGGTTTGTACTGTTCAAACACTTGTAAAAGACGATCATAATCCTGAATATCTGCAATGACAGGAACATAATCAATCCCTTGGAATTTACGAATCAACTCATGATAAATAAGGTAGATTGAATTTTCACCATGTCCAAGCAAGACGATACGCTCTGGGTTGAAGCGGCTAATCTGGCGACAAATCTCCGAACCAATCGAACCACCAGCTCCTGTCACCAAGATGGTCTTACCTGTAATTTCTGCACCCAAACGTGATTCGTCAAGGCGAATTTCCTGACGGCCCAAAAGGTCTGTGATATCAATTTTTTGGAAACCACTACCCGATTGATGTAAACCTTGAACAACTGTCTCAACTTTAGGCATCTTGTAACATTTGACACCTAATTTATTACACATCTGCAAGATACGTTCATACTCTGATGGATCAAGCGAAGGGATTGCTACGATAACACGCTCGATTTGGTGACGTTTGGCCAATTCAGGTAGATTGTCATAAGAGCCTAGGACTGGGATTCCACCTAGTTTTTGCCCTTTTTTCTTTTCATCATTGTCCAAAATCCCTACTATCTCAAGCTCACTGGTTGGATGTTGGTAGCTATTCATAAAGAGGGCACCACCATCTCCCGCACCAATCAAGAAGGTACGGCGATGCTCTCCATCTCCACTACCCTTTTTACGTTTAGAATAAATCAACTGCCAGGTGATGCGAGGAAGCAAGATGAGGAAGGTACTCAACAAAATGAAGAGCACGATGAAACGGATAGAAAATAATGGAAGAAAGGCATAGCAGATTCCATAAGAAAGAACACTACTGAGTGTCACTCCAAAAAAGATTTTCATAAAATCCGTAATCTTACTGTAGCGACTAATACTAGCATTCAGCCCCCAAAATGCAATTATGATTTGATAGAGAAGGAAGGCTAAAAGAGTGTAGATCACATAGTCCACAGGCGCAGGATTTATTAGGCCGTAAAACAAGATATAAGACACGATGATGGAAACCACCATACTCAGAATATCAAATATCCCCCAAAATACTTGTTTTTGCTGTTTATTTAAAATTTCAACCAGATCAATCACGTAATCTGTTAGTTTTTTATTCATAGGAATTTACTCCCCCTTAAAAGAGTCAGATGATACTATTGTTATGATAACCCGAATCGTTCAATCTATCAGGTCTTACTTGCTCTTTCTTAAAAGTTTGACAAAGATAAACTGACGTACAAAGCCTGGACAAAGTGCAACAATGGTCTGAATGAACATACTTTTAGCATATTCCATGTAAGAAATTTGCCCTCGCTCCAGCATCCGTTTGCGAGCTTGACGGTAGAATTTAAGGTAACGCAAGCCACCTCGACGCTCGAACATCCCTGCACCTACACGAACCTTACACAAGATTTGATCTAGGTTGCCAGTCTTGGCACCTGCCGTAATCATATTGAGCCAAAGGAGATCATCCTCCATGTAAAGCCCGTCTTCGTAGTTGCCCGCCTTGAGGACCATGTCCTTTTTGAACATGACTGTCATATGGTTAAAGGCGCTTCTCATTCTCTGATAAGCCACAATGTCTGCGTGCTGAGTTGGAACACGACGATAAGACACAATCTCATCTGGATTATCAATAAACTCTGCAGTCTGCCCACCTAAGAGATCGAGATTTTCTTTCTCCATTAGTTGAAGCTGTTTCTCAAAACGATCCGGAACGGCTAAATCATCCGTATCCATGCGGGCAATAATGTCATACTGGCACTGCAAGACACCGTAACGAAGAGCCAATCCTAAACCTTGATTTTGCTCTACGGGGCACCGTTTCACTGGAATGTCTGACTGAGCTTCCACTTCATCTAGCACCTGATAGAGCTCAGGCGTGAGGGGCCCATCCTCAACAAGAACAAGTTCACTCGGTTTCAAGGTTTGATTTTGAACACTTTTGATAGCATCTCTCAAAAACGTCGGGTTTTCCTTTACATAGACCGACATCAAGACGCTGATTTTTTGCTTTTCAGGCACCGTTTTTCTCCAATATATAGATTTCCTTCCACTATTTTATCACAAATTTTCTCACTTTCCTATTTTTATATCAAATCAAGGAAAATTCTAGTAAAGAAATGTATCTCCTTTCACTCTATTATCGCTTAAATCAATCGAACTTTCTTGGCTGTCATTACTTGACATTATATAGAAAAAAACTTAAAATAAGCTGTTATTAAAATCATCCTATCGAGGTTTTTATGAAAAAACAATCGCTCTTTTTTGTTCTAGGAATTGTCTTAATCGGGACCGTTTTACGTTCTCCCTTTACTGCTCTTCCAACCATTTTAGGAGATATCGCTCAGGGACTAGGAGTTGAGGTTAGTTCTCTTGGGATTTTAACCAGTCTCCCTCTCTTGATGTTTGCTCTTTTCTCGGCTTTTGCGAGTCGCTTGGCACAAAAAATCGGGTTGGAACATCTCTTTACTTACTGTCTTCTCCTCTTAACTATTGGCTCTGTCATTCGGATTTTCAATCTTCCCCTTCTCTATCTGGGAACTCTGATCATAGGAGCGAGCATCGCTATTTTCAATGTACTCCTCCCAAGTATGATCCAGGCAAATCAGCCTCAAAAGATCAGTCTCCTAACAACCCTCTATGTCACTGCCATGGGGGTTTCAACTGCCATCGCTTCTTATCTATCCGTCCCTATCACCCAAGCTAGTTCTTGGAAAGGCCTCATCCTCGTTCTCAGCCTTCTATGTCTGGTCACTCTGCTAATCTGGTTGCCAAATCATCGCCACAACCACTATCTAGAAGGCCAAAAAGAAAAGCAAGTCAAAGAAAATATTCTAAAAAGTAAAGATGTCTGGGCCATCATTATCTTTGGTGGTCTTCAGTCCTTGCTCTTTTATACGAGCATGACCTGGCTGCCAACAATAGCCATTAGTGCTGGTCTTTCTAATAAAGATGCGGCCCTCCTCGCTTCTATCTTCTCGCTGATCAGCATTCCTTTTTCAATGACTGTTCCAAGTCTGACGACTCATCTGTCAGACGGCCACCGTCGAATCATGCTAACAATTATCTCTATCGCTGGGATGACAGGAATTGCCATGCTCTTGTATCCAAGTAGCAGTTTCCTCTACTGGCTAGTCGTCCATCTCTTGATTGGAACGGCCTGCAGTGCCCTCTTCCCCTACCTCATGGTTTGCTTTTCACTTAAAACCAGTTCTCCTGAAAAGACAGCTCAGCTATCAGGACTAGCGCAAACAGGGGGCTACATCTTAGCAGCTTTTGGTCCTACCTTGTTTGGTTACAGTTTTGAACTTTTCCAATCTTGGGTTCCAGCGGTTCTTGCCCTTCTAGCCATCGATATCATCATGACTATCTCACTCTTTATGGTGGATCGGGCGGATAAGATCCTTTAATTATTCTAAAATCCATCACAGCTATAAACAATCCAAAAGCTAGACTCTGTCTGGCTTTTTTCGTTGACTGACTATTCAGAATATCGCTTCCAATATCATGACAGCTGCACTTGATAGACTAGTTAGTGAGGAGAAAAGTGATATAATTATATAAACAACCTAGACAAAGAAATACTCTTTTATGAAGGCAAAGAGGGTATACAACTGCAACCAAAACAACAAGGGCTTCCCTTCGAATAAAATACTGACAGGAAGAATGATACAGATGGGTCTTCTAACAGACAAACAAATAAAATACGGTGTTGATTACTTTCATCAAGATGAACCGCAGAGCAAGTGCATTATTGAAGTGTCGGAGTACAAGGGAGAAAGTACACTGACAATCAACTGCACTCAATTAGGCGATAGCTTTACCCCTCAATATAAAACTGCAAAAGAAAAGAAGCGTGTTATCCAAGAGTGGTGTGATTTTTTAACTTACAATCCGACAGCATTTACCGAACTGACATTTTGTACGAGGATGCCTCAAGAATTATTTGATGCTGTTTGCGCCCAACAAAATCTTAGAAAACTACATATAGAATGGGGTGTTTATCCAGATATTTCTAAGATTGCGAATCTGACTAATCTCGAATATTTGCATCTGGGTTCTGGATCCAGTGTTGAGAGTATCGAGCCGATTGCTAAATTAAACAATTTACTTGCTTTATCCGTGGAAAATTTTCAAAAATAGACGACTATAGTCCGTTTGCAAATCTGAAAAAGCTAGAAAGTCTTTCAATCGAAGGAGATTGTTTTGCGCCTAAAAATATCCATGTAGATTCTTTTGATTTTCTTAATGAGATGAAGCAATTAAGATATTTTAATTTTTTAGCTGGGATACTAAAAAGCAAGGATTATACTCCGATTTTAAATCTTGAAAATATAGAGCACTTAACACTTAAGCCATCCAAGGAGCTCAAAGACCTCTATGGCGAGATAAGGAAACTGCCAAAATTGAAATACGGTTCCTTGGTCGATAAGCCGGAACTTTATCTGAAATAGAAATTTTCAATGACGCCTAACTGTTCTAGGCGAACAAGAAAGCCGATAAATTTCTGATAGTCAAATAGCAAGCTTGTAAACCAGAAGGAGGAAAAATATGCTAGCAAAAGCTGGAGACGTCTATTGTGTTTATAATAACTATCTAAAAAAATATACAGCTTGTCAAATTACAAAGATAGAAGAAAATGATAAGAACCCAAAGGCGGTCATACTTTCATTGGATTGGTCGGGAGAAGAGCCTCTGAAAGAGGCAGAATTATCTTCTTTACAACCACTTTATAAGGACTTTATGTACTGGAACCGAGGGATACATCTATCGAATGTTGATGTGAATGTACCGACAAACTATACTTTTGTTGGAAATGTTACTCCTTTAACTGATGAGAGTACAAATTCATACGCAACATGGGGAAACGGTTATGAGGTCTACAGACAGCTGAAATGGCAGGAAATACCGAAAGAACAGAGAGATGCATTTAAGGAAGCAGATAAGAGCGAAGAAAAAGTCATCTTTGCAGGAGAGGAGTGTGGCATTTCCAAGCGCCGTTTGAATGATGAGTGGAAACCTTTTGAAGATGCAATGGAATTAAAGGTTTTTCCTTGTTTGACTCATCTAACATTAAACAAATGGCACAAAAATTTATATGAGTATTTGCAATCCACTCCTTTTATTTCTGAACTGGTTCTCGAGAACCATAACCAAACAAAACTGGATTTCTCAAAAACATCAGTTTGTACGCTTTCCATTGATATGACAGATGTAGAAGAACTTATCTTAAATGACGGTTTGGAGCAACTTATTTTATTGGGAGAAATAAGGAAAGATTGTAACATACAGGCGAATGGAAACGAACAGACATTGTTGTTACAATGTGATAAAGTGATTCCTAAGTTGAAAGGATTGCAAGCTTTAGGGAAATTACATGTTATCAAAATCGAAGAACTCGATATTGAGGAAGTTTTGAACGCATATCCAAAACTTACAGAGTTAAGATTGTGGGGAAAACCGGGAAATCTTCTTCATTTTGATACATTATCAGAGTTTAAAGAGTTGGAAGTCTTGACAACGATGGACTTGTTTGGTTTTACCGCAGAAGATATTCCTAGACCAGATAGCCTTCCGAATTTGCGTAGATTTTGGATGAATAGTTTACCTGAAGATGCAGCTAAAGTAGCAAAGAAACTTTATAAAAAGCGCAAGGGAGAAGGACTTGATCTTTGGGTCACAAAACCGAGAAAACCGGAATGGCTAGCGCAAAACTTGGACAACCCATTTCGTTCATGGGACGGACAAGAGAATATTACACCTGCCAATGCCAAGAAAGCGGCAGCCTTATATCGAAAGACTCGAGCCGGTATGGTAAAGCTCGTTGAAAGTTCACCTGATGAAATGATGCAGGGAGCCACAGAGTTGGTAAAACTCTATACAGAAGGCTTTAATAAAATGGATAAAGGGAAGTATTTCATCGAAACAGTCGAGAGAGAAGATATTTATACTGCACTTGATGACATTTTAGATTTAATCCCAGCCGAATTCAATATCGATAAAGAAAATCTTTTGAATTTCTTTGATGAGTTAAAAGATTTTTAGATAGAAAGTTTGCTTAAGTCAATGTTTGAACCGGAGGCCATTATGAGTCGCTTTATACAAAATATCACAATAGAAAATCGGCAAGTCGACAGGGAAAATTTGTTTGCCATCGGTTATTGTCCAGAAATAGCAAAACATCTACTGTGTGTTCATATCTCTTGGATTGCAGGCTACGACCGCTATTATGAGTTGGATGAAGGTGATAGAGCTCTCTTTGAAATCGATCGAGAAACATTTCTCAAAAAATATGAAAAAGAAATCAAGGCACATCTGACTGAAAGAATGATTGGTGCAGGGGCGTTGAGGGATTATGATTTTAGATGTTTGCCTGATGACATCCTAGAAAGATTGGACAAATACCCTCCATTTGAAGGCTATACCTATCAAGATGGCATACTCCGTGCCAGAATCAAGATTGGAGACAAGTATTTTAATCTTCCGCCGCTTCTAGATGCACAATAAACTATAATCCTCTAAACTTCTAGTTTATACTAGGAGTTTTTTATATGTAAAATTTTTACACATATTTCTTGACAGGGCTTTCAACTTGAGATACAATATATTTGAAAAGAGTATATATAAAATTTTTATATAATATAAAGGAGGTTTCTCATGTACTTCCCAACATCCTCTGCCTTGATTGAGTTTCTCATCTTGGCTGTACTGGAGCAGGGGGATTCTTATGGTTATGAGATTAGCCAAACCATTAAACTCATCGCCAATATAAAAGAATCTACGCTCTATCCCATTCTCAAAAAATTGGAAGCCAGTGGCTTTCTGACCACCTACTCTAGAGAGTTTCAGGGGCGTATGCGCAAATACTACTCCTTGACCAATCGGGGCGTAGAGCAGCTCGTTACTCTAAAGGAAGAGTGGACGCTCTATACCGACACCGTCAACGGCATCATAGAAGGGAGTATCCGCCATGACAAGAACTGACTATCTGACTCAGTTAGAAACCTATCTCCATAAACTACCTGAAGCTGACCGCATCGAAGCTATGGACTACTTTAAGGAACTATTTGACGATGCAGGTCCAGAGGGCGAAGAGGAACTCATTGCCAGTCTGGGAACTCCAAAAGAAGCTGCCCATGATGTCCTCTCTGATCTTCTCGATAAAAAGGTCAATGAAGCCCCTGCTCAAAAGAATGACCGCCAACTGCTACATATTGCCCTCCTGGCTCTGCTAGTAGCTCCTATCGGAATTCCGGTCGGAATCGGCATCCTCATGGCCATCATCGGTATTTTTATCGCGGCTGTCTCCGTCATTTTAGCCTTTTTTACCGTCTCTGTAACGGGTATCCTGCTAGGTGGACTTTTTATCATAGAGAGCTTTAGCGTCCTAGTCGAAGCCAAATCTGCCTTTATCTTGATTTTCGGGGCTGGTTTGCTTGCTATCGGTGCTTCTTCTCTTGTTCTATTAGGCATCTCCTATGTAGCTCGTTTCTTTGGCCTCCTGGTCGTCCGCTTGGCACAATGGATTCTTAAAAAAGGAAAGAGAGGTGATAGACATGCGTAAATTGACAAAAGGATTTCTCATCTTTGGTGTGGTTTCCACGATCCTCGGTTTTATCATGATCATTGTAGGCGCGCAGTCCAATGGTATTCAAAGTTTGCTTGCCATGTCAAAAGACCCCGTCTATGACAATCGTATCGAAGAAGTAACCTTTGGAAGTGAAGTGGAAAAACTTGATCTAGCCCTTGAAGAACACAGCCTAACCATCACAGAGTCTGTAGATGACAAGATCCATATCACCTATCATCCTTCGGTGTCTGGTCGTCACGATTTGACTACTGGTATGAGTGACAAAACACTGAGCGTCACTGACAAACAAGCCTCCCAACATCGTTTTCTCGGTTCAGGAATCGAAAGCCTACTTCGTATCGCCAGCAACTATTCTAATCGTTTTGACGAAGTCGTTCTCTCTCTCCCTAAAGGAAGAAAGCTGCAAGCTATCACCGTCTCAGCCAATCGTGGACAAACTAATATTCGTCAAGCCAACCTTGAAAATGCAACCATCAAAATAAAAGGCTATCTCTTAAGACTAACAGAAAGTTCTATCAAGAACAGCACATTAACGGCACCTCATATCATCAATATCTTTGATGCCGAATTGACAGATAGTCAGGTCAAGACGGAGGGAGCACACATCTATGCTGAAAATATCCAAGTTCACGGCAAGGTCGAGCTAGAGGCTTATTCAACTCTACAACTCATTCTCTCCCAGAAAGAGACCGACCGTATCAATCTAGAAATTTCTTCTCAGCATGGCGGTATTTATTGTAATGCACAAAGAGAACACCCTAGACAAAAAGAGAATGAACTTGCCAACCCCTACAAGACAGACAAAGCAGATGCTAAGGATATGCTCATTATAAAAGCCAATCAGGATATCTACCTACCCAAGGAAGAAGAATACTCTGCTCCACCTAGAAACCATTGACAAAAACGCTTTCATCTGCTAGTCTAAAGATAGAAAATGACCATAAAAAGGAGGTTCCACCATGACACAAGAATGGTTTGAAAGTGCCGATCTTGAGAAGAAATCACCTCAGACGAAATCGGAAAACCAGCCCAACGAGCCTGAGACTTCAGAAACTGTGGAAACTGAACCACAAGCAAGCGAAGAAACACCTGTCTCACCTAAAGAGTTGGAAAGGCATGAGGAGGAAGCTCCCGAAATGATTGAGGAAACCCAAACCGAGGAAGAGGGAGAAGGGAAAGCTGAAGAGGAACACAAGCAAGAAAACTCTGCAAAAGAAAAAAGCATCCTCAGCAAGGCTTTAGAAAGTCCTTATATCCCAGATATTGATCCTCGTAAAACTGCCCGATTCAAAGAAGAAATCGCACTGTTTTGGACTTGGCTGCTGGATGCTATCCAAGAACCAACTGCTAGCAAGACTACGGACCAAAAGCATCGTTACAGTGTCTTTGGCCTGCTCACCCTGCTGTCCTCGTTCAACCTTTTCTTTAGTATCTATCATATCAAGCGCCTCTACTATGGCTATATGATTTCTATGGCTAATAGCTCTCCTAACCAGCTCCCACCTTTAGATCTCTTTGCTGGACTTTCTATCTTGGTCACTAGCGCTCTATTTTACTTTTCCATCATTTTGGGAGGCTTTACTGTCCGACGTGTACTGGACCAGGAGAGCGACTTCACTTTTCAAGAAGCTTTCGATCGTTACAGCAGACTCTTTGCTATCCCGCTTGTCCTAACAGCTCTAGCAAGTTTCTTTGCACTCTTTGGTGGCTTACGATTTGCTGGGATCCTCACTCTTCTAAGCATGGCCATCTTTGCCCTTGGCAATCTCTTTGTGATTAGTAAACCAAGTAAGACTAGTGGCCTTGACCCATTCTATCGTTTCTTACTAGCTGTCTTACTTGATGGTGCTATTCTCTTACCCTTCTTCATTGCAGAGCTCGCGCTGACAGTAGACTACCTTCGCATCCTGACCTTCTTTTAACTAAAATCCCTGCCATTTGTTAATGACAGGGATTTTTATGCTTACTCTTTTTTGGACAAGGTCTACTCGATGCTTGCCAATTCCTCAAAATCTTGTCCTAGGATGGGTTTTATTCCTAAAGTTCAGTCGTATGATAACATTGCTATGAAACTCGTTATTCCAAATATTTTGCAAATTAGTTATAGGTAAAATGAAGATTAGAAACCACCAATCTCCATTTTTTAACTTTTAATGAAATTCATCCATATTAATAACTTTGCTTGCTCTAGCAATAACATCCTTATCATGAGTCACGACAATAACAATCTTTTCCTCGTTCACTAATTTCTCAACCTCATTTAGAAATAATTCAGTTGAGTTTCTGTCCAAATTTCCTGTAGGCTCATCAAATAGATAGATGTCCTTTTCTTGCGACAAACTCCTCATGAGTAGAATTTTTTGTTTCTGACCTTGCGAAATATTGGTGGCTTTCCCATCAATCTGATGACTCAGAGATACATTGAGATTCAGACTATCAAGATTATTTAATTCATAGTTTTCCTTATTAAATAGGGTGAAATTAATATTTTTTGAAACACTTCCAGGGAATACATGAAATTCAGATGAATACACGCTTAAATAATCCAAAATATTAGTCTCCTCTAAAGTAGAAAAACTTTCCATTCCATTCAGTACAATATCACCCTCTGTTGGAGAAGATAATCCCTGAATAATATTCAAAAGAGATGATTTCCCAGTTCCATTACCGCCTGTAATAACGGTTAATTCACCACTATTAAACTCGAAATTTAATTTATTAAACACCAATCTTTCATCCCATTTTTTACATAAATTCCGACATGACAACTGTTTAATTTTAGCTACTGAAACAGGAATAACATCCCTTTTCGCTTCTACCTCCTCTGTTCCAATAAACTCAAAGGAATATTGACTTTTTTTCAATGCTACCCAAGATGTAATTAAAGAACTTAAAATGCTGGATAAAAGTAATAGAATCAAAATACTATTTGCATACTCTGCTATATGTTCATAATCTCTCATAGAAATTATAGTAGCAATCAAAAATGAACCAGTTAAACCTATAAATATCTGAGTAGAAGCTAATAATCTATTGGTAATATGCGTACTATCTAGTTTCGTTCCCAACAGTTCATTGAGTCTTTCATTAAATTCTTTGATAAAGTCGCTAGATTTTTGGAAACTTATAATATCTTGCAAACCATAAATTGTATTTTCTACAAGAGAACTAAAGTTAGAACTCTTAGCAATAAATTCTCGCTGATTTTTTACAACTTTTCGTATCTCAAAATTTACATATAAACCAAGAATAACTATAGATAAGCTTGTAACTGCGAAAATAATGATATTCAATTTTAATAGCAATAATAGTAGCAAGCAAAACACTAAAAGTTGTACCTTTAAGTAAAATTTTTGCATAATACCTGTTGCTGATAACAACAAATTCCAAAAATAACTACTAACATACTCATAATTCTTAGTTAAAGAAAAATCATTTAATTGGTTCTGATAAAAAGAGGACAGAATATCATTTAAAAAATCATTTTCAATCTTTCCTTTTAATCTTGTTTCCAATATAGAAAACTGCCAATACAAATATGAACCTAATATTATTGAAGCGAGACTAAATAACTGAAAGCTAAACTGAATATTAAGCAGATTAGACATTGTTATTTGTAGAAAAAAAGCAATAGTAACTGGTAAGGTAATTTTGGCTATTCCCAAGAAAAAGATTGCAAACTTTCTCTTCCAACCAAGTGAAGCTAAAAATCTATGATATAACTTATCTGCATAGCTCAAAGTAACAACACCTTTTTTATCTTCTAAATTAACACTCTCACTCTTTTGGGGAATTAAAACAACTCCTACACTCTGACTAAAAAGTTCTAATCTTGAAATTTTCTCAATTTCTTCATTCGCAGGATCGGAGACCGTCAATGAATTACTATCTCCATCTAATACAACAATATAATGAGGCAAACCAGCTCTTTCTACTACCATCAAATAAGGAAATGATACGTTATTTAATAAACTCGGAGTGTCAATTTGATAAGAATCCGCATCAATACCATAGCTTTTTAATACATCTTCTATTTCAAACAAAGACAGTCCTTGGTGATTATTATTATCAAATTGTAGACTATCTAAATGTTCTAATTTGGGGAAATAATAAGAAATGATTGTCTTAACACAAGCCATTCCACAATCCAGCAAAGTTGCTTGTTTATAGTGACTAACCATTATTTTCTCCTTTTTCAACACTTATCTTACTATAGCCATCAACTTCAATGATGCTATTCGAAGTTTGATTTGTGGTAGGAACCCTTAAAATTTCTCCTATATTGTTTGTATGTAAAGTATAAATCCCATCAAAATCTTGAGGAACTGTAATAGATACATCGCCAACAAGAGTATCTATGAATATTTTTTCGAAAGTAGTATTTTTTCCTAAGGAAATAGTTACATATAACTTGTCTTTTCCTTCTGAACTCAGAGCCAAATTAAAACCATGTTGTGAAAATGGTAGATATAGACTATCTGAACTCATTTTAACGTTTTTAGATATATTATTCGCTGATTCTTCGGAAACTTTTCCTTCTATTTGAACACTTGTTTCATCTGATTCACTCTTGACAACTTTAACATCAATTGCTTGCTTTGATCCATAAAACTCTAACGTTTTAATACTTTTAGAAGAGAGAGTCCATGATTGTTTCACACTGATTGTTGTCTCTCCTCGTTTTAAGGTTAATAAAATTCCAGCTACTACAAACAGTAACAACAGTCCAATTACAATTCCTATTTTTTTCATCATTAGTCCTCCTACTTAAATTCTTTTTTACTAAATACAGCTAACGCAAGCACAAGTACTGCTATACTCACCACTATAGGATAGCA
Source organism: Streptococcus halitosis (assembly GCF_023147855.1). Taxonomy (GTDB): domain Bacteria; phylum Bacillota; class Bacilli; order Lactobacillales; family Streptococcaceae; genus Streptococcus; species Streptococcus halitosis_B. The sequence goes on from NZ_JAHXOP010000002.1 coordinate 203,331, forward strand.
TACGTTTGTAAGGGTAAATTGACTGATATCTGGTGATGCTTTCAAATTTAAAGTCATTAGTAAATAGTCTCTCATACTCTCACCAGAGTTTGGAAGGACGTAAGCCAATAGGTTATCAAATAGTAAAATGTAGAGTGTGTAAATCATACATGATTCATAAACCTTATCAAATATTTGAAAAATCAATAAGGAGATACTGATAATGACCAAATAGTATGGTAGCTGGTGTAAAAATGCCGAAACAATCAACACCATGTCCCCTTCTAAATAAACAAGAGCTGCTAAACTATAAAAAATAGACACATATAATAAAGACAAACAAAAGGTTCCCAAAGTTTTATATAAAAATAACTTCCATCGTTGTTTTTCTTTTGTGAGCAAAATATTAATCGTACGGAAACTATAATCTTCTCCCCAGAAAAATAAATTGGAAGAGATGAAAAGTAAAGGAATAAAACCACTCACGTTTGAAATCAACACTCGAAATGCCGGCTCATTTTCATTTGATGACTTAAAAAACAAGGAGAATAACAAAACTAATAACCCTATCAACAAACTAGGAAGCACTCCTCTTTTTTCCCAGTAAAATTTATACATATCTGCTTTAAGAGAATTCATGACTCTCCTCCTTTCTTAAATCATCAGATAATATTACGCAAATAGTAGTCCTCAAAGCGTTCCTTCTTAATATAAATATCCTGTATCACTAGATTTGAACCAATACTATATTCCAAGATAGCCATTAATCTTTCCTTTTCTGTCACAACCAGATAGTCACCTTGCTCAAAGTGATCAATGCCCTCTTCTTCTAAAAATATTTTCAGAATCTGATTACAACTCGTCTTAAGGAAAATCTTTTCCGACAAATCATTCGCTAGCTCTTTTGAACTCATCACATTTAGAATTTTTCCCTTTTTCATGATGATATACTTATCTGTTATAAACTCCAACTCTGATAGGATATGGCTTGAGATTAAAAAAGTAACTCCTAACTGATCCCTTAAATTCAAAATCATTTTTCTTAAATCTGAAATCCCTTGAGGATCTAAACCATTCACGGGTTCATCTAAGATAATAAGCTCTGGATTATCCAACAGCGCAATCGCAATCGATAACCTCTGCTTCATTCCAAGGGAATAGTTTTTTACTTTTCGATCCCATGACGGTTCAGGCAAGTGAACCAATTCCAACATTTTTGTGATATCTGTCTTTAAACCAAATCTTGTCTTGTAATATTGCAAGTGTTGACGTCCAGTCAAGTTTGGATAGAGGGCAGGTGATTCGATAATACTGCCAATCTTATGCTGCGAAACACTCTCTATTTCTCCCTTATCAGCTCGAATTAGTCCTAGGAGAATTCTCATTAATGTTGTCTTTCCAGCACCATTTTCACCGATAAGACCACATATTTCTCCTCGTTCAATATCAAAGGAAATATTATGGAGAACCTGTTCTTTCCCATATGTTTTATCGATATTTTTAAGACTTAAAATCACACGATTCATAGTTTCTCTCCGTTCATTATATTAAAAAAGTCTCTGACAAGGAATGAACCCTGCCAGAGATTTTTAGCTTACATTAACTCCAACAGAAGAACCCAATACCTGTGAGCATTCCATAAATACCGAGTGGTGAAACAGCACAAAATTGACCTGCTACAATGTGTCTTTTATGTTTATTACTTAGTTTTTTCATTATTTAACCCTCCTTTTAATCCCAACAAAAGATACCTACTCCATATCGAAGACCTATAATACAAAAGCGACCTGCTACAATGTGCTTTTTATTTTTGTTACTTAGTTTTTTCACTACTTCATCCTCCTATTTAATCCCAACAAAATATGCCTACTCCATATCGAAGACCTATAATACAAAAGCGACCTGCTACAATGTGTCTTTTGACACGTCCAGTTAGTTTTCTCATCAGAAAACCCTCCTTTTAAAAAATTTTTTATAATAACCAAATGAGATTCTCATTTCAGTTATTTATTAACTGTTTTAAATCTTTAGATAACATTTCTTCGCTTCCTTGTTCAACATAAATTTCTTTCACTATCCCATCTTTATCCACTATAAAGATAGTTGGAATAGCTTTTACATCCAAGAACTTAAAAGCTTGTAAATCTTGATCTATATAAACTGGAAAGGTAAAACCCTGATCCCTTAAAAATTGATGAGAGGTTTCAAGTGTTTCACGTTCCCCATCAACTATATCCACCATAAAGAAATCAACTTTATCTTGATATTTATCATAAAGGCGCTGAATGATTGGGAGCTCTTTTTGACAATCAGGACACCAACTAGCCCAGAATACCACAACCTTTGGTCTAAACTTATACTCTGACAGTTGAACCTGCGCTCCCTCATTGGAGGTCAACAATGCATTCTTGAATGTTGTATTTTTAGTTTTTGAAATATATTGTTTTATTTCCTCTTCTTTTTTTAAGAGAAGCTCTTGTTTTGTTTCTTCTTGATGATGAGATTCTTGGTTTTTATAGTAAAATCCTGCTAAAAATAAAGAAGCTATCACAAGAATAAACATTGCCTCTACAACATGTTTTTTTGACATCATGGATTGTCCTCCACCTCTGAAATTTTAAAACTTTCGATAATAGATAATTCTTCTGGTAAGATTAAAACTCGCTCTTCGCCAGCATCTAAAATTGCTAAACGAAATGGTTCCTTGTTCAACTCTATTTGTACCAACCTTTGCTCAGTCGTGTTATTTCGAACTATCAAACTGTGGCGAGTTTGTGTAAAAGTCTCTAGCGAGATACTAAAATCTTCCATTTCCATCTCCTACCCAGAAAACCAAAAACTAAGACTTAAGAATACTGCAAATCCAAACATTTTTCTTTCCTCCTTATCTCTTGTTCTTTATGATTAAAGTATAACGCTTTCAAAAAGAAAAAAACATGACAAAAATGTCATGTCAGCTCTTCATTTCCTCAAAAGTTTTTAAATCTTTTTCTTTTTCTCCTAATATACGCGCTTCTAATACTGAGTCCCCAAATGCTTGAGCACAAACAATAGCTCTGTCATATAATTGGATAGCTTTTTCCTTATCCTGTTTATGAAATAAGGTACACATAGCATCTAGCATATCAACAATTGGCTTGTTTTGAAAATCCTGCGATATAGTCATCAATGTGTTCATTGCCTTAACATAAGGCTCAAAAGTGGAGTAAGATTTTTCCATCCATTGAACAGCTAAAGAATCAAGCACAGTTCTTTTTAACATATAGGCTGTCTCTAAATCTGATGAATTTGTTTCTCTTATAAGTTTTTTAGAAAGCATCCAAAATAGTTCAGGATTATACTCAGTCGGTCTTGCTAAACATGAAACAAAGTACAGCTTTATCAAAAGCAAATCATTCACCGAGTAGTTTTTCCTTATCTTTACTTGCTCAAAATACTCATCAAGCAAAGCATCGCCAAACCCTGCATCTTCACTTACAAAGACATCAAAACTAGCTTGTAAGGCACTAACAGCAATCTGCTCATCCTCAGGTAGACTGTCATAATAGTGTTCGTAAACTCTTTCAAACAACTCTTCCTTAACCTGGATTCTATCATCATCTCCATAAGTTTGAAACTTAATAAGTTTATCCTTTACTATCAAGTACTCTGAAGGTAAAATCATATGATCCATATCTACTATATGTGAAATTGGACAACCTAGTTTGTAAGCTATATACTCTACCTTGGATAAACTTGGGGAAGACTGCCCTGATTCAATCCGTGCTAATTGGCGCACCGTTATCTCAGTTTCATCATCACAAAGAGTTTCACGAGTGATATGTTTCATCTCTCGCAACATTCGGATTCTTTTACCTACTTCCTTCTTGATATCCATCTTAAGATCTCCTGATCATTATTTAACGAACAATATTGTATTTTTTATTATATTATACTGCTTTTTATTAAACTAAGCAATTTTTGAAATTTCATATTACAAAACCTAACAAGGCTAAACTATCTTTCGCACGCTAAATAGACGTTAACCTGCTTTACTTTTCTTGTGCCAATCCTTCAAAATCTTGTTCTAGGATGGCTTGTACCTCTAATTGATTAGCATCTAATTGCTGGTAAAATGCTGTTGGTAATGACTCTAGGAATCTTGCATAATCCAAGCGAGCGATGGCTTCATAGTCTTCTGCTTTTGAGCCATCACCAGAAATCGTCACTAGGTCAATCTCCCAAATAAGCTCCTTGCCTGCCAGCTGCTCGGTATAAGGAGCTGGTACAAAGGGTTCCTTTGGTAAAATCGTCTTGACTCCCTGGGCTAGGTGATAGATACCGTGTACCTTGCCTTGGGCGTCTGGGTAAAATTTCACACTGGCAAGGTAGGCATCAGATCCTTGAACCTTCTTGACTAGCTCTTCAAAACGTGCCAATCCATCCTCAGCCAAAAAGCTCTCGAGGTATTCCTTGTTGAGATAGATAGGGGACAAGAGTCCTTGGCAGTATACCAGACGAGCCGCCTTATCCGCTAGATAATGCTTGACTGTTTGTCGGAAATAAGCTTCAAAGTCAAATCCTTCTAGCCCTTCTGCCACTTGCCCCAACTTGCTTGATAGGGCTTGGAGGAGAGCTTCTACAATCTCCCAGTCCGCTCTAGTAAGGAAGTCTGGAATCACTACTTGATAGCCTTTTCGACTATCCGCATAGTTCACCTTGAAGAGAAATTGCGACTGACCTACAATCCCACACTCGATATACTCGAGACGATTGAGGGGCTGACGGAGATAGACCGCATCATAACTGTGTGACTCCAAGCCCTCCACCAAGGCCAGGATGGACTTGGCAGTCAAAATTCCCTGTTCTCCTAAAATGCTCTGTTTGTTTGGAATAAAAAATGTTTTCGCCATAACTGGCCTCCTTTGAAATCGTTTACACATAGTATACCCTATTTTCCTGAAAGATACAGAAACAAATTTTAGATTTTTAGATAAAAAGCATAGAAAAACAGCCCCTAAGGACTGTTTGATGTTATACAGTAGCGACTTGATCCAAGCTTTCACCGATAGCAGCTAGGCGCTCGATTACTTCTGCTTGTGTCAATTCATTTTCTGAAACATAGCGGTTGCGTGGGTGAACACGGCACTCGTGTGAGCATCCACGAAGGTACTTGTCTTCATTTTCTTCTGATGTCAAGATACGACGGTTACAGAAGGGATTTCCACAGTTGACATAACGTTCACATGGTGTTCCATCAAACCAGTCTTTCCCTACGATGGTTGGGTTGACATGGTTGACATCGACTGCGATACGCTCGTCAAAGACGTACATTTTCCCATCCCAAAGCTCGCCTTGGACTTCTGGGTCTTTACCGTAAGTTGCGATTCCTCCGTGCAATTGACCGACATCTTTGTAGCCTTCACGGACCATCCAGCCTGAGAATTTCTCACAGCGAACGCCACCTGTACAGTAAACCACGACACGCTTGTCCATGAATTTTTCCTTGTTATCGCGAACCCATTGTGGCAACTCACGGAAGTTGCGGATGTCTGGGCGGATAGCCCCACGGAAGTGTCCTAGGTCGTACTCATAATCGTTACGTGTGTCAAGGACAACGGTATCTTCGTCAAGAAGGGCTTCTTTGAACTCTTTTGGAGACAAGTAAGCACCTGTTGTTTCAAGTGGGTTGATGTCGTTGTCAAAGTCGTTGTCTTCCAAACCAAGGTGGACAATTTCTTTCTTGTAGCGAACAAACATCTTCTTGAAGGCTTGTTCATTTTCTTCGTCAATCTTGAACCAGAGGTCTTCCATTCCTGGGAGGCTGTGAACGTAGTCCATGTATTTTTGAGTTGTTTCGTAATCACCTGAAACGGTTCCGTTAATTCCCTCGTCAGCGACTAGGATACGGCCTTTGAGGCCGATTGATTTACAGAAAGCCAAGTGATCTGCCGCAAATTGCTCTGCGTTTTCAATTGGAGTATAAAGGTAGTAAAGTAAGACACGAATATCTTTTGCCATAAGATTTGTTCTCTTTTCTATTCTTAAATTTTCAGAATTTTTCATTCAACTATACTAGTATACCCACTTGGGAAAACGAATGCAATTTATTTGACCGGAAATTGTAGAAAGAGTCCTACCCCTGCACTTCATCAGTAACCATAGCGAATCGCAGATAATTCTCTCAATTTTTTGACTTGCTTAGCTTGACTTTCTGACAAACTTAGCTTGTTATCAATCAACACACGTGAGATGTCAACATTCATTTGGCTCAGAATAAATGGAGTAGAGGTTCCATCGTCCTTTAATCGTTTTTTATAAATCACTAACTGATTTTTCAGGGGAGCAAGTTGAGGCGCAGCCTTTATATCTTCCAATAGATGATCAATGATGGTCATCGCTTTACAACGTCTTTCACTTCCTCCAGCAAACCATTTTAATGGTGTCATTCTCATTTTCCTCCTGAAATTCGCTTATAAATTAAAAAAATATAATCCCTAACTCTCCAGCCAATATTTTACCCAAACACCCTATGTAAAAAAGTCAGCAAAAATGGCAAGGTCGCTACAATATTATTGATTACATGCACCGCATAGGAAGGATAAATGCTCTTGGTATAACGGGTCAAACCAGCAAAAATGATTCCAGATGTTGCAAAGACGAAGATATCTAACAGACTAGGAAGGCTTGAAAAATGAGGGAGAGCAAATAAAATAGAAGGGAGAAGCAAATCAAGACCACATCTCGAATCTTTAAAAAAGGCGTGTTGCAGTAATCCTCTATAGATTAACTCTTCCATCAGCGGCCCCAAAAAGAACAGGGCTATATAGATACTTAGCTCTGCAAAGTTAGTCCCACTATAACCAATCAATACAGCCCAACCTTCAGCAGTTGACTGGACATGTTTAGCTGTCTGAACGTTAAAAGAGATCTGGAGCACTACCACTAATACTGTCAAAATCGAATACCAAAGCCATTTTTTTCTTGGAATACGAAAGAGATAACCGTGCCCTGTCTTAATCAGAATCCAAATCATGACTCCGATAAATAGCAGACTTAAGATATTTTGAATCCAGAAGAAATTGCCAATCTGGGAAGAAAATTGCCAATAGTTTTGGACAATAAGCGTCAGCTGGGAAAGGCCAAATACGAAAAATAGGTAAGAGAAGACAGCACTCATTTTGAAAAGAAGACGATATTTTTTCATAATAAATCCCCTATAGATGTATGTGTATCACATCGCATAAACCCTCAGAACTACTCTTTTCATTTTTACATCCTAAAAATCACTACCTCCCCTAGAAAACTAAGGAAGGCAGTTATCACATTTTTAGGAATTAGGAATGAATACACGAAATCAATCGAGCTTATGATTTTTTATTTTTCAAGAATTCGTCGTATTGTTTTTGCATTTCGTTCAATACTTTTTCGTAGGCACCTTCAGATTTCAATTTTTCCATCAATTCTGGAATAGCTTTATCTGGGTCTACAGTACCAGTGTTGATAGCTGTATCGAATTGTTGCATTGTGTTAGAAATTGCTGAAATTTCAGATTTGACACTGTCAGTGTTAAAGATAAATCCAAGCGCTGGAGATTCTTTGGCTTCTGCCAATTGTTTCTTAGAATCTTCGATTTGTTGGTCTGTAACGTTTTCGTTGATGTAAAGGATCCAGTTGTTACCTGTGTTCCAACCTGACATGTGAGTATTTCCTTTATAGCCATCAAGAACGCGTACACGGTTTTCTTTACCTTCAACTTTTTCCCAGTTCTTGCCTTCTGGACCGTAAACAAGACCGTTCAAGAGTTCTGGGTTAGTGTTCAAGAGGTTCAACACTTCCATTGATTTTTCTTTGTTCTTAGAGTTGTTTGAGATAACAAAGTTGGCAACTTGTGTTGTTTGATTTTTCTTGATAAAGTTAGTGATTGGTTTGATTTGGATGTCTTTGTTAGCAACACGTGAAAGCAAGCTGTTACCGTAGTCAGCTGGTCCTACTGTTTCTTCACGAACGAACCAAGTATCTTGTTGAAGGTCAAATGAAGTGTCGCTTGTTGCTACGTCTTTTGGAATGTATCCTTCTTCATAGAATTTGTGAAGAGTCTTCAAGTGTTCTTTGAAACGAGGTACTTCGTAACGGTTTACAATCTTAGTAGTGTCTCCTTCAAGATCGATAACAAATGGAAGTCCGTTTGGTACTGGGTAGTCAAAGTTATCAGATGGGATAAAGTTCTTCGTAACCGCAAATGGTACTACGTCTGGAGCTTTTTCTTTGATTTGTTTCAAGACTGGCTCAAGTGTTTCGTATGAAGTTACACCTGAAATATCGATACCGTATTTAGCAAGAAGAGTTCCGTTGAAGGCAAAGTTTTGAGATGATGCAACGTTAGCTGCAACTGGTACTGCATAGATCTTACCGTTTACAGTGTTCCCTTTGATGTAAGCTGGGTCAAGTGCTTTGTAAAGCTCTGCTCCTTCTTTCTTGTACAAATCAGTCAAGTCAGCGTAAGCACCTTTTTGAGCATTTACGACATAGTTAGATGCAAATGCGATATCATAGTTTTCACCAGATGATGTGATAACAGACATTTTCTTATCATAGTCACCCCATCCAAGGTATTGGATATCCAATTTAGCACCGACTTTTTCTTCGATGATTTTGTTTGCATTTTCTAGCAATTCATCCAAGTTGTCTGGTTTGTCACCGATTTGGTACATTTTGATTACAGGTTTTTCACCTGAAGTAGTATCTGCAGCTTTTTTGTTGTTACCTGTAAGGTTTCCACAAGCAGCAAGACCAGCAGCCAAAGCGACTACGCTAGCAGATGCAAAAGCATATTTTTTCCAGTTTTTCATGATAAAAACTCCTTTTTTTGTTTTTAAACTTATAAACAATTTAATGATTTGTAACTTCAATCACTAAGATGAAGTGGGGAAGGGAGAAACGGTGTTTCTCAGCAAGTGCTATTCTTTCACACCACCGATCGTCAACCCTTTAACAAAGTAGCGTTGGAAGAATGGATACAGAATCGCGATTGGAAGGGTTGCAACAACAACCATGGCCATACGACCTGTTTCTTTCGGTAGAGCAACTCCCAGTTGGCCAGATAGACCGACTGCTTTTGCGATATAGTCCATATTTTGTTGGATTTGCATAAGCAAATATTGCAATGGATACAAGTTATCACTCTTGATGTAAAGAAGGGCGTTGAACCAGTCGTTCCAGAAACCAAGAGCTGTCAAAAGCGTGATGGTTGCGATACCTGGAAGTGACAAGGGCAAACAGATCTGGAAGAAGATCCGAGCTTCACTGGCACCATCGATACGAGCAGATTCGAGAATGGCTTCTGGAATGGTCTTCTTGAAGAAGGAACGCATCAAAATGATGTTGAATGGTGAGAGAAGCATTGGAACAATCAAGGCCCAAACGGTATCACCAAGTTGAAGCAGGCGAGTGACCACAATATAGCCTGGTACCAAACCAGCATTGAACAACATACTAAGAAGAGCGAAGATTGTGAAAAATCTGCGGTACTTAAAGGTTGTACGTGAGATGGCGTAGGCATAAGTGGTTGTGATGAAGACGTTGGTCACTGTTCCGACTACAGTTACAAAAACTGAGATAAAGAGCGCTTGGAGGATCTTATCTTTAAACTGAGCTAGGAACTGGAATCCATCTACACCAAATTTCGAAGGGAAAAAGCTATATCCATACTGGAGGATGCTCTTTTCATCTGTCACCGAAATGATGATAACGAAGATAAAGGGCAAGATACAAGAAAGAGCGATCAAACCAGAGATGATACTAAAGAAGATATCTGCTTTCTTACTGAAGGAGTGAATGCCGACATTATCGATTTTTTCTTTTTTAATTTTCTTTTCTGCCATATTCTCCTCCTTTCTAGAACAAAGCTGAGTTTGGATCGACTCGTCTTGCAAGCAAGTTTGATAGGATAACCAGAATCAAACCGACAACGGATTGGTAAAGACCGGCTGCTGAAGCCATACCGATATCTGCTGTCTGAGTCAAACCATTAAAGACATATACATCCAAAACGTTGGTTACATTGTAAAGCTGACCAGCATTGTGTGGGATTTGATAGAAGAGACCAAAGTCTGCGCGGAAGATATTTCCGACTGCAAGGATGGTCAAAACTGTTACAAGTGGAGTCAACTGAGGAATAGTTACGTTGCGAATGCGTTGCCACTTGCTAGCCCCGTCCACTGTCGCTGCTTCGTAGTAGGTTGGGTCAATCCCCATGATTGTCGCATAGTACATGACACTGCTATATCCAAAGCCTTTCCAAATACCTAGGAAAAGGAGAAGGTAGGGCCAAATGCCTAAGTCAGCGTAGAAGTTGACTTCCTTCATGCCAATGGATGTTAGGAAATGGTTGAAGACCCCTTTGTCAATGTTTAGGAAGGCATCTGTAAAGAAACTGATGATAACCCATGACAGGAAGTAAGGGAACAACATAGACGTTTGGAAAATCTTAACCATTCTCTTAGAGCGAAGCTCGCTGAGGATAATGGCAATCCCTACTGATACAATCAAACCGATAAAGATAAAGCCGAGATTGTAGAGAACGGTATTACGAGTGATGATAAAGGCATCTTTTGAACTAAACAAGAATCTGAAATTATCTAACCCGACCCATTTACTATTCACAATACTATCTATGAAACCATTACTGGTCATATGGTAGTCTTTAAAGGCGACCACATTCCCAAATACTGGAATGTAAAAGAATAGAATCAACCAGAGTGCCCCTGGTAAAACCATCAAGAGAAAGATCCAGTTATCTCTCAAGGTCTTTGAAAACTTTTTCATAATTTCCTCCCTTTTTATTCCTAAAAACTGATTTCATCGAATTTTTAGGTTTGATAACGATTACATTATTAGTATACTCCTATTTGAAGGCTAGGTTAAACTACTAATTATAGAAAAAACTCCACAAATTATTTTTTGTGGAGAAGTTTTTTATAAAAAATAGGTTTCACGAGAAACACTCTGCATACGATAAATGTATTTCCTCTTTACTAATTGAAAACTTGTTCTAATATTGGGTGATGAAACTCGACAAAATGAACCTGGGCATTTATGATAGCCCCTGATTGATTTTTATCAATCTCTGGTCTTCCTTCGGTGTGTAAAAGAGCAGGATTACCATCCTTGTAGCCAAAGAGAATCACCTCTGTCTCTGCTTCATTCACATAGCAAGCTAGGATTTTAAACCGCCCAGAACCTGAACCTGCACTATACCCATACCATTTAAAAGTATAATTCACCCCATCTACTTGTCCAAATTGCATTATCTGGTCTGGCACTGCTAGTCCATAGTAGTGACCATATGTTGCTAAGTTAGTTGACTTAAATCTTTCACCTTTACTATCCGAATAGGATTCTATGGCTGTTTTTATCTTGTCTATTAAAGAACTATTATCTGTATCTGGCTCGCTCTCTGTAGTTACACTTGTTTTTAATAGAAATTCCTTAAAACGTCGCGCTAAATCTGTATTCTCAGTCTCTTCAAAATTTGCAGTAGGGATAGTTTCCAGTGTCTTATCGGTATACAAGACCTGTGCTTGCCCATCCTTCAGTGTAAATAGGTAGAAATGTTTGTCCTGATTGTCATAGTAGGCATCCAAAACCAAGTAATCATAGGCATTGTCACTCGATACTCCAAAAACATTCCATTTGACACTTTTCTGAGAGACAGTTGTTGTTTCTAATTTTTTGATGAGATCATTCTTTTCATCAAAGTTTCTATGCTCTAGTCTATGATAGGACTGCCACCTAGAAGAAGCTCAGCTTGCAAACACTTCTTCCCACTTTTCGGTGTTGTATTGGATTAGCTTCTGAAAATCTGAGTAGTTCTTCATAATCAAGGTTTGATCAGTCGGATTCGATAACTGGAGTTCTTCCATGGCTGCAACTGTGGCAGCCATCGGTGATTGAACAGTTGCAGCCTTGGATTCTTTTTCGTGCGAAAGAGCTTTTTGATAGGAATCTGCTAAATAGTGAAAATAGTTGGTTGTTTCCTTGGTTTGTTGCTCCCTTGGTATTGCCGGACTAGTTGCTCTATCCTCTGTCGTTTTATGGCAGGCAGATAAAACTAGCACACTCGCACCTAGGACTAGTAGTAGCTTTTTCATAGTCATACCTCCAAACTGTCTCCGTAGCTTCATTATACTCCTTCCCTATCTCCAAATCAAAAAACATCTCCATGTATTTAAAAGGAGATGCTTAACTGTTTGTGATGAATGCCTAAGTCGTATAAATCGTCGATGCGGTCACAATGGTGTGCCATTGGTTAGCTGTAGTTGCTGCGAAATCCTTGTCTGCGTAAAAGTCAGTAAATGGCAGAATTTCCACTTCCAGCTCGTCGATGCGGTCAATCTGACCTGCCAGATAAGCCTCGATACGACTTTCTGCTCGCTTGATCCTTTGTAAGAGTCCGCCCATACGGATATCGACCGTATCCAGACCAAAGACCTTGTTTTCCTTCAACCATTGGTGGCTAAAGAGTTTGTGGAAAGTTTCAATCTCACTTCTGAGTTTTGGTAATTCTTCTCTGGCGATTTGCTGCAAGATGACTTTGTCACCGGATTTGTAAGCTTGACGAATGCGTCGTCCTACATCAACCTTACTACTTAAAATAGCATTCAACTGGGCCTGAGTTTCAAAGAGATAGGCGTAGATGCCTGCTTTTCCTTTGATTTCAGAAAGAGTCTCCGCAGCATGCGCAAAGTGAGGTTTGTCCTGTTCAGGTGTCATGTGCTTGTCAAGAATCGGACAGAGAATATCCTGATAAAAGGCATAGCGGTTGGGATTGATCCCGCTGAGATTGTCTGGTAGGTCTGGCAAGAGGTTAGCTAGATCAATCTGCATAAAGTCCTCAACAGAAAGACCTGTATTGGTTTTGAAGTGTGCAGACAAACGGTCTAGGTCATTGCAGTAGCTGAGTTCTGCCCAGATTTGCAAACTTGGTAGGATAGAAAACTGAGCTGTCTCACCGCCATTATCTCCCCAACCAGTCACGATGACTTCTTTGATCTGATTGGCACGACAAGCTTTATTAGCCTCAAGAGCGATGAGACGACTGAAATGGTTGTGAGGCGTAAAACCGATCCATTTCCAAGCCCCGCCTGCAAAGGCGATATCTTGGCTAATCTTGTGGTGATTGCGGAAGTTACGGTTGTATTTTTCTTCGCTATCCTGGTAATAATCCCAGTAAACCAAGGTCACACGGTCTTTGAGACGATCTAGGTAGACACGAGTTTCCTCAGGAATTTCCACATCACGGTCGTACTGCCCATCTGCCGACATGAGTTTAAAGAACATATCGCTCCACATCTGGCAGTGGAAACCATACTTATCGGCGATGTCCAGCACGCGCTCCAAGTGTTGGCACATAAGGAGACTACGGTCCACAACACCGTTCAGAATTAAGTAACGACCTAAACCAACCAAGTGGGCTTCGTCCATCCCGATATTGACCTTGCGAGTCTGAAGTTTAGATAGCGTCGCAAACATGCCGTCAATTAGGTCATAAACTTTTTCTTCGCCAATGAGGAGGATATCTTCTACATCGCGGAGCTCTTGCACTTCCTTAACGCCCCATTTGACAAAGGCCGACAGGTGAGCCAAGGTCTGGATGCAGGGCACAAAGATCATATCAAACTGCTGGGCATGGGCTTCGATTTCCTGCAACTCCTCGGCTGAATAGGCTCCACGGAAGTAACCAAAGTATGGTTGCCCCTCAATCTGGTAGGTATCTTCCATGTAGAGCTCAAAGGTTGAGTAGCCCATGAGAGCCAAGACCTCAATCATCTGCTTAGCAGAAGCCACATTCAAAACTGCATTGCGCGAACAGTCAGCCATGTAGGCCAAATCTTCGTAAGCAGCCTTTTCTTCAATCTCTACCTTATCACCTTCTACTAGAGCTGTTGCCAACAAGGACAAGGCGCGATACAGTTGGTGCAGTTTGCGATAAGTTAGTTGATAGTGACCACCCTCACCCTTGATAGAGATAGAGGCTTGGTCAGACTGAGCGACTGCTACCTCTACATCTGGTAGGGAAATGTGCTTTTTAAGCAACTCTAATGCTTGCGCTTGTTTGGGACTAAGTCCTGTAAATGTTACCATTGATTTTCCTCCTGTAACCAGTTGACAAGGGCACCGTAGAGATTAGCATCTGCATGATAGGTGCAGGCTTGGATGACAGGTGCGACCGTGTATTCTTCGTAGCTTTCGACAAAGTCATCTACAGCCTTCTTGACACCTTTGATAAAATCTGGATTTTGACTGATAGAGCCACCCAGACTGATGACATCTGGATCGATGAGATACTGGATATTGAGCAAGCCTTGCGCCAGATTGCGGTTCATGCGCTCAATAGCTTCTTGGCAAAGGGTATTCCCAGCTGCGGCTTCTTGGTAAATCTTGCGACCGTCCCAGTCAGTCTGACCAGATTCTTCAATCACGTATCGCACCATGTTGCCAGTTGACGCTAATTGCGACCAGTTGTTGAGCTTTTCAGCAGGGGCGAGGGTTGTCATGTAGCCAAACTCACCACCCAGGCCGTGGCGACCTCGGTGAAGTCTGCCATTGATAATCATGGCTCCGCCAATCCCTGTCCCAATCACGACACAGGCTGCATTTTCAAGCTCTGGATGAGCTAGTAATTCACTGAGTCCAACGCAGTTGGCATCATTTTCCAGATGAACAGGAATCTGATAAGAGCTAAGTGCCTCATACCATGAAAAGCCATGGATGTAGGGAACGGCACTGAAGCCATCAATCACACCTGTCTCTTGATCGACCGCACCTGGAACACTCATAGCGATTCCGCTATAATCCTGTTCTGACAAGCGTTGGTCTAGCCAAGCTAGTAAATCGTCCAAGTTTTCTGGTGTTGGGATACTTATCTTATCTAGTATTTTCCCATCAGGAGTCAGACTGGCAAACTTAATCCCAGTCCCTCCGATATCAATCGTTGCAATGGTCATTGTTTTTACCATAAAAAGGGGCGAATCAGCAGTTAGTTTTTACCTTTTCGCCCCTCCTTTCTTTTTATGTTTACTTTTTGAACTTAAATTTCTTCTTTTTTGATGAATTCTGTACGAATCTCTTGCGGTGAAATGAGGCCTCTATGAACTGGATATGGTCGTTCAAGTAGGTCAAGGAAGAGATGTTGACTTTCTGGTACACGTACATTTTCACTACACATATTGTAGTAGCGAAGAACATAACCTTCTTCATTTTCAGCTACCTTAAAGGCTGTTGGACAGATTTGCGGTATGTTGAGAACAGAATGATTCAAGAGGCTACCAGTCGCAGCCACGCTTCCTTCCTGTCTAGCAAGCTGAAGACTAGTAAATGGTGTCTGCAAGGCTTTAGCGCGACGATAGGCTGAGAAGCGTTCTTGGGCTTGGTGGCACTCAAGCGCAAACTCGACTTCAAACTCACGCAAGCATTGTGCTTCTGGTGTTGGGAAGTAACCCCAGTCACCCAACTCACCTGATGCACGCAAAATTGTCACGGCAATGGTGTCGTCTCCAAGGATTTCGTATTCATTCAATCCCTTGTTGGATACAGTCACACCTTTTTCATCGTCATATAGACTGACAAAGGCTTGTTGGTGTTGAGGATTTTCAGGATTTTCCCATGAAGCTGCTGGTTTGTTTGGTCGTGTCACCACTTCATAGATACTTTCAGAATCATTGCTTGAACGCGTGTTATGAGTCTTAACCAAGAGACGGATACGGTGGTCTTTGGCAGTGTTAGTAAAGCGAGTCTTAAAGCGTATTTGTGGATTGTCAACAAAGACAGTCATCTCAGTTTCAAGAGAAATAGTTGTCAACTCTTCTGAACGTCCAGCTTCACGCTTCATAAACTCGATGATACCTCTTTGCTCTTCTTCTAGCTTTTCATCCGCACTGACAGGCACGGTCAATTCATGTTTGAGCAAGATTTTAGCATAGCGAGCTGTGTTTTCCAAAACCTCATAGCCTTTCAGTTCTGCATAGATTGGCTCTGTTCCTTTTGGTTGGAAATAGATATACTCATTTCCGATGTCCCCACGGTCTTCGAAGCGGATAAAATCTTCATAGGCTTCGTGAGTTGTCTTGTCATAAACTGTGATATTGTCATCCACACTCACCGTTACAAATGGTGTATCAATCACCCCGTTTTGGTAAATACCCTCACGGTGTTCTTGTTCTCCTTCAAGCAATTGGAAGGTTGTCCAAGAAAGCGGTGCTAGATGAACAGGAATGGTCACGCGCACTTGGCGAGCGATACGAGCTTGGCGAAACTTGTCTTTTGGTAAATCATACTCAAAATTAGCTCCAAGGTCTTCGATTTTAGCCTCTACAGGACGACCATCCAAGTCCTCCACACGGTAGCTTGGCAAGGTCAAGGCTGCCATCTTCTTATAGCCTTCTGTTGGGTGCAATTCTTTGAAATCACAAGTCGCCACATCAATCACTGTGCTGACCGTATCAACCTTATCATGTAAGCCTGTGTTAATGACAGTAAAGAGATAATCACTTTGTGCCTTAGCTGTAGCGATTTTGCCCTTCCACTCGTTAAGAAGATTGCTCTTAACAAAGTTTCCTACTTGGTTGACCTTGGCAAAACGGGTTTCCATCTCACGGTGAACCTCGTCCACGCTACAGCCACAGATACTGTCATGTGGTGCATTTTGTAGAAGGACTTTCCAAGCATAGGTCAACTGATCCTTATGGTTGTGCCCACCAGTGATGACAGTTAATGGCTCCACCACTTGTTCTAGCAGGTTGCTATTTTCTTGGAAGGCTTGTTTAAGGTAAATCCGTGATGAGGAAGTGTTGGCAAGCGTGTACCAACCATCTGTTTCTTGACTGGTCAACTCACCTGTAACCGTTGATAACTGCTCAGGTAGAGCACTTTCTACTGCACGGACATAGTCATCAAAAGAACTATGAACAAAAGTCACATCTGGGAAGAGTTCATTGGCCACACGAATGGCTTCACTCAGATTTCGCTGTACAGGCTGGTGGTCACAGCCATTCATCATCAACCATTGGTTGGTCGAAGCGTAGTCACGCACGTCTGACAGTTTTTGTTTCCAAAAGGCTAAGGCTTCGTCCTTATCAACTGGGATTTCATTCCCATTACTGTACCAGTTGGCAAAGAGGATACCGATAACACGACTGCCGTCCGCACCCTGCCAGTACATTTCTGAAAACTGAGAAGTGAACTGCTCGTCTTCGAGGACTTGGTTGTCAAATCCAATCGGCTTGACACCACGCCCAAAAGCTGCCACGTGAATGCCTGATTTTTGAAGGATTTGAGGCGCTTGTCCCATATTTCCAAAGGTATCTGGGAAGTAACCAATCTGGGTTGATTTGCCCCATTTTGCACATTCTGCTTGACCAATCAAGGTATTGCGGACGTTAGCTTCACTTGAGATCAAGTAGTCATCCTGCAAGATGTAAAAGGGACCAATTTTGAGTTTACCTTCGTCAATGTAACGTTGGACTTTGTCGCGATTTTCAGGGCGAATTTCCAAATAGTCATCGAGAACAATCGTTTGTCCATCTAAGTGGAAACTCTTGAACTCAGGGTCATTTTCAAAGAGATCAAAGAGATTGTCAAACAATTCCACCAACTGCATACGGTGGCTTTCAAAAGGTAAGTACCACTCACGGTCCCAGTGACTATGTGAGATAATATGTACAACAACATTTTCCATGAAGTAAAACCTCATTCTAACTTAAATTTTTATTTTTAACGTTTTAAATGTGAATTTGTGATTCTGACACGAATCGGTGAAACTAAAGCGAGCTCCTTATACTCAATGAAAATCAAAGAGCAAACTAGGAAGCTAGCTACAGGCTGCCCAAAGCATGGCTTTGAGGTTGTAGATAGAACTGATGAAGTCAGCTCAAAGCACTGTTTTGAGGTTATGGATAGAACTGACGAAGTCAGTAACCATACCTACGGCAAGGTGAAGCCACCGCAGTTTGAAGAGATTTTCGAAGAGTATTAGCGGATATCCAAGTAATCCAAGACCAACTCACAGAACATCATGTTGGCCCAGGAGAACCATTCACGTGAGTAAAGTGTTGGGTCATCTACGTGGAAGCTTTCATGCATGACACCTGTGCCACCATCGCATGCAACCAGCTGATCAAGCAAGAATTTCTTCTCTGCCTTATCTCTTGTTGTCAAGCCCTGGATAGAAAGGGCAATCGGCCAGATATAGCGATAGAAGGTATGAGAACTTCCGAGACCACTAGCGTATTTCCCTTGATAGAAGTATGGATTTTCAGTGCTCAGAATGGTGCGACGTGTGGCTTGATAAACTTCGTCATTAACATCGCAGTAACCCAGATAAGGCGCCGCCAGCAAACTTGGTACGTTTGGATCATCCATGATGCTAGCATTTCCTAAGCCATCCACTTCAAAGGCGTAAATCTTTTCACCCTTGCTGTTAGTTGTGTAGGCGTAATTTTCGATGCCTTCTTGGATTTCAGCTTGCAGGCGTTTAGCGTCTGCCGCGATGTTTTGGCTATCAGCTAGATCCAGTTCTGCAAAGATTTCTTGCACATACCCCAAGACTACTACGGCAAACATATTGGACGGAATCAAATAGCTATACTGACAGCAGTCATCACTTGGACGAAAAGCTGACCAGGTCATGCCTGTCACTGCAAAATCAGGTCCAAAGCCATTATTTACCAGTGTATCTTCCTTGCGGTCTGTATCCCGAACAAAACGATAAGGAGAGTTGTTGTGATCTTGCTCTACCGTCCAGAGATGAAGAATTTCCTTGGTCGCTGCGACAAAAGTCTCATCAAACTGACTGGTCTCGCCAGTCTCTTTCCAGAGGAGATAAGCCAGCTGCAAAGGATAGCAAAGCGAGTCCACCTCGTACTTGCGTTCCCAAATCCAGCCATTAAGGTCTGTGTGGTCAGTCTCGTGGTGGCCCTTCCAGTTCTCCTCAATATTAAAGGAATTGGCATAAGGATCCTTCAGAATCAGGGTCATCTGACGTTTAACCAAACCTGCAATGGTCTGACGCAAGAGAGGATCTTTTTTAGCCACATGAAGATATGGTCTGAGTTGAGCTGTCGAATCCCGAAGCCACATGGCAGGAATATCCCCTGTGAGTACAAAAGTTGACCCATCTTCTAGAATCTCGACCGTATTGTCCAAGGTGTCTGTATAGCAACGCTCAAAGACATCCACCCATTCCGGATGATCCTTGGCCCGCTCCGCTACTTCGTCCAGCCATTCTCTAACAATTTCTTTCGAATAAATCATCGTGCAGTTTCCTCTTTCAAACAAGTTTCATGTTCAGTATATAGTTTTTGAGACAGAAAATACATACACAAATGATAGTCATTTTTCTACAAAATTGCTAACTTTTGAACGCCATATCTAAAGGCCCTCTTTTTCTGATATAATGTAGAAAAACAGCTAAAGGAAAGACTATGAAACCACTACTTGAAACCATCGATACCCGCTTTGGGACTGCTAGCAAGCATGCCTTTTCTCGGGGAAATACCCTGCCTTACACAGGCGTTCCTTTTGGGATGAATTATTTTGTACCCCAGACCAGCGACCAGGATGGAGCTTGGTTTTTCGATCCGCATCTACCCATTTTTCAGGGGATTCGCTTAACCCACCAGCCCAGCCCTTGGATTGGGGACTACTCTTGGCTCCTCCTGACGCCTGTCGCAGGTCAGCTTGGAGGAGACAGTCTCTTTCACCGCCAGTCTTCTTACGATGTAGATAAAGCTTGCTTCCAGCCTCACTATTTGAAACTCTTTTCTCTGCGCTATCAGATTGAAACCCAGCTCACACCGACTTGCTATGGCGCTTCTATTCGTTTGGGGCAAAAGCAAGGCAAGGCCCTATCCCTCTATCTTCACACAGCAGATGACTTGACAGTCAAGCAAGTAGATAAGCGAACGCTTGCCCTGAGACAAGAAGGAAAAACTGAGACCAATAAAAATCCGCTGATACTCTTCACTGCCCTACAAATGAATACGGATATTCTTGCTATCAGCCAAGAAAGCGGAGACTTGCGAATTGACCTCGCTGATAGTCATGCCGAGATTCAGCTAGGGACTTCTTTCATCTCCCCTTCTCAAGCGCTATTTAATCTACCTCAAACGGACTTTGATAGCTGTAAAGCAAATGCCCAAGCAGACTGGGAAAATCTCCTCCACCGTTTTGATATCGTGGAGACAGGAGAAGCTGACCGAACCTTCTTTGACCACTGCCTCTACAGACTCTTCCTCTTCCCACAAACTTTTTATGAGGTGAATGAGTCAGGGCAGGCCATCCACATGGATCTGGCTACTGGTACTGTCAAGCCTGGTGTTCTCTTTAGCAACAATGGCTTCTGGGATACCTTCCGCACTACCTTCCCCCTCTTTGCTCTTATCATACCGGAACACTATCACCGCTTTTTGGAAGGTTTTCTCAATAGCTACCGCGATACTGGATTCCTTCCAAAATGGCTGGCCCCAGATGAACGTGGCATGATGCCTGGTACCCTTTTAGACGGCATTATCGCAGATAGCGCCTGCAAGGAAATGGCCCCCGACTTGGAAGAAGAGCTCCTCCAAGCTATGCTGGAGACAGCCACCAAGTCCGATTCTCTTGGCATCAACGGTCGTCACGGTTTAGCTCAATACCAAGAATTGGGTTATCTCTCTACCAAACACCACGAAAGTGTCAGCCACACCCTTGACTATGCCTATAGTGACTTTTGTATCGCCAGCTGTGCCGAAAAGCTTGGTCAGAATGACATCGCCCAGACTTATAAGGTCGCATCGCAGAATTACCGCCATCTCTTTGACGCTGAGACAGGCTATATGCGTGCGCGTGATAGCCAAGGAAACTTCCGCCCTGACTTTTCCCCTTATAGTTGGGGACGTAACTACGCCGAATGCTCTGCCATTCAAGCGACTTTAGGCATCTTACATGACATCCCAGGTTTGCGTCAACTGATGGGTGGAAAAGAAACCTTTAGCCACTACCTTTTGAAAGTCTGTCAGGATGCTCCTCTATTTGAAACAACTGGCTATGGTTACGAGATTCATGAAATGAGCGAGATGGCTACAGCTCCTTTTGGGCAAATCGCCATTTCCAATCAACCTAGTTTCCACATTCCCTATCTCTTCCATTACAGTAACTATCCTGAATACACTAGCCTTCTCATCAAGACGCTGCGTCAGAAGGCCTTCAAACCAAGCTGGGATGCCTACCCTGGAGACGAGGACAATGGCAGCCTCTCTGCCTGGTATATCTGGTCAGCTCTTGGATTCTACCCGACCTGTCCAGGAAAACCAAACTATGACCTCGGAATTCCCCTCTTTAATCATCTCCGTCTCTACCTAGCTAAAGAAAATAAATGGTTGGATATCCATGCTGAACAAAACCACAGCCATTTTAACTTTGTCAAAGAGTGTCGATTGGACAAGACCCCTGTATCTAGCATTCAACACCAAGACCTCTTGAAAGCTGAGCAACTGACCTTCACCCTCAGCTGGCTACCAAATCACTCCTAACCAAAAGAACCTTTGCATAATGCAAAGGCTCTTCTTTTATGAAACTTGGACCTGAAGCTGGTCAACCAGCTGCCCATCTACCGTCAGATTTAGATAAAAATCTAAGTTTTTATCGCCTGCAAAATACAAGGTTGGTAGCGTTAGCTTTTTTTCAGTCTCGCCAACTTGAAACGCAAGGACTTGAATCTCGTCCCGATAGGCGACACCATGCACACCCGTCCCTGGTTGAATCGAAATCTTAGCTTCCAAAGGTCTGCTAGATTCTATGCGCTTCACTGTAAAGTGGACATTTTCTCCCTTGGTCACAGCCAGACTTTTTTCTGAGAACTCTAGTTGCTGAACGACTTCTTTTCTCGACAAGGTAGGTGTTTTATAGAGTGAAATTTTGGTCAACAAAGGCAAAGCCTGTGCCTCTGTAATGGTCACGCGTATCTTCTGCGCCTCAACGACTGATCCTCGTAAGAGACGTTTGTAGCCAACAGTATAACCAGAGCCAAACTCCTGCCAGACGCCATCCAACTCTACCTGAACATGAAAAGCGGCGATGCGTTGCCCCAGCTTCAAATCTTCTCTCAGCTCGATCACATCAAAAGTTTTAGGTGATCCTAAATCGAGCTCTAATTGGACTGGCAACTCTGCATCACTTGCCCATGAACTAGTTTCCAGTCCATCTGTCAGATGATGACAGGCAAAGTCTGGTGATAGAGCAGGGCCGTATACCTTGGTTCCCAAGGCCAAATCTTCTTTATAAAGCTCGTCACGGTAGGCAGCAAATTCATAGAGACGCTGGATATCCTTTTCGTCAAAGAGTCCATCTTGGTTTGGCGGAATATTGAGTAAGAGAGGTGTACCCCGACCCACCGAGTGAAAGTAGATTTCGACCAATTCCTCGAGAGACTTGGGGTCCTGATCCTCATGGTAAAACCAGCTCGGCCGAAGAGAAACATCTGCCTCACCGATTGAAAATAGCGTCCCTGAGGGGTCTCCGTGCTGTAGATAATCTAATTCCGCCTCTGTCCCCAACTGGTCTGACTTGACTTTTTGCCACAAAGGATCCCCTGCATAGCCTCGTTCATTTCCAATCCAGCGAATACTGGTCCCTTCAGTTGAGAAAATCAAACAATCGCCCTGCAAGTCACGAATGGTTTCAAACCAGGTCTCAAACTCATAGTTGACCTTCTGGGCCCCTTCGCCTCGAGCACCATCCATCCAAACCTCAGTGAACTTACCGACATTCCCATAGGCAGGATTTGACAAAATTTCCTTCAATTGAGCCAGATAGTAGGCATTGTAGTCCGCTTCTCGGTCCACGTGATAGAGGGGACTATGAGCATCCCAAGGAGACAAATACACTCCCATGTCCATGTCAAACTCAGTTACAGCTTTGGAAACCTCAAGGAGCAAGTCCCCCTTTCCATCCCTCCAAGGACTAGCCTTGATCGAATAATCTGTATGTGCTGTCGGGTAGAGCACAAAACCATCATGGTGCTTAACCACCAAAATCAGTTTTTTAAAACCCGTTTCTTTGAGCACTCGAACCCATTCACGCGCATCCAACTTGGTCGGGTTAAAACGCTTGGGATCCTCTTGCCCACTTCCCCATTCCTGGTCATAAAAGGTATTGGGACCAAAATGGATAAAGGCAGCTAGTTCATCCTCTAAATAATCCAGCTGGGCCTGGCTTGGTAATGGTCCATGCGGTTTTATTTTCGTCATCATCTCACATCTCTTTCTCTTGTTCACAAAGTTATCCACAACTTGTGGATAAGAAAACATGCCTAAAAACTAGTTTTTTCAGTCTCTAGCTCACCTGTCACCTTAAACATACCTTTGTCAAATAGCTCTGTACTAGGGTTTCTGCTAGCTCTCTAGCAAGTTACTAATGTACGGAACTATTATCAGGATGCTTCATCGCCCTGGATTATATATCATTTCCCCCTAGACTTATCCACAGACTGTGAATAAACTATTGTTCCAGACTGCTCTCTCTTTGACTATAACAAAAAGCGATAGCAGCGTCAATATGACTAAGATGCCTTCCTAAATCCCCTGAAAAGATTCTATAATTTGTACAATCGTAGCTTTTGCATTCGTCAGCTAGTGAGAATCAGTCAGTAGAAAATGACCTCTTTATCACATTGCGAACAGCACAGCTGTAGTACTATAGCGCCCACAACCTACTCAGATAATCGTTTCTAGCAAAAAATCCCGCAGATTTGCGGGATTCTCTCTTGCATCAATGCGCCAACATTTCTTGGGCGATTTCTTGACCAGATAGGTTATCTGGGTAGTAGGTTGGCCAGTTATCCATCTCTTCAAAGAGGGCTTCTTGGCTGGTACCTCCAAAGAAGATATGGAAATGTTCTGCCTTAACTGGGGCGATATTGTGGTCACTAAACTGAACATACTTGAACTGTCCAGCGTCCGCATCCGTCGCTTCAAAGAGGAAGCGCACGCCACGATTGCCTTTCTTATAAGTCAAGATTTTCTTGCCGACATACTTGTAGGTGAATTTCTTGCTTTGGCCACCTTGAACAAATTCCATAGTGTTGTCCGTGATGTTGATTTTGGTCACATCTGTCTGATAGCCTTTTCTATAGTAGGCCTTGTACTCATCTTTGGTCATCTTGCCAGTCAACTTAGCCTTGTAGTCAAAGACTTGATCAAAGGTCCCATCTTCAAGGAAAGGATAAACTGACTGCCAGTTACCAGCATAGTCACTTAAGGTGCGGTCCTTGACATCTGCATCCTCAAAGTACCCATTTTGAACTGTCTTGGTATTTTCTTCCTTCTCTGGCTCGATTTCTGGTCCTTCTTGGTCTGTTGTTTGTTTCAAAGCCTTGAGGTTTTTCTCCATGATAGAGATGTAATTTTCTCCCGCCTTGGTTGCTTCTTCTGTCAGACTTTCTAGCGGATTGAGCACGTCTAGTTTGACACCTGTTTCTTTTGAGAGTGTATTGGCTAGGGCTTGTGAGGCATTTTCTTCAAAGTAGATATAGGCAATTTTATTTTTCTTGACGTACTCTGTCAATTCTGCCAGACGAGCAGCTGATGGCTCTGCATCTGGAGAGAGACCTGAGATGGATACTTGCTTGAGACCGTAGTCCAAGGCAAGGTAGTTAAAGGCAGCGTGCTGGGTCACAAAGCTCTTTTGTTTAGCTTGAGACAAGCCATCTGCGTAGGCCTTGTCCAAGGCTTGCAATTTTTCGATATAGGCAGCCGCATTCTTCTCAAAAGTCTCTTTTTTATCAGGATAATCTGCTGACAAGCTGTCACGGATATGTTCTACTAGTTTAATGGCACGAACTGGTGATAACCAAACATGGGGATCGTAGTCGTGATGGTGACCTTCACCACCATGATCATGCCCTTCCTCTTCTTCTTCACCACCTGGCAAGAGGAGCATATCACCTGTCGCCTTGATGGTTTTCACTTTTTTCTTATCCAAAGTATCTAGCAATTTAGGAACCCAAGTTTCCATATTTTCATTTTCATAGACAAAGGTATCTGCGTCTTGGATTTTGGCAACTGCCTTGGCAGACGGTTCGTATTCGTGAGGTTCTGTACCAGCACCAATTAGAAGTTCTACATTAGCAGTATCTCCTGCGACTTGCTTGGTAAATTCGTAGACAGGGTAAAAGGTTGTCACGATATTGAGTTTCCCATCTGCCTGCTTTTGATTGGAACAAGCCACTAAAAACAGGGCACATAGACTAGCTAGTAGTAAGCTAATTTTTTTCATTTCATTCTCCTATTTGATAAAACGTTTCAGTAGACTGACTAACAAAAAGACAGCTACAAAGATAATGGTGATGCTCGCGCTAGCAGGGGTTTCTGCATAGTAGGAAATATAAAGTCCTGCCACCATTCCCAAAAAGCCTATAGCGCTGGCTAGTAACATAACGGATTTGAAGTTTTTCCCCAGACGAAGGGCAATACTAGCTGGCAAGACCATAATGGTCGACACCAAAAGGGCTCCTGCTGCTGGAATCATAAGGGCAATGGCCACCCCTGTCACCATGTTAAAGAGGATAGACATGGTCCGCACTGGAAGCCCATCTACAAAAGCCGTGTCCTCATCAAAAGTCAGGATATACATTGGTCGCAAGAATAAGAAAGTCAAGAGTAAAACGACTGTAGCAATGGCAAAGAGGAAAATCACCTGCTCCTGGCTAATGGTCACAATCGAACCAAAGAGATATTGGTCCAAACTCATGGAACTCGAACTTTTCCCCTTACTCATCACGATAAGGGAGACTGCAAGCCCTGTAGACATGAGGATGGCAGTTCCTATTTCCATAAAGTTCTTATAGACTGTCCGGAGATACTCTAGAAAGACCGCAGCGATCAAGACGATAGCAATGGTTGAAATAGTTGGAGAAATCCCCAAAACCAGACCAAAGGCTACTCCTGATAGAGAAACGTGACTGAGGGTATCGCTCATGAGACTCTGACGACGTAAGATAAGGAAGATCCCAAGAACTGGAGAAAAGAGACTCATGGCAATGACCGCCAAGAAGGCACGCTGCATAAAGTCATAGGATAACAAACTAAGCATGTTCCACCTCCTGGTCGCTTTCGTGAACGTTGAAACAACGCCATGGCGAATCTTGATTGCGCACTAGATGAATATTGCGATCCGCATAGTCCTTGACCTCCTCAGGGTCATGGGTAATCATCAAAACGGCCTTGCCATGATGGTGGGCACTATGGTGCATGAGTTCGTAAAATTCATTTTTGCTTCCAGCATCCATCCCTGTCGTCGGCTCATCCAAGACAAAGATATCTGGGTCAGAAGCAAACATCCTTGCAATAACTGCTCGTTGCTTTTGCCCTCCCGAGAGGGAACCAATTCGTTTGTCACGGTGTTCCCACATACCAACCGAGTCTAGACTGACCTTGATATGCTCCTCATCATGGGCATTCAAGCGACGGAACCAGCCCTTTCGCGGATAACGACCCGACTTGACAAATTCATAAACTGTACTTGGAAAGCCAGCATTAAAACTGGCTATCTGCTGGGGAAGATAGGCTATCCTTAGCTTTTTTCCATGAGTATTTGTCTTTGAGATGGTTACCTTGCCAAATCTCGGCTGCAAGATGCCTAGACTTGCCTTGATCAGCGTCGTCTTGGCAGCTCCATTTTCACCAGTCAGGGTGACAAACTCCCCACTATCAACACTGTAGTTGATGTGCTCGAGGACAGGTTCTTTGTCATAATAGAAAGACAAGTCCTCTACTGTAATATACCGCATTATTTGATTTCTCCTACTAAAGCAGTTAAAAACCGCTGGATAACTTCTTGTTCATCTGAAGTAAACTGACTTGCCACTTGTTCATAGGCTAAGAGCGTGTGTTCATGATGATGGTGGTGTTCCTCTGCCACTGGTCGAGCTAGCTCTGTCAGTTGGTAAAAAATCACACGCGCATCTTTTGGATCTCTGGATGTCTCTAACATGCCCTCTTTGACCAAAGATTTGATAGCCTTGGTCACTGCCGCCTGACTGACATTAAGGCGACGGGCCAACTCCGAGTTGGTTAGGGATTCTTCTGACAAGAGCATGAGGATGTGTTCCTGAGTATTGGTCAAGGCAACGTCACTCGTGCAATGCCCGATCAGAATTTCATGCTGGTTCTCAGATCTCAAGATCACCTCGTTTAAAAAGTTATCGATTTCCTGTGCAAGCTGTCTCATGTGTTACTCCTTCCCTAGCTATCTTTTCCATAAAAAACTTAGATAGCCACCGATTCTTTACTGGTTAATTATATCATAAACCAAAAAAGAGTCAAGGGAAAAAGGCGTAAAAACGTTTCCCTAGACTCTTCTAGATGTGAAATTTAACCTATTTTAGCTTTGGTTTTCTGCTCGATAAGATACCTGCCAGACCAGCTACCATTCCCATCAAGAGTAAGAAGATGGATTGTTCACTTCCTGTATTTGGGAGAGCTTTTTCTGAGACAACTGCCTTCTTGCTAAATTGACCTGCCACCTCATAAGTAAGTGGTACATTCGTAGTCGCATCGCTAGCAGCTGTATTCGTTTGAGGTGTTTCTACTGGCAGACTAAAGTTTTTAGAATCCACAGAAATCGTCCGTGAGTTCGGATTGATCTTTTCATACTGAGTCAAATCAGCTGTTTTCAGATACTCTTCAAAGGCCGCATCCATAGAAGGACCCTCTTCTCGCGCACCACCTAACATCGTGTAGCCATCGCCACCTGCAGCTAGGAAATCATTGGTTGCAAGATAGTAGGTTTTTGCGAGGTCTAGGAGATCATAACGACCAGTTGTACGGTTTTTGACCTGGATGGCCAAGACACGTTTACCTGATGGTAGGTTGGTATCATAGTAGACCTTCACACCTGAAACTTGCAAGAAGCCACCACTTGGTTCTAGCAATGGTTGTCCGTTCTCATCCAAGACCTTCTTGCCATCCTTATCGACCTGCAAGATAGATCCGAGTGATTTTTCAAACATATCTAAGACTTGTTGCCCCGTCACTTGGATTTGTGAGATGGTATTCCCAAATGGAAGAACGGCAATGACATTTCCTTTAGTGATTGGTTTGCCTTTTGCAATGGTTTCACGCAGGCCACCACCATTTGTCACAGCGATGTCTGTCGGATGGCTAAATCCTGTTTGACCATACTGATAGAGGGAGTCTGCTACGACGTTTCCGAGGTTGGTTTCACGAACTCGAACATTTTCACGATCACCGTTGAGCTCTACAGGGCTGTTTGAGACGACTTCAACAGCATTTTCAGCGTCGTATTTTTGTTTAATATCTTTGACTAGTTTTTCAACTGTAGGATTAGCTGGTAATTTTTTAGCATCAGCAGCTGCAATCAACGTAGGATTGCCCAAAAGCTGACGTGATTTGTAGATAACTTTCCCAACATTATGAAGGTAACTTCCTGTTTGGTTATAGGTAACATTGTCGCCATAAGTTGTGGAAGCTACTGTATGAGAATGCCCATCAATAACTGTCACACGTTTGTCTTTGAGACGAGGATTTTTAGAGAGAGCTTCTGCCAAGGTTGAACCACGCCATTCGACTGGAGTTGTAGTATCTACACCCAAGTGAGCGAGCACAACATAGTGTTTGTAGTCCTTACCTTCTGCACGAGCCTTGGCTTGAACTTCTTCGATGACCTTATTGACTTCAGAGATTGGATCTGTAAAAGTTACCCCTTTAATGTTTTTAGGGTGAGTTTTGGTAGCTGTTTCAGGTGTTGTCACGCCGATTACAACAAACTCATCACCTTCCACAGTCTTATCTTTATCAACGATTGTAGAAGCTTCAAAGAGACGAGCACCATTGACGTAGGTATTTGAACTAAGTAATGGGAATTTCAAGATTTCCTTGTATTTTTTAACTTCATCAAGACCAAAGTCAAACTCATGGTTTCCTACTGCCATGGCATCATACTGCATCTGATTGAGAATTTCAGCACGCGCTTCACCCTTAGTAGAGTTGGAAATCGGCAAACCTTGGAAAGCGTCTCCCGCGTCAACAACCAGAGTATTTTGATTTGATTTCACACGCTCCTGCTCAATGACAGTCGCTAACTTGGCATCTCCAATTACTCCCTTTTCCTCTACAATACGACCATGAACATCATTGGTGTGTAAAATAACGGTGTCCTTTTCTTCGCTTTTAGTAGATTCAACAGGAACTGCCGGAGCTTCTGCAGATGCAACGGTTGCCGGAGTCGCTACCTCATTTGTTGGAGTTGCTGGCGCTGCAGGGTTCAACACAGAAGTAGGAGTCTCCGATGTGGCAGGAGTCGCTACAACAGCTGAACTTTCTGCAGGAGTTGTTGCTTCTTCAGCATAGACTTGTCCAGCTAAAAAGGCTGGGGCTAATAGAGCTGTCGATAAGACAGGTAACGTCGATAAGACAGGTAACAAAGAACGTTTATTCATTTTGAAATCCTTTTCTTTTCTTTTTTCCTTTATATTATACGATATTTCTAGAAAATTTGAAACTTTTGACTTATTTTCATCTAAAACATTCGCTATTTAAACAAAAAAAGCTTGGGTTCAAATCCCAAACTTTTATCTGATTTTATTGGAAATCTTTGATGTTCCCATCATAGCTTGCCCAGTCCTCACTAAAGAAGCGGTCATTCATCTTGTAGTCTGGAGCTGGTTTTAGATCCGTCAAGAAGGGATTGGCAACCTTATCAAAAGCCAACCAACCCAACCAACCTATATGAATGGTATCCTTAACAAAATAAGGGTCCCCTCCATTTTTTGAAAAGTCGGCAATATTGGTGAATCCCTGACTTTCTAGCTGGTAACGAATTTTTTCCACAGCATGCTGGTACATCTCTTCGCTAAGGCCTGTGTATTCCATCCATTTCTTATTGACCGGTTGAATGACAAAGAGCACATTGACCTTCGATTTTGCAAATTGATTGAGTACCAACTGTAGATCATTGTACTCCGTTGACTTGAGGAAGCTGTAATTCTTTTGAGACCCCTCCCATTTTTTTAGATCTTTTTTCACCCGAGTATTATAAAACTGATTTTCCATCCCCATATCGT
The DNA here is from genome assembly GCF_023147855.1 of Streptococcus halitosis. Lineage (GTDB taxonomy): Bacteria > Bacillota > Bacilli > Lactobacillales > Streptococcaceae > Streptococcus > Streptococcus halitosis_B. The sequence goes on from NZ_JAHXOP010000002.1 coordinate 233,407, forward strand.
TATTGGTCGTATTTGCCTCTGCATCCTTACGAGCGATTTTCTCCAACTCATCATACGAAAACTGATCTGGAAGATCTTTTAAATAATTTTCCACATGTTCCTTGTATTTGAGTTTTCCTCGAATAGAAAATTGTCCAAAGAGAGAGGATTGTTTTTCGTTGAATCGTGCAAAGATATCAATAGTAGCTCGATCAATCTCTGACAATTCCTCGCCCTTCGATAGCTTTTGAACAATTCCTTTTAATGCAACATTAGGATTCTGCTTTAACAAACGAATAGCCGCATGCTGAGTCGCAGTATCACCAGATTGATTTTCCAAAAAAGCTGTCAACTGGTCACTGTTAAAAAAACTCTGGAAAGCCGCTGGGTCAGAATCCGTCTTTGTAAACCACTGGGGTGAAATCACAAATACTGCCTGATTATTCTCTATTTCCGGCAAGATTTGTTGTAATCCAAAATATTGGATGAGAGAGGTTGCTCCTGCTTGACCTAGAAAATAAGGACGATAGGGACGATTGTATTTTTCCGCTAAAACAGCAGGATGCATACTGTCAAATCGAACCCATTCACTTGACCCTAGAAAAGGGATAAAACGCATATTTGGATCCGTAAGGGCCCTCACTTTTTGGCTTCTCTCTTTAAAGCTCTCTGTACTAACAGAAGCCGCCGAGTACTTCTCCTCCGTCAGATTATGGCTTGTTGTACTTGGATAAAAAAAGATGAGTAGAAAAACCAAAAAACCAGCAACGAAGATAGGCCCGAAGATCAGCCACAAGCGTTTAAGCATTCTTTAACTCCGTGATACCTGCTACGATTTTATTAGCCGTATTCCAGTCATCACGACCAAACTCCGTCACTGGAACACGAATGTCAAAACGGTTTTCAATCTCAACAATCAATTCAACCGTTCCCATGCTATCCAAGACACCGGCATCAAAAAGATCTTCATCCATCATGTCAGAAACATCTTCCATAAACAACTCATCAATAATTTCAATAACTTCTGATTTGATATCCATTTTTTATATCCTTTTATTTTTTAAACCATAAATCATTCAAAAATCCAGAAAAGATTAAGAATGAAACCATCACGACATGGAAGGTGACAACCATGCCAAGCAACTGAATCCAGCGATTCTCAGGTAAGGAACCCTTTCCAGCTTTTTTCCGTTCTTTATTGAGCGCTTTTTTCTTACGAACCCAAGCGTCATTGATGACTAGCCCAATCCCATGAAAAAGTCCATAGGCGATGTAATACCAAGTCACACCATGCCAAAAGCCCATAATCAGCATATTAAGGATATAAGCTACACTTGAGGTCACATTGCGATTTTTAAAAATCTTCTTTCTGGTCATGACCATCACCATCCGCATAAAGACAAAGTCACGAAACCAGAAAGACAGACTCATGTGCCAGCGATTCCAAAACTCTTTTAAATCCCTTGACAAAAAGGGCTTGTTAAAGTTGATGGGACTATGAATCCCCATCAAATTGGAGATGGCTAAGGCAAACATAGAGTAGCCCGCAAAGTCAAAGAACAAGTCTAGACCAAAGGTATACATAACTGCAAGAGCATAATGGTTAAAGAAACCACCTGTCTGCAAGGCCAAATTTTTCAGCGGAGGCAGTAATATCTCTCCTAAAACATGGGCCAAGATAAACTTGTAGAGGAAGCCAAGCATGATATACTTGACAGCCTCTTCTAGCATATCCATCAGCTCATCCCGCTCAGGAATGGTCTCGTAATTTTCATTGAAGCGTTTAAAACGATCAATGGGACCACTCGAGAAAGTCGGCATAAAGAGAAGAAAACGTAAGAATTGCCAGATCGTTAAATCCTTGATGACACCGTCTCTCAGTTCAACGATAATCCCAACTGCACGAAAGGTCAAGTAAGAAATCCCTAAAAATCCAAACAAAGATTGAGATCCATGAATAGCAGGAGATACTTTCACAAAGATGATTGGCAATAGAGATAAAAAGCTAACCAGGTAAAATATCCATTTACTATCCCGTTGTTTCCTGTACCTTTTGTAGAAAGATACAAGCAGCACTTGCCAGATAACATAAAGGATAAGAGCGCTTATTTGATTCGTCTTTCCACCGACCAACATGGTCACGATAAAGAAGAGACTAACAAGCACCTCATACAAGGCAAAACGCTTCTTGAAAAAAAGACCGATAAAGATAGGTAAAGTCGCAACAATTACGTATAAAAAGTACTGAAGATCACCATAAGGTTCCAAATGAGGTAGCTGTTTATAAAGCTCCATCATCTACTGTTTACCTCGTTAATCAAGCCCTTGATATCAATTTTACCATTAGGCGTTAGTGGTAAACTGTCTCGATAGAGAAACTTAGATGGCATCATATAGGACATCATGATATCTGCTAAATCTTCCTTAATAGCCTTGGTAATATCGATATCGCGTTCAAACTGTTCACGAACACCGTCCTTTAGGATAACATAGGCCAGCAGATTTTGTACCTTGTGGTCTTTGTTATAACGTGGAACAGCCACAGCCGACTCAATAAAGCGAGACTTGTTGAGGTTTTGAGAGACATCTTCAAGCTCAATGCGATAGCCATTAAACTTAATTTGGAAATCCATGCGTCCACCATAGAGAAGCAAGCCCTCATCTGTCATAGTTCCTACATCCCCTGTGTGGTAGGCCGGAAGACCTTCGAACTCAAAGAAAGCTTCTGCTGTTTTTTCAGGATTATTCATATAACCTTTTGAAACAGCTGGTCCAGAAACAATGATTTCTCCCTGTTCACCATTTGGCAGTTTCTTACCTTCTTCATCAATGACAAAGGTTGGAGAATCCGCCTTGGTATAGCCGATTGGCAGGCGTTTGAGAGTCTTCAACATCTCGTCTGTTACAGCAACTGCTGACAAAGCTACTGTCGCTTCTGTTGGACCGTAGGCATTGATAATACGAGCATTTGGGAACCGCTCACGTAGTTTTTGAGCTGTTTTAACCGTTAATTCTTCACCATCAAAGTAGAAATGCGTGATCCCTGGCATTTTCTCGCTGTTAAAGTCTTCTGACAACATGGCCATATCTGCAAAGGACGGTGTTGATGTCCAGATAGCGATTGGCAATGAAAAAATCGTCGCAAAGAGTTTTTTGAAGTCCTGAGTAATGGCTGAAGGAAGAGCGAAAAGCGTACCACCTAGTGCCAAGGTCGGCGCCCAGTACATGACAGATAGGTCAAAAGAATAAGGGGGCTGAGCCAGCATTTGTGGACGACTTGGCGTCGCAAATTCCTTATCTGTAATCATCCAGTTGGTAAAACTGAGGAGATTGTCATGGGAAATCTGCACCCCCTTAGGCTTACCGGTCGTACCAGAAGTAAAGATGATGTAGTAATTATCATCTCCCTTGACTGGATGCGTCATCTCATAGCTATCCCCTTGAGCAAAGGCTTCTTGAACCTGAGCTAAAGTCATCATTGGCGTAGAGACTTGCTCCAATGGAAAATCTGAGATAGCAATAATCAAACTTGGCTCTGCAACTTCTACGATAGCAGAAACTCGTTCCAAGGCCGAATGGCTGTCAATTGGAATGTAGGCATGACCTGACTTAGTCAGTGCTACAAAGGTAGCCAACATCTCATATTCCTGACCACCAAAAACGACGACTGGTGATTTCTCAGGCAAGCCAAGTCGATCGATAGTTGCAGCTAAACTATCTGAATCAGCCTTCAGATCACCATAAGTATGCTCTTGACCTAAAACATTATAGACAGGATATGTTGGCTGTGTTTGAGCAAAGTGCTCAATCGTTTCAATCATATCTTTTATCGGTTTATTAGACACTGTTCCTTTTCTCCTTTAAACTAGAACTCATTATAAATAAAGCCACCTTGTCCCTGCCCAAGGTAACTAAAAAAATAAAGCAGGCCAAGCAAGATTACAAAATATAGGGCCGTTCGGCCTAAGAATATATGTAGATTTCGTTGTTTTTTCATAAGCTATCCATTAATATATCATTTCTATCGGCTACAAATACGCACTATTAGTAACTTATCTTCCTAACATTTTACCACTTTATCAACCTTTTTTTCAACTGTTTACCATAACTTAAAAGTTCGTTTTAGGTTATTTTAAGATAAATTAAAATGTTAACAGTAAATGTGAACAAAAATTTCCATTTCTATAAATCTCCTATACCAGTCATCACAAATTAAACAGTTTAAAAATTGACAGCAAACACACGGCTCCCCCTTTGGGCATTTTTATGCTAAAATAGAAGGTATGGATAAGATTATTAAAACTATATCAGAAAGCGGAGCCTTTCGTGCTTTTGTCCTTGACAGCACAGAAACCGTCCGCACTGCTCAGGAAAAACATCAAACTCAAGCCAGTTCAACTGTTGCACTTGGTCGCACCCTTATCGCCAGCCAGATTCTCGCAGCCAATGAAAAAGGAAATACCAAGATTACTGTAAAAGTTCTTGGAACGAGCTCTCTCGGTGCCATCATCACGGTCGCAGATACAAAGGGCAACGTCAAAGGCTATGTGCAAAATCCCGGTGTAGATATCAAAAAAACTGCAACTGGTGAAGTTCTAGTCGGACCTTTTGTCGGCAATGGTCAATTTCTCGTTATCACAGACTATGGTACTGGAAATCCTTACAACTCTATGACTCCTCTCATCTCTGGAGAAATCGGTGAAGACCTGGCCTTTTATCTGACTGAAAGCCAACAAACCCCTTCAGCAGTCGGCCTCAATGTCCTTTTGGACGAGGAAGACAAGGTCAAGGTTGCTGGTGGCTTTTTGCTCCAAGTATTACCAAATGCCAAAGAGGAAGAAATCGCACGTTTTGAAAAACGAATCCAAGAGATGCCAGCTATCTCAACCCTTCTGGAAAGCGATGACCATATCGAAGCCCTCCTCAAGGCTATCTACGGTGACGAATCCTACAAACGACTTTCCGAAGAAGAAATCCGTTTCCAATGTGACTGCAGTAAAGAACGCTTCATGGATGCTCTTGCCAGCCTTCCAAGCTCAGACTTAGAGGAAATGAAAGAGGAAGACCACGGGGCCGAAATCACTTGTCAATTCTGCCAAACGACTTATAACTTTGATGAAAACGACCTGGAGGAACTCATTCGTGACAAATCTTAATACACCTTTTATGATTGGCAATGTTGAGATTCCCAATCGTACTGTTTTAGCACCCATGGCTGGTGTCACCAACTCAGCCTTTCGTACCATCGCAAAAGAGCTCGGGGCTGGACTCGTTGTCATGGAAATGGTCTCTGACAAGGGAATCCAATACAACAATGAAAAAACCTTGCATATGCTTCACATCGATGAAGGCGAAAATCCCGTTTCTATCCAACTCTTTGGTAGCGATGAAGACAGCCTCGCACGCGCAGCAGAATTCATCCAAGAAAACACCAAGACCGATATCGTCGATATCAACATGGGCTGCCCTGTCAACAAAATCGTAAAAAACGAAGCTGGCGCTATGTGGCTCAAGGACCCAGACAAGATCTACTCTATCATCAACAAGGTCCAATCTGTCCTTGATATCCCCCTCACCGTCAAAATGCGTACAGGCTGGTCTGATCCATCCCTAGCCGTGGAGAATGCCCTGGCAGCTGAGGCTGCAGGTGTCTCTGCCCTCGCTATGCACGGCCGTACCCGCGAACAAATGTATACTGGTCACGCTGACCTTGAGACCCTTCATGATGTCGCTCAGGCCCTAACCAAGATTCCATTTATCGCCAACGGTGACATCCGTACAGTTCAAGATGCTAAACAGCGTATCGAAGAAGTCGGTGCTGACGCAGTTATGATTGGCCGAGCAGCCATGGGAAATCCCTACCTCTTCAATCAAATCAACCACTACTTTGAAACAGGAGAAATCCTTCCTGATTTGACCTTTGAAGATAAGATGAAAATCGCCTATGAACACTTAAAACGCTTGATTAGCCTCAAAGGAGAAAAAATTGCAGTCCGTGAATTCCGTGGCCTCGCTCCTCACTACCTTCGTGGTACATCTGGCGCAGCCAAACTTCGTGGAGCTATTTCACAAGCTAGCACTCTTGCAGAAATTGAGGCCCTCTTGCAACTAGACAAAGCATAGTCCCACATCTACAACTCAAAAAAACGGCAAAGCTCAAAAATGAGTCTTGCCGTTTTTTATATGTTTTCATCTTGTAAATCTAATTGCTTCACTCTAGCTATATAATAGGACATAATCAAAAACAAATTGAGGCTGACAATCCATATAGACCATTCATGAAGAAAATGCATCAATACAGCCAAGCTGATTGCGCCCACTATGAAACTTCCCACAACAATCCCATAATTTAAGGCCTGACGACGGTATTCTTGGATATTTCCTTCTCTTCTAGCAATGCGATACAAAGCGGTCAACATCTTTCGGTAATTTCCAGACGTCATAAAAATGACATAGGGATGATCTTCAATCAAACTGCCCGTAAATGTTAACATCATCATTCCTGTTCCAAAAGCGATGCAAGGAACTTCTATTAGAGGAAATCGTGAAAAGAAAGGTAGAATAAGAGTTCCAATAAATAAAGGGAGCAGCATCTTAACCCGCCAGTAGGCCGTTTTGCGGTATTCTTTCATGTGCAATGCAAACAGAAATCCTAGAGAAAAGAAAATAATGGAGCAGAATCGTAGCATCGTATTGGTAACATTTGAGTCGTGCCAATCAGATATCAGTAGGAGAATATTCCCTGTCTGTGTCGCTACCAAACTATGGTATTGAATATGGCAAAACACATCCAAAGAACCACCTACAAATCCAAGAAATACTCCCATCAGTCGTGTGTTTTGAGGTAAGATTAGTTTATCCGCCATGTATTATCACTCGTTTTCCTTTGATTTTTTTATTATACCACTTTCTCTTGGAGAAACTAAGTGAAAAACAGTTGACTCACTCTTTTACAGAACGATTTCTAGTAAGAGTTAAAACATCAAATTTTATTATTGAATCAAGGCAACGCTTGAAACTTTACCATCCGCACCTGTTGTAATTTGGATGATTTTTCCTCCTCCGATTTTAGCATTATACTTGCCATCATCAAGAGTGTAAGAGTAGCCTCTAATAGAGTAGTTTTCTTTATTTCCTTCTGCAGTTTCTACTGTAAATTGGCCCCCTGATGAAACCGTAATAGTTTCGCCATTCGCTCCCTTCCAGTTGCCTGCAGCTGCTGAGAAATCACCATCGACCATGGTTAAAACACCCTTGTAGCGTTTGTTGTGTTCTGCTTGCTTGTCTTGAAGTTTGCGGTCAGTTGTTGGATCATAGCCTGACTGGTTAGACTGGGCTTGAGAGCCTTGCTGAGTTGAAGGTGCCTGAGATGGAGCTTGCTGACTAGGGGCTGCTTGTTCTTGTCTTGATTCAGGCGCTGGTTTCGCTTGTGACTGATCCGCCGCTGTAGAAGACTGACCAGAAGATGCCTGGGCCTTTTCAGATGAAGCTGAGCTTGAAGATTTTTGAGTCTTGCTTTCTTTGCTAGAAGAAGCTGCTTTAGAGCTTGATGATTGACTTGTCTTTGCAGAGCTACTAGTTTGAGTGGTTTCGTTTTTATTTCCACAAGCTCCTAGTAGCAAGGTAGAAGCCAACACAGTCGCTGCCATCAATTTGATATAGGTTTTCTTTTTCATTTTTTACTCCTTTGTAACGTTTTTGAAATATTAAGAAATCTTTTTGTAACATAATTGTAACATTAGATTTTGAATCTGTCAACTATTTAGAGAACCTATTTTAAAAATTGTTCCCTCCACTATTTCAATTCGTAATCGAAACGAAAAAATAGGAAATTTTTTAGATTAGAGTCCTATTTTTTGCATCGTTCTTGTGTAATTCTAAGAAAGATAGCCATTCATAAAAATGATGATAAATAAAGAGGTCGGGAACTTTGTCCCGGCCTCACTTTTTATTTCAATCGATAGGTTTTTCTTGGTTTCTTTTTAGGCACTCGTTTGAGCCCAACTTCTTCTACATATTCTCCGTATTTTACGAGAAAGTTATTGCTGACGATGGGCCGACCAGGATTGATGAGATTGACCAGCTCAGTTCCTTCGTAGACGGTGAACTCCTCCTCCAGCAGATAGAGGAAGGTCGGGTTCCAGTCGAGACGGCCTTGGATTCGTTTGATGGATTCTTGGATAATGGCATAATGGTCAAAGGCGAAGGCTTGCTCCTCCAGCTCGACTCCCTCAAGGTAACATTTGCCTGTCTGGAAATCGACATCTACAAAAACAACATCCTTAGCATCGTCTCCTGCCTGAACAAGGTCTAATGCACGGCTAGGTAGGTACACTAAGTGGGCAATGGTCACTGTCCAGCCCCGTGGGTCACGCCCAGGAGTCGATACGGTCATCAATTGCTCGATTTTTTCCAAAGGTAGATCGAGATTGACTTCTTCACTCACCTCACGCTGGCAGGCATGTGCAGCATCTTCTCCCTTGTCCATAAAGCCTCCAACCAAAGCCAAACAGTTCTGATAAGGGTGAGCCTTGCGACGAATCAGCAAGAGCTTGATTTTTCCTTCGACAAAGCAGTAGGCCACCATATCCACCGTCACACTTGGTTTTTCATATTGAGGGAGTTCCTGCTTGTAGTACCAATCCAAAAACTCCTCCTGGCTGGCATGAATTTCAAAATATTCTTTTTCTGTCATCCCTGCTGGAATCATCGTATCCGTCATTTTATGCCTCCTTACGAACTGCCTTGGTCCATTGATACCAACCCACTAGACTATTGAGTGTGTAAACCCAGTACATCCCTTGGATATGGATGTTTTCACCCCACCAGAGATAGATACTAAAGAGATTGGTTGCAATCCAGAAAATCCATTGCTCACGGTAGAGACGTGTCATCAAGAGCTGACCAACACCATTGGTCGCATCAGTAACACTATCACGGAAAGGACGAGCGCTATTGATATTTTGGTAAGCCAAGCCCATACCAATCCAGATAATGGCAGTCAAGGCCAAGTACTTGAGCCAGTCAAGAACAGATAATTTCTTAGCTTCAAAGTGGGATTCTTCTGGTTTTTCCTGTTCATTGATACGATTGGACAACCAAGCATAGAGACCAATCGGCTGCATGACAAAGAAGTAAACAGTCGTCAAAACTTCTCCATAAAAAGTCGCATTCATGGCCAAAATCAAATAGATAGCCGAGTTAATAGCCCCAAAGAAATAATTGCTTGCACGCCCTTCTGCTACCAAGATAACACAGACAATCCCAGTACAAGATGCAAACAAGCTCAACCAGTCATGACTTTCCGTATTTTGAGTGAATTCCAAGATCAAAGGAACACTCGACAAGGCGATGAGATACAACCACTGGAAAAGGCTACGGCCGACAAAGAGATCTTTCCATAGCAAGCGCATGATTCCTGCAAAACCAATCTTGCGAGCTTCGGCATGGACATTTTTAAAGTTTTCGATAAATTGTGTGATTTTTTTAGTTACTGTTTTCATAATTTTCTCCTAATCTGCTTGATAAATGGCATCGATAGCCACTTTTGCTGCTTCATAATTCCCTAGATAATCCTCCGCTAGATAAACTAGTGGAATGGTGGTTAAGTATCGCTCCCTCATCTGGTCCAAATGCTGGGAAAAACTGTAGCGAATGTGGTCTTCCGCCATGGTCATATCTCTAAACCCATCATTGACATAGGAGCCGACAGGTTGCACAAAGAGAATCAAGTCCCATTTTTCCTTGGCCAAGATAGAGGCAAAGAGATTGTCAAAGGTTTCTCCTGATAAGTCCCCTTGGTCCTCAGTCTCCATGTAATAGTCATAGTAGCCCTTGGTTACCAATGAATTGGTATCGGCTATCACTAGGCCTCGATTGGCATTGCTATCGATTAACTTAGAGGTCTGGTCATACTGTCCCAACAGGAGATAGTAGTAATCCTTTGGAGTCAATTCATCGTCGCGGACATTGTTTTTGATCTGGTACTCACGCGCGTATTCCAGACTAACGGGCGCATCGTAATACCTTGCCAAATCCTTGGCCAGAGTGGTCTTCCCATTGCTAGCACTTCCCATGATCAACACTTTCTTTGTAAACTGACGGCGGAAGGGTTGAGCGATGTATTTCCAATATTTGCTTGGATTTTCTCGAATCATAGTCGCTGAGATACCAAACTTTCTTTCTTGCAAGACGGTGCCAAATCCACGTTTAGCTAGTTCCTGCTGGTATTCTTCTTCTCCCACAAAGAAAGTCAGTTCTTGCTGGGTTTCATCATAGGAAATCTCCGCTAACATCTGGTCCAACCACTCCTGCCAGCCCATAGGGTAACGGGGAAGGTTGGTCTCATCCAGCTTGCAGACAGAGGTCAACTCGTCATCACGAAAAGCCTCTCGGATATAGCGAAATCGTTTTTGAAGACTTAAACCTACCTGCTCGCCTCGGTCTCCCTCATAGCCTGACACGACTACCCAGACCTGGTCACATTGACGCTTCGCTCGCTGGATCAGATCGATATGCCCTTGATGGAGAGGGGCAAAGGTCCCAAATACCACTGCTGTTTTCTTTTTCATAAACGCTTTACCTTTTTATAGTTTTTAATATTTTTATTTTCTGTGTTTTTATTATATACTATATTTTTGTTTTGTCAATAGTTTTTTATTACTTTTTATAAAAAGGTAACAAAAAAAGAGAAGGCCATCTTTATACTGCCCCTCAAAAGTTGGACATAAAAAATCTAACTTTTGCGGTTCACTAGCCTTCTCTTTTTATATCTTAGATTCATCTCTATATGAAATGACTTATCATTATTAGATACCAATTATAAGTAAAATCTTTGGAATCTTCAATGGTTAACCAATCAAATGCTAAATATCGAAAGTGGATATTTTTAAAAATCTGAATCATTATTTTCTTCTTTTCATCGCGATGAATGAAGTTCCAATCAAACCAAGGAGACCAAGGATCTCAAGAACTAGATTAGACGCTACTCCTGTAGATGGCAATTTCTTCTCAGTTGCTGATGTAGGATTTCCTTTTGCTACTGTTTCATTTTCAGTAGCCAATGATTTATGATTAACTTCTTTATTCTGGAATTTTCCAGTTCGGCTCTCTCCTATCTGTGTTTGACTATCTTGGATAGACGGCTTAGTCTGCTTAGGTGTAGTGACATTTTGATTCTTAGAAAGTGTCTTAATCGCAAACAAACTGAAGTGGTTCGTTTTAAAAACAACTTGCCCATTTTCAACTTTAGAAGGAATACGCTCAAGGTCGCCATTTTCCTTTACGTGATAGACGTGAACATCTGAGCCAGTCTGCCCAAGCGCGAGCCGAACAGTTCGTTCTCCATTGACATGAGTTTCCTTGCCTCCTTTAGAAAGAGATAAGTCAAACACACGAACTGTTCCCCCTCCTGTTTTACGAGCAATTTTATCAGCCAACTCTTTCGTCGTTACTTCCTTGAGATGTAACTTATCAGCATCTGTAGGTTTATCAAATATTACTGAGACTTTCGTCTTGCCATCTGCTGCCGTAAAGATTTTATGTGCCTTTGGTTGTGCCGGTGTATGTGGTTTCTTACCTTCCGGTTGAGGACTTGGTTGCATATCTGGTTTTGGAGTAGATGGCTTCTTATCCTCAGTACCGGGTTGCGCCGGTGTGTGTGGTTTCTTACCCTCTGGTTGAGGGCTTGGTTGCATACCTGGTTTTGGAGCAGATGGCTTCTTATCCTCAGTACCGGGTTGCGCCGGCATGTGTGGTTTCTTACCTTCCGGTTGAGGACTTGGTTGCATATCTGGTTTTGGAGTAGATGGCTTCTTATCCTCAGTACCGGGTTGTGCCGGTGTGTGTGGTTTCTTACCTTCTGGTTGAGGACTTGGTTGCATATCTGGTTTTGGAATTTCTTTCTTATCTTCTTTCTTTGGCACTAAGTTGGCCTTCGCTACCTTCAATTCAGATAAGCTCTTCTGAAGCTCTCCTATCTGAGTATCTAGCTGCTTTTCTGTAATATTTACTTGTTCTAGAAGCTCTTTCCCCTGTTTAATGATTTCGCTTGCGCGATTTCTGACCTTTTCATAAGCAGAACCAGCTTCTCCTGTTAACTTAGCTCCATCTGGAACCGTCTTCATTTCTTCTTCAAGCTGACTGATAGCCTTCTGAAGTTCCACAATCTGCTGAATCTTATTAAAGGATGGAAGAAATTCGTTCTTAAAGTAATCCGCTAGATATTTCCCTTCTAAGGTAGCATAATTCTTATTCCATGTTTGCTTGATACCTGATTCAAACTCTTTTTCTAGACTAGGAATTTTCGCGTATTTTTCTCGATACAAAGCGACTTGTCTTGTCATCTTTTCGATTTGTGCATGGATTTGATAATAGATAAAGTCATCTATAAACGTTTGGAGAGTTTTGGCAGTGTATGAACCTTTTTCTAACTGTTCTCTAAATGCTTTTATTTTATCAGGAGCAATCTTTTTAGAATCTTCCCAAATATCTTTTTTCTGCACCTTATAATCACTGTTATTTTCTGGTAACTCTGGATAGTTATTCACTTCAGCCAAAGCTTGCTCTAGTTTTTTTAGCTCTTCCTTAGCCTTATTCTTCAAAGATTCTATCTCTTTCGTTTCTTCAGTCGGTGTCTGAGATTTCCCATCTTTAGTTGGAGGAATATGACCTTCCATATCAGGCTTTCTTTGAGGCTCAGTTGGTTTCGTTAACCCTTTTTTGAATTCCTCCACAACAGCATTTAGCTCTGACTTCGCTGTTTCTAGAATCCGATCTAGTTCCTCTTTTGTTTGAGCTTTAGAAAGCTCTGATCTATATTTATTTACAATTCCTAAGGCATTTTTAATTAATTCATCAAATTTAGACTCGTCCTCAGATTTCAGATCCTTTTTAGTTCTATCCAACAGCTCACTCATGTGATTAGAAAGCGATAGATTAGCTTCTGAAATTTGTTTAGCCAAATCTTGCTGATCAGTCTCCTTAGCACTTCGTTTGTCTCTCGGTTTCGTTGTCTCTTTATTGCCATTAGATGTTTTGAGTTTTGCAATCTCATCAAGAAGACTGTGTTTAGCCTTCAGCACCTCTTCGTTTTTCGCGGCCTGATCGAGTTGCTGAAGCGCCTTTTTTTCCAACTCGCGTAACTGTTTGATTGTGGCATCCTCGTTTGCTTCTTCTTTGTTTAGTTTTTTCTCCTTTATGTTTTCGTCCACTCGTTCATTGACGTAGTTTTGAATTTCTTTTTCAACGTAAGCTTTGTAAGATTTGAATAACTTACCTAGATCAGCAATAACTTCTTGTTTAATCGTTTGGAGTGATTTATCCGACTCGTTCTTAAAATCATTTACAACTCGCTCTTTGATTTTATTGATTTCGCCTACTAAAGAACTTTTATCTTCTTCGGTGATACCTTTTGTAGTTGCCATATCGCTAATCAATTTCTTTTGATGGTCGAGTTCTTCATTGATTTTTTTGAAAGTATCTTCCAGCTCTCTATAACTATTCTCCAAAGTTTCTAGATTATCACGGTCATCTTCTCCCTCAATCTCTTGTATCAAGGAATCTTTCCGCTCAGTTGGTAGGGTACCTTTTCTGATTTCTTCTTTTAAACGTTTTTGAATTTCAGCGACCGCACCTGTGTTCTCTTTTGTAGAAGTATCGTGAGACTGTTCCGAGCTCTCCTTAGTCGGAGGAACTCCCTTGTTTTCATCTTTCGATTGATTTTCTTTTTCCTTCCTTTCTTGTTCTATATGCTGCTTTTCATGGTGTTTTAGTAAGTCTAGGTGAAAATCATTATCTATCGAAAGCAAGCTTCCTGTATCATTCGCCTGTTCGATTTTCTGCTGATATGCTGCTTTTTTATCTGTAGGAAGGTCACTTTCCGCTAGCTCTTTTATTAATTTTTCTTTTGCATCTTTCAAAGTTTCTCTAGCTGGTTCTGTTTTTTTATTATTTTCATAAGAAGTTTCTTTGTTTTCTCCTGCCTTATCCTTAGGTGAAGTTTGTTCAGTGACCTTAGCACTATTTGTGGATGCACTAGAGCTTATCTCACCAGCATGAGCAACACTCCCCATAAAGAAGCTAGCTACTAGTACACTAGCTACCCCTACACTAAATTTACGAATGGAATAACGCATTCTTCGTTCATGATTTGATTTAAACATATCTATATCCTCCACGATTTTAATTAACTACAGTATATCCTGCCAATATGAATTGTATATGAAATTTGCTATATTATTTTCGCTATCCTTTCATTCTTCCATTAGGAATGATAACTTCTTGCAGTAATTTCTCTTCTTCTGCTATTCTTTGATAAAGAATAACCGCATAGACAGGAAAAATAAAGATAAAAGTTACGTAAGCATGACTCACCAAAGCTAAACCAACTAGCTCAGGGAGAATATTTAAAAAGTAATTGGGATGTTTCACAATTCGAAAGAGAGGATGATCTACATATTTGTGGTTATTGACAAGCATTAGCTTAACTGTCCAAATATCTCCCAACAAGTGAATGACCAGCAATAACATCAACATGGAAAAAATAAGCAAAACTAAACCAACTATGCTCATGCCATCAAAATTTGTCTTGTGCACCAGTGTTTCAACGAAGCAAGAGAGATAAAAAACAATATGAACCATCGTTAATCGTTTTGTATTCTCAACTCCAAATTCTTTCCCGCCATTGCTAAGGATTCGTTTTTCATTCTCCATCGAACGTTTTAAAAAAATCAATCGAACGAGGAAGGTTACTAAAATAATCGCTAATACCATACCAGTATCCTTTCTTTTTTCTATATTTAAAATAATATTCTCATGTTAAACCTATGTGAACTTTAACAAAAAAGAACGGAGAGATTTCCGTTCTTTTGCTTTATACAACTAATCTGCTTGCAAGCAAATTTTAAATTCCATTCCCTGTTCATAAGGGAGAAAACTATAGGACATTTGATAACTTTCTAGGATGTTATTCACGATATAGAGTCCCAAACCAGACCCTTCAGACTTGTCTGTAACAACTTGAGAGTGGTAAAAAATATCAAACAAATGATTCAACTCTTCTTGATTAAGAGGTTGGCAGGTATTTTTGATAGAAAGATAGCCATCTTGCTCGGATAGGATTACGCGCCCATTTTTATCTGAATATTTAATTGCATTACTAATCAGGTTTGTCAGAACCTTATCCAATGCCTTGAGGCTCATGACGACCCTGGTATCATCTGTCAATTGATTTTCAATTTCTATTCCTCTTGAGTGTGCTAATTCCTGATAGCGAGATAAAACATCCGTCAAAACAGTCTGGACTATCAAGGTCTCGCTACACTCTGTCCACTCTTGGAACTTAGAGGACTCCAAGACTTCTTCAAGCAAGTGACTCATTTGATCAATTTGATCGATACTCTTTGCTATATACTTAGGGTGGTCTTTATAATCCCCAATATTGTACTGCATATTCTCTAGAATAATTCGAAGACTGGCTAAAGGGGTTTTCAACTCATGTGACGCTCCACGAACAAAAGAAACTTTCTGCTTTTGCAGCCTGATAATCCGTTCATTTCTTCTCTCAGATTCATCAATGACTGCCAGCAAGTTTTCATACACATCATTGATTTGCTTTCCAACTTCCCCAACTTCATCCTTTCGCGTTTCATCAAAGCGAATATCATGATCCAACTCCTGCATCTTACCTGTAACTTTTGAGATATAAAAGAGAGGCTCCAATAAACGTTTCGTATAGAAGTAGGAAAAGAGAAAGGCAAATACAAGCGTTGCTAAAAAGGTATAAGGGAGATAGAGAAGCATAATCCGTGTTGCCTCTTTATAAATATCCACACCCTGAATAAATTGAATGGTTACCTTTTTACCATCAGCTGTCGTAATCTGACGGTCAATCGTTACGATATAGTTAGTGGGGCTGCCTTCCTTTATTTCCAAGTCGTGCACAAGGGAAATTCTCTTATCCAGTACGTCATCTTTCAAATGGGCAGAGATGCGAAGAGATTTCGAATAGGACTCCAGCAAACTAGGCAGTTCATGAAAATTTTTGCCTTCTAAGTACCTGCTCATAATAGTCGCACTCTCATTAAACTTCTCACCCTCTTGCTGAATGTAATAAAAAGGAAAGGTCAGATAGATGGCAATGTGGATGACCAAAGCAATTGCACCTAAAAGCGAAAAACTTCTTAAAAATGATTTGGTTAATAATTTAGGATTTTTTATCATAAGCTAATTTTGTATCCGACATTTTTCACTGTTACAATGCAATCCAGATCCAACTTCTTACGAAGATTTCGAATGTAAACATCAACTACTCTATCAAGAGGCAAATCTGCAAAATCATTTGAGATAGACTCGAGTATCTGCTCTCTACTCAAGACCTGGTTCTTATGTTGGATCAAACATTTTAAAACCAACAATTCTTTCGGCTTAATTGCAACCTCCTCGTTCTTGACTCGAGCTTGGTAGGATGTGAAATCCACTGTCACATCTTGATAATGCCAAATATCCTCCACAACATAGTAACGCCTAAGCAAGGCTTGAATCCGTTTGACTAGGAGCACCAGTGAAAATGGTTTTGTCACATGATCATCAGCATAAAGGTCAAATACCTGCATCTGAGTTTCCTCATCTCCGAGCGCACTTAAGACTATTACAGGAATATCATGATTTCCATTAATTTCTTTTAACACCTCAAATCCACTCCGCTTCGGTAACATCAGATCCAAGACCATCAGATGAATCGGGAACTCATGAAATTTCTCCAAAGCCTCCTGCCCATCCTTTGCTAGAATAACATGATAGCCTTCTTCTCTCAAAAAAGCAGCTACCCCCTCTCTAATCATATCCTCATCATCTACAACTAAAATGTTCATCTATTTCCCTTCTTAACCTATCTAAAATTCACTCTTTTGCTAGGTTTACATTATTTTCATTTCATACGCAAAAAAAGAAACAGGGCTCTATTGAAATGGTGGAAATTTCAGGAAACTCTGCTCTTTTTCATTCTATACAAATCTTAATATCTATTCTTATTATAACCAATATTTACATATTGTCAACTTATTTCCTTTGGTTTCATAAAAATAAATACAAAAAAGAATCAGGATTGCTCCTGACTCTCCATTTTTAAGCAATATCAAATTTTAGTTGACCAGCTTTGACACCAATCTTGAGGGTCTTGCCTGCTACCAGTTCTCCCTTAAGGAGGAGTTCTGCCAACTTGTCTTCCACTTCTGTTTGCAGTGTTCTGCGAAGTGGACGAGCTCCCATTTCTGGATCATATCCTTGGCTTGCTAGTAACTTCAACGCTGAAGCTTGCAGTTTCAAGTCGATGCCCTTCTCTGCCAGGCTAGCAATCAATGGTTTAACCATGATCTTGACAATTTCCTGCATGTGTTCGCTATCTAAGCTATGGAAGACCACCTTTTCATCAATACGGTTGATAAACTCTGGTCGATAAGTTTTTTTCAACTCTTCAAAGATTCGTTTTTCCATATTTTCCTGGTCAAAACGAATGTCTTTCGCGCCAAAGCCAACAGTCTTGTCATCACGAAGAGCCGTCGCACCAAGGTTTGACGTCATGATGATAATGGTATTTGAAAAATCCACCTTGCGTCCCTTGCTATCTGTCAAGACACCGTCATCCAGAACCTGCAAGAGGACATTAAAGATGTCTGGGTGGGCCTTTTCTACCTCGTCAAAGAGAAGCACTGAGTAAGGTTTGTTGCGAACCTTCTCGGTCAACTCCCCACCTTCTTCGTAGCCTACATAGCCCGGAGGAGCTCCATTGAGACGGCTAGCTGCGAATTTCTCCATGTACTCACTCATATCAAAGCGGATAAGGGCTGATTCGTCATCAAAGAGGACTTCTGCTAGAGCCTTTGCCAATTCGGTCTTACCGACTCCTGTCGGCCCTAGGAACATAAAGGAACCAATCGGACGCTTGTGACTGCGAATACCTGACTGGTTGCGGCGAATCGCACGGCTAATACTTGAAACAGCTTGATCTTGGCCGATGACACGTTTGTGTAGTTCCGCTTCCAAATTAAGGTATTTCTTGGCGTCAGTCTGCGTCAGTTTTTGAACTGGGATACCTGACAAGCGACTCAGGGTAGTCAAAATTTCAGATTCTGTTACCAAGTCTTTATAGACAGGGACTTCCTGCTCCTTTGCGATTAGCTGGGCAGCTTGTTTCCACTTGCCATCCATCAGAGCCTTGTCAGCTGGAGTCAAGTCGGATTCGTCTGCTTTCACATGCTTGGATTTGTTTTGCACTGTTGCTGCCGCTTCATCCAATAGATCGATGGCAGAGTCTGGTAAGTGACGACTAGTCAAGTAACGATGCGCCATCTTGACAGCTGTTTCAACCGCTTCATCTGTGATTTGCACACGGTGGTGTTTCTCATAGGTAGCCTTCAAGCCCTGTAAAATGGTCATACTGTCGGCCACGCTTGGCTCTTCGATCGTCACTTTGGCGAAACGGCGAGAAAGGGCTGCATCCTTTTCGATATGTTTTTGGTATTCCTCCTGAGTAGTCGCACCAACCGTTCTCAGAGTTCCACGAGCCAAGGCTGGTTTCAAGATATTGGCCGCATCCAGAGTCGAGTCAATACCGCTACCAGAACCCATGATGGTGTGGAGTTCATCGATAAAGAGGATCACTTTACCATCTTCCTCGATATCCTTGATGATGTTGTTCATACGCTCTTCAAAGTCACCACGGAAACGTGTCCCCGCAACGACATTCATCAAATCAAGCTCTAGAACGCGCATCTTTGCCATTTCAGCTGGTACGTCCCCACTAGCAATACGCTGGGCAAGCCCAAGTGCTAAAGCTGTTTTCCCGACACCAGCATCACCAACCAAGACCGGATTATTCTTGGTCTTCCGACTCAAGATTTGAATCATACGTGAGATTTCCTTGTCTCGACCGATAACTGGCTCTAACTTGCCAGAACGCGCTTGCTCCGTTAGGTCATGCGTGTAGTCCTCTAGACCACCACTTTGAGCTTGAGGCATACCCATCATATTGGCCATGGAATTTTGCTTGTCAGTTACTGTGCGATGACGTTGACGTAAAGCCTTAAGATCTTCTCTAGTCCAGCCAGCACGTTCTTCTAGATTGCGACGAAGAGCAGCAATTCTAACCTGATCTTTCTGGTCTTCATAAGAAAAGCCTGCTCTCTCCAAGATGCGAGTCGCCAAGGCATTGCCATCATGCAAGATTGCATAGAGGACATGCTCTGTCCCTAGTACCTTTGCGTGGACCACTGATGCAACATACTCTGCTTCTGCAAAGAGAACTTCCAAACGATGGGAAAAGGGTAATTCTGTAAAGGTTTCGTCTTGGCTATAGTCCGTTTCAGTCAGTTCCAACGCAACCTCTTCTAAACGGTCCATTTCATAAGGATAATCATTTAGAGTCGCACCTGCCACACTGTAACTGTGATTGGACATGGCAATCAATAAATGCCAAGACTCTAGATAACGAGCTCCAAAATGGCTCGCAACCATGTAGGCACTTTCGATACATTCATTCAATGCTTTTGAATAGTTCATCTTACTTCTCTTTTCTATCTACCTCTTGCAATAGCTGCCGGAGCATATTGGCACGAACAACTGAGGATTCTTCCCCTAGGACACGATCCGTTGCTACTGAAGTTAGCAAGGTCATCTCCTGCTTGGTCATTAAGTCCTGCTCCACCAAAAGCTGGAGAATATCCTCATAGATCTCCTGACTAACTCGCTCACCAATCGAGTAAAGCAAATCGCGGAGCATCTCATGATGACTGGAAAATTCAATCCGCCCTATGCGAATGTAGCCTCCACCACCACGCTTGCTCTCAACTAAGTAACCTCTACTTTCCGTAAAGCGGGTCTTGATTACATAGTTGATCTGACTTGGCACAACCTGAAAGGTATCTGCCAACTGGCTCCGCTGCAATTCCACGATACCAGACTGGTCTAAAATCGCCTTGATATAGGCTTCGATATGATCTGATGTATTTTTAAATCTCATAGTAAATCAAACTCCTTCTTTGAACCTTGACTATCTTTGACTATTATACCGAAATTTTTGATTTTTTGAAAGGAAAAGGGAGCAAGTAAAGAATAATCTTCACCGACTCCCTATTTTTCTACTTATCTAAGCCTAATTCTGCCAAGATTTGACGTTTGTAGGCAATTTTTTGGACTTCCTTGTCCTCGTTTTCAGACCAATCTAGTTTAATTTCTGAAACAATCTGCCCAGGACGATTTTTCAAGATATAGATGCGGTCGCTGAGATTGAGGGCCTCTTCGATGCTATGTGTAATGATCAAGGTCGTCAGCTGTAGCTGTTTGTGAATTTCCAGATACCAAGCATGAAGTTCCATCTTGGTCATCTCATCCAAGGCGCTAAAGGCCTCATCCAAGAGAAAGAGCTTGTGCCCAAAAAGATAGGTACGAAGCAAGGCCACACGCTGACGCATCCCCCCACTAAGTTCGTGAGGATACTTGTCCCGTACAGCTGTCAACTGGAAGGTCGCAAGGATCTCATCCGCTCGGGCAATGGCTTCCGCCTTATCCACTTTTTGAATCAAGAGGGGCAAAATGATATTACCAAGAACGGTCTTGTGCTCCAAGAGTAGATCCTTTTGCAACATATAACTCACGCGCCCCTTGGGATTCTCCTCACCGTCCAGAACAATTCTCCCTGACTGGACTTCTAAAATCCCAGCGATTAGGTTAAAGAGGGTGGTCTTTCCTACACCACTTGGACCTAGGATAGAAACCACTTCACCCGAAGTCACCTGCAGGTTGATATCTTCTAAAATCTTTTCATCGCCATAAGCATAGCTGACGTGTTCTAGTCTAATTTCTGTCATTATTTTACAAATTCGTTAGTGAAGCCCTTATCTGTCAAGTCTTCTTTAAGGATACCATTTTCTTTATCCCATTTGTAGAAGGCATTCCAGCGATCAGCGTCAAATTGTCCCCATTTTTCCTTGTCGCTTGCGTATTCTTTTGACAAGTATTTTTGAGATTCGATGACAAAGTCACGTTTTTCCTTGAGTTCAGGAGCATTCTTGATGAGGATATCTGCAGCTTCTTCTGGGTGTTCCATGGCATATTGGTAGCCTTTTTTGATGGCTTGGATGACTTTACGAGCTTCTTCTTTGTTGTCTTTTAGATAGTCATTGTTTGCGATGATAACGGGTGAGTAGTAGTCAAACTCCTTGACATAGTCTTTCAAGTACATGAAGTTAGCATCTACGCCTTGCGATTTGGCAAGGATACCGTCCCAACCGTAGTAAATCCAAGCAGTGTCAAAGACGCCATTGGCAATTGGTGTGATCGAGTTTGAGTCGTTGTTTGGTACTTTTTCAACCTTTTCAAAGTCTCCACCTTGTGATTCCACCAAGGTTTTCAACATAGCAAGTTCAGTGGGGTCATTCCAAGTACCGTATTTCTTACCAACTAAGTCCTTTGGACTGCTGACATTGTCAGATTTACGAGAGATAATTCCTGATGTATTGTGCTCTACGATAGCGGCAACGGCAGTGATTCCGGCCCCTTTTTCCAATTTCTTAGCCATGTAGTCTTGGAAATACACTGCAAATGGTGCCTTACCATTGATAACCAAGTCAGAAGAACTTTCTTCTGGTGGCAATTTCAAGTCAACATCCACTCCAGCTTCTTTGAAATATCCTTTTTCTTTGGCTACATAAAGCCCTGTGTGGTTGGTATTTGGCGTCCAGTCTAGGACAAAGTCAATCTTCTTGAGTTCCGCTTCCTTACTGTCCTTAGAAGCAGTTCCTTGGCCACAAGCCACCAGCACGACAGCTACAAAAGCTGTTACAAGCGTTAAAAACACTTTCCATGTTTTCTTCATTTTATTTCCTCTTTTCTTTTTCTAAAACATCCTTATCTTAGGGACGTTTCCATTTAATCACATATTTTTCGCTAATATCAACCAATTTCATACCGAGAAGGCTGATAATCGACACCAGAATAATAATGGCAAACATGGTATCATACTGAAACAGTTTCTTGGACTGAATCATGTAGACACCTAGTCCTTCAAAACCTCCCAGCCACTCGGACACCACTGTTGTGATAAAGGCGTAGGAGACACTGACCCTCAGACCTGCATAAAAGTAAGGCAGACTGACCGGGATTTTAAAATGCCACAGGATTTGCCAAGGATTTGCCCGCATCAGACTAAACAAGGTCAGCATATCCTTGTCACAGTGCCTAAATCCATCTAAAATACTGACGATGATAGGGAAGGTTGTCGTCAAGATTATCAAGACAATCTTGGGCAAAATTCCATAGCCTAGCCACAAGACCAAGATAGGAGCTATAGCAATGGTCGGAATGGTCTGAACAACCACCATCATAGGGTAGATAAGATCATTGAGCCAAGTCAGACTGTCCATAAGCACAGCCATGATACAGGCAATCAAGACTCCTAAGACTAGTCCGAGTAAAGCCACTCTCAAGGTCGCCCAGCTATGGTGCCAGAGAAATTCTCTGTCACGAACAAAGGACTGGAGAATTTCAAGAGGAGTTGGCAGGATAAACTTGGGTAAAAGTTTGAATATTCCCGCTAACTGCCAGATTGACAAGACTCCGAGAAATCCCAAAAGACTAATGTGTCGTCTCAGTATACTTTTCAAGTTTCTCATCAATACTTAAAATTTCTCCTACATTTATTTTGACATTGGCAAAGCCATTATCTGCCTCCTGCCCGGCCACTTCTAGCGCTTCTTTGAGAATACGCATGAGCTCATCAAACTCCCCTTCCAAGACCGTTTCAAATGGTGTCACTACCATGGTCACGGACTGAGCTTGCAGATAGGTAATAACCTGATTGATAATAGCAATTCGATCAACCCCCTGCGATAGGGGCAAGACTTGCAAGGCAATGCTTGCTTTCATAAAAACCTCCTTTTCTCAGGTTTCCTTTTGACAAAAAGAAAACCCCTTCCATATATGGAAAAGGTGCAGAATTCGGCTAAGTATCGTTCCCTACGCTGGCATTACCCAGATCAGGTGCGGTCGAAGTTTAACACTTCCTCTCAGACTGTACACAGACTCCCATATCTTATATGGACATATAGTAACGCAAATACAAGGAAAAGTCAAGGAAACTGCTTACAGAAAATCTTGAAAAAGAGTTTGAAGGCAAATGCTTCAAACTCTATCATAACTCTCTTATTTAGCCTCGTACCAAGTTGCTCCTTCATTTTCATCTGCAATGAGGGGAACACTAAGCTGGATGGCTTCTTCCATGGTTTGTTTCACTAGAGCTTTGACGGCTACTAGTTCTGATTTTGGAACCTCGAGGACGATTTCATCATGCACTTGCAACAGCATCTTAGTCTGATAGCCACCTTCAACTAGAGCTTTGTCTAGCTGGATCATAGCAATCTTGAGGATATCTGCTGCCGAACCCTGGATAGGAGAGTTGATGGCAGTCCGCTCTGCAAAACCACGAATGTTGAAGTTGCGCGAATTAATATCTGGCAACTCACGACGACGCTTGAAGAGGGTCTCTACATAGCCCTTATCACGCGCCTCACGCACCACCTCATCCATATAGTTTTTAATACCTGGGAAGCGTTCAAAGTAAGTGTCGATGTAGGCTTTAGCCTCTTTACGGCTGATGCCCAAATTATTAGACAAACCAAAATCTGAAATCCCGTAAACCACTCCAAAGTTTACCGCCTTGGCATTACGACGGTCGTTTGGAGTCACATCCTCAGGACGTTCAATTCCAAAGACCCGCATGGCCGTCGAGGTGTGGATATCTGCCCCCTCTTGGAAGGCCTTAATCAAGTGCTCATCTTTAGAGATATGTGCCAAGACGCGCAATTCAATCTGTGAATAGTCGGAGCTGAGCAGTACACTATCCTCCCACTCGGGTACAAAAGCCTTACGAATGAGACGGCCTTGCTCCAAACGCACAGGGATATTTTGCAAGTTAGGATCCACACTAGACAAACGCCCAGTCTGAGTCAAATCTTGCACATAGCGCGTGTGGATCTTACCATCATCCAAAATCCAGTCCTGCAAGCCAATCACATAGGTAGACTGAATCTTAGCAATCTGACGGTAGTCTAGAATTTTTTTAACAATCGGAGCAATAGGAGCTAGACGCTCTAGCACATCCACAGCTGTCGAGTAACCTGTCTTGGTTTTCTTGGTGTACTCTAGAGGAAGACCCAGTTTTTCAAAGAGAAGGACACCTAACTGCTTAGGGGAATTGATATTAAACTCCTCACCAGCTAACTCGTAAATCTCTTGAGTGAGTTGCTCAATGACGACCTCATTTTCAGCCTGCATCTCAAGTAGGGTTTCTTTTTTGACCTTGATACCAGCAATTTCCATCTTGGCAAGGACAAAAGCCAGAGGTTGCTCCATGTCATAGAGAAGGTCTAACTGTCCATGTTCACTGAGTTTTTCAAGTAAAACCGGCTCAGTCTCAACCAATACAGCAATCTTGCGAGCCAAGTGCTCCAAGAATTTCTCGCGTTCAGGAATTGCCCTCTTGACCCCCTTACCATAGAAAGTCTCATCATCGACCAAATAAGTCTGGCCATAGAGATTCGCAATGGTTGAAATTTCATTATTCTCGACAGTAGAGAGGAGGTATTTGGCCAAACGGCTGTCAAAAGCAGGAGCCTGTAAATTCAAACCAAAGCGATTTAAAAGAACCTTAGCTTTCTTAAAATCATACACTTTCAGAGGTGTTTTTTCTAGAAAATCCTTGAGAATCGGCTCCTGCAAGAGCTCAAGTTTGTCTGTAGCGTAAAGTTTATCCCCACAGGACCAGGCAAAACCAACCAAGTCATCTGTATGGTAATTCTCACCAAAGAGTTCAAAGTGGAAGATAGAGTCTGCGCTCAGCATGTCTTGACTAACGTGGTCAGCGATGGCGAAATCCAAGCTTTCAGGCGCATCCGTTGATGACACATTTAGAGCTTGCTTGAGCTGTTTGAAGCCCATCTCATCGTAGAATTTCCCGAGATTTTCCACATCTGGGCCATTATAGACCAAATCATCTAGTCCAATCTCAATCGGTGCCTGAGTCTCAATGGTCGCTAGTGTTTTCGATAAAAAGGCCTGTTCCTTGTCATTGATGAGATTTTCCTTCATCTTAGAAGCCTTCATCCCATCGATATTTTCATAAATACCCTCAAGCGAACCGTGCTCTAGCAAGAGCTTGATACCCGTCTTTTCACCAATTTTAGTGACACCAGGGATATTATCAGACTTATCCCCCATAAGAGCCTTAAGATCAATAAACTGAGCTGGTGTGAGGCCCATTTTTTCCATGAGATAGTCTGGTGTAAAGGCCTCAAACTCAGCCACACCTTTCTTGGAAATCTCGACCACCGTATGCTCATCCGTCAACTGGATCAAATCCTTATCTCCGCTAACAATTGTCACATCAAAAGAATCCTTCTCAGCCAAACGGCCTAGAGTCCCGATGATATCATCGGCTTCATACTGGGCCAACTCATAATGGCGAATCCCAAGGTGGTCTAACAACTCACGAATGAAGGGAAATTGCTCACGAAACTCATCTGGAGTTTTAGCACGCCCCCCCTTGTAGTCCGCATACATCTCTGTTCGGAAAGTCGTCTTACCTGCATCAAAGGCTACCAAAACATGACTGGGCTCAACCCGCTCCAAGACATGATTCAACATGAGTTGAAAGCCATAGATTGCATTGGTATGAAGGCCATTAGCATTTTTAAACCGATCCAACTGCTGATAGAGCGCAAAAAAAGCTCGAAAAGCAACAGAAGATCCATCAATTAATAATAATTTTTTCTTGTCCATACACCCATTATAAAGGAAAGAGGGGAAAAATACCATCGGAAAGAGCTGAAAAACATGGACTTGTCCCTATTTCACCATAAAAAAGAAAAGGACTATTCAAATCCTTTTCTTTTATTGATTTTATGCGATTTATTTGTTTAATTTTCTCTTTGCAAATGGTAGCAAACCAAGAAGGAGACCAACAAATCCTAGCGATGCGACTGCTGAAGCATCTTGGCTTCCTGTATTTGGAAGGAGTTGCTCATCTATTGCTGCAGGCGCTTTGTAGGTACGATCTTGTTCAGTTCCAAGAGTAGGGTTTGTAGCCAAAGGAGCTACACTGCCAGTGTATTCTGGAACTTCATTTACTGCAGGTTCAATCTTTTCAGCATAGGCTGGAATAGTAGCCACTGCCGGAGTACCTGTTTCTGCATAAACTGGAACATTCGCTACAGCTGGGACGCCACTTTCGCCATAGGCTGGAACGTTTGCTACAGCTGGAGTGCCACTTTCGCCATAGGCTGGGAGTTCATTTACAACAGCTTCTACCGCATTTACACCTTTGTTGTATTCTGGCAACTCTGCAGTTGCAGCTTCTACTGCGTTCACCCCACCTTTAAAGTCTTCAATTTCAAGAACAGCTGACATGACACTACTTAGAATCTTAATAGCATCCTCATAGTCTACTAAAGCTTGTTGCAAGTCTTTTACTTGACTATTCTTGTCACCAGAAACTTGTAAACTTGATAATTGCGCCTTAATCTTAGCAACTTGCTCTTCTAATTTACTTAGCTCAAGTTTTTTCGCATCACTATTTTCTTCTGCTGCTTCCTTATCTGCTGCTGCAAGTTTAGCTTGGTCTTGACTTGAGAAATCTTCTTGGCTCATCGCTTCGGCTGGTGTTACCTTATCGCTGTCTTCTGCTAAGAAATCATCTAACAAGTCTGACGCTTCGATGTCACCTTCTTCAAGGGCTTTCAGGATAGCATCTTTGCCAATCTCTTCTTTAGCTTCTTTGATCGCTGCTTCCTTATCAGTGATAGTGGCATCCTTGTTGATATCGTCGATGGTTGATTTTTCGATTTTTTCTAAGGTAGCGATTAAATCTGAGCGAACTTTGGCTGCCTCTTCCGCTGCTTCCTTGTCGGCTGCAGTGAGTTTAGCTTGGTCTTCATCTGTGAATTCTGATACAGGTTCAGCTACTGTTTTGTGCTCGCTCGTATCTGCTGGCCAGTCTACAATAACATCACCACTCTCCAAATCCTCATCTGCGATAGCCTTCAAAAGATCTTCTTTACCAATCTCTTCTTTGGCTTCTTTGATAGCCGCTTCTTTATCGGTGATTGAAGCGTCTTTTTTAATATCTTCAATTACAGCATTTTCAAGAGATTCTAGGGCTTGAACCAAAGCATCTGTCGCTTGAGACACTTGTTCTTTTGCATCTTTTTCAGCCTGATCTAGTAGAGCCTTCTCCTCGGTAGATAATTTTTTATTAGTTTGAACTTCAGGATCTGTTACCACTGCCTTATCTTCTGCACCTTCTGGCAATTCAGCGATGATATTATCTAAGCTAAGCTCTCCAGACTCAAGAGTATCTGAAATATACATCTTACCAATATATTCCTTCACAGCTTCAGCTGCATCCTCTTTGTCCTCTATTGCTTCCTTATCCTCAATATCACTGATAGCCTGTTCCTCAAGTTCATCCAAAGCCTTCATCAACTCTTCTTTGGTCATCTTAGCTGGATTTGTCGCGTTAGGATTAGCTGGGCTAGCGTTTTCTGATTCCTTTTCGGTTTGAGCAACGCTCTCCCCTTCTGTTCCAGCTTGTGGTTGTGCAGGAGCAACTGCCTGCTCTTCTACTTTCCCTTCATCTGCCTTAACTACTGAAGGCTGTGAAACGAGTACACTAGCACCCAATACAGCTGCGCTTGCTAAACTTGTTAAAATAACTTTCTTCTTGTCCATTAGACAAAGCCTCTTTTATAGTTTTTAATATTATTATATTATACTATTTAAAGAACGTCAACTAATTCGATATCAATTTTAAAATTTTATGACCAAGAAGAAAGCTTGTATGATGTTTAAAAAACACTTCCTATTCTTACCCCATTACTGTCGAGTCTGTAGCCATCCACAGTGGTATTCACTGCTAAAGCCCCTGAAGCATTAACGTAGTAATACTTTCCTCCTACTTGGAACCACTGGCTAGACTTCATAGCCCCTGAACTCTCCAAATAATACCATGTTCCATTTTCCTTGAGCCATCCCGTCTGCATCTCACCTGAAGCCTTTAGATAATACCAGTGAGAGCCATCCTTAATCCAGCCAGTTGACATGGCCCCATTTTCTTTTAAATGATACCAATTGTCGTTAACTTTTTTCCAGCCTATCACTAGCTTACCATTCTCTCGGTAATACCAACTCCCTCCTTCTTTTTTCCAGCCTTTCTCTGTATTGCTTAACTCTGCATACTGCACATATCTTCTAGCACCACTGTAGGATAGATAGCCGAGCCACTTATAACCATCCTTTTCAAGAACTTGATCATAACTCACACTCTCACCAGCATAATAGTAATCAATAACCTGTCCTGTACTTGACGGTTGGTCCATAATCGGCGATTTCCCCGTGAATACTATTGTCCCTCTGGACGGAAGCTCTGAGTTACGAGAACCCTCACTCACACTATGGGTAGCGGATAAATCCCTGAAATGAATAAAACCTGTCATCGAACTAGCCTTGACTTTTCGACGGTTATACTTTTCTCGAACCCCATAGTTATACTCTTCGATTTCAATCGTATCCCCTGATACATTTGATACCCAGGCCACGTGCCCATAATAACCTTCTGTCGACCAAGCAATAGCTCCAACTTCTGGCTTAGTATCCACACGGTAGCCTTCTCGCCTTGCACGATGTCCCCATTCATTCGCATTTCCGTAAGCAGGAGGAATCTCAAAGCCATTTACACTACTCAAACGAAAGGCCGCAAAAGAGGTACACTGGCGAGAATACATCCGCCACTGATCGATTTCAACACTACCATTTTTGTAGTGAAGCGGATAGTCATCTCCACGCGCTACACTATCAGCTTGAACCGATTCTCCACCAAACAAAAAGGTACTTGTAACAAACAAAGTAGCCAGCCCTACACTCAACTGAGTACATCTACTCTTCTTAACTCCTGATTTAAAAAACGTCATTCATTCTCCTTAATAATATATATTTCCGAGGTTACCCTCGTTTATACTATTCGGGAGAAAAAGAAAAAAGTGAGCAAAGCTCACCTCATTTTAGGATTCTTGGTCTAGATAGCGAATCAAGTTCTTTTCTGTCAAGATATCTGAGTAGGTGAAGGATTCAACATAGACATTAGCTTGTTTATCTCCCTCAACATCCCCAAATTCAACGATAAATAGAGATGGATAAACCTCAATTAGCTTACCCAATCTATTTTTTTGGCGCTTACGGCCATTTTCCAAAGTCATTTCAACGACTTGTCCCTCATGTGCCTTGATTTCTTCTTTGATTTTTTTCATCTTGGCTACATCTGTAAATGCATCTGACATCTTATGCCTCCCTCTTTGAAATACTTGAAAATTTATTGTATTCTTTTTGGAAAATCAATTCCACCGTTCCGCGAGCTCCACTACGGTTTTTCTCGATGATAACCTCAACCTTATTATTTGGAATTCCTTCCTCTTCTTCACCCGCACGATCGTAGTAGTCGTCACGGTATAGAAAAGCTACGATATCCGCATCCTGCTCGATAGAACCCGATTCACGAATATCAGACAAGACTGGTCTCTTATCCTGACGCTGTTCCACTCCACGAGATAACTGACTAAGAGCAATGACTGGAACTTTCAATTCCTTGGCTAGAATTTTTAACTGACGAGAAATTTCAGAAACTTCTTGTTGGCGGTTCTCACGACCAGTCCCTGTAATAAGCTGTAGGTAGTCTATCAAAATCAATCCTAGATTGCCCGTTTCTTGAGCCAGTTTGCGTGACCGCGAACGAATTTCCGTGATCCGAATCCCTGGCGTATCATCGATATAGATACTCGCGTTGGCTAGGTTCCCTTGAGCAATGGTATACTTTTGCCACTCCTCATCAGTCAATTGACCCGTTCGGATAGAATGGGACTCCACCAAGCCTTCTGCCGCCAACATACGGTCTACTAGACTTTCCGCACCCATTTCCAGTGAAAAGATAGCAACCGTCTTATCCAACTTGGTACCGATGTTCTGAGCAATATTTAAGGCAAAGGCTGTCTTACCAACCGCTGGACGCGCCGCTAGGATAATCAGCTCCTCCTCGTGGAGACCTGTCGTCATATGGTCCAAATCACGGTAACCCGTTGCAATACCAGTGATATCCGTTGTTTGTTGTGACCGAACTTCTAGGTTCCCAAAGTTGATATTTAGAATATCTCGGATGTTCTTGAACCCACTACGATTGGCGTTTTCGCTAACATCAATAAGCCCCTTTTCAGCCTGAGCGATGATTTCATCTGCAGGCTTAGAAGCTTCATAGGCTTGGTTGACAGACTCTGTCAACTTGGAAATCAAGCGACGTAGCATGGCCTTTTCGGCTACGATTTTAGCATAATATTCCGCATTAGCTGAGGTTGGTACAGAGTTGACAATTTCGACAAGATAGGACAGGCCGCCAATATTTTGGAGATCCCCTTGACTATCCAAAATCGTCCGAACTGTAGTCGCATCAATTGCTTCCCCACGATCCGACAAATCTACCATCGCTTGGAAAATCAATCGATGAGCATACTTAAAGAAGTCACGAGAATCAATGTATTCTCGGACAAAAACGAGCTTACTCTCATCTATAAAAATAGCCCCCAAAACAGATTGTTCTGCTAAAATATCCTGAGGTTGAACTCGCAGTTCCTCTACTTCTGCCATCCGACTTTCCTTCCTTTTACAATCTTGTCAAGAAGTTGTAAACTTAGCCTTCTTTTACACGAAGATTGATGACACTTGTAACATCTTGATAGATCTTCACTGGTACATCAATCAAACCTACTGCTCGAATTGGTGCTTGCACTTGAATATTGCGTTTGTCAATCTTAATACCAAACTGCTTTTGCAATTCTTCTGCAATTTTCTTGTTAGTGATGGAACCAAATGTACGGCCATCTGGTCCAACCTTTTCAACAAACTCTACAACTGTTTCTTCTGCCTCAAGCTTAGCCTTGATGGCTTTTGCTTCAGCAATCATTTCAGCATGAGCCTTTTCTTCTGATTTTTGTTTTCCACGCAACTCACCCACTGCTTGAGCAGTTGCTTCCTTGGCCAAATTCTTTTTAATCAGGAAGTTTTGAGCGTAGCCAGTTGGCATTTCCTTAATTTCGCCTTTCTTCCCTTTTCCTTTAACATCTGCTAAAAAGATTACTTTCATTCTTCTTTCTCCTTTTCCTTTAGTTCTTCCAAGATTAGTTGAGTCAATTTTTCTCCCGCTTCCGACAAACTCATATCCTCGATTTGCGCAGCTGCTAGATTAAAGTGACCTCCACCACCCAGCTCTTCCATAATGCGTTGCACATTGATTTTACTACGACTTCGAGCCGAGATAGAGATAAATCCTTGTGTATTTTTTGCCAGAACGAAACTAGCCTCAATGCCGGACATAGCTAACATAGCATCAGCAGCCTTACTAATAACAACGGTGTCATAAGTGGTTGAGTCCTTAGCTTGGGCAATCAAGATATCTGAACCTAACTTACGACCTTGTAAAATGAGTTCATTTACCTCACGATACTCTTCAAAATCTGTCGCAGCAATCTCCTGAATAGCAATACTGTCACTTCCCCGTGTTCTCAGGTAGCTAGCCACATCAAAGGTTCGGCTCGTCACGCGAGATGTGAAATTCTTGGTATCCAGCATCATACCAGCCATCAAAACACTGGCCTGCATACGACTCAAACGATTTTTCTTAGAATTTTGGAACTGAATCAATTCTGTGACCAGCTCACTGGCACTACTTGCTCCACTTTCAATATAGGTGATGACTGCATTCTCAGGGAAATCCTGATCACGTCTATGATGGTCAATAACAATAGTTTGAGTGAACAAATCATAAAAATCTTTTGACAAGGTTAAAGCCGTCTTGGAATGATCCACCAGAATCAATAATGAACGGTTTGTAACTAGCTTCATCGCATCTGTAAGAGATAAAAGTTTCGTGACATCTTCCTTCTTCAAGAACTGAATAGCACGTTCGATATCTGCTGGCATATGGTCTGTATCGTAGACAGCATAACTGTTCTCAATAATATTACTTGCAAACAACTGCATACCAACAGCAGAGCCCAAAGCATCCATATCTAGATTTTTATGACCGACTACAAAAACTTGGTCAACACTTCGAATCTTATCAGAAATGGCTGTCATCATGGCTCTCGTACGTGTACGAGTACGTTTGATAGACGCAGCAGTTCCTCCACCGAAGTAGACTGGATTCTTGGTCTCATCATTTTCCTTGACCACCACCTGGTCACCACCGCGAACTTCTGCTAAGTTCAAGTTGAGCAAGGCAATTTTTCCTATCTCTTCATGATTTCCATCACCATAAGAAAATCCCATACTTAAGGTTAGGGCCAGTTGCCTCTGTTTTGATTCTTCTCGGAAACTATCAATAACAGAGAATTTATCATTCATCAATTCCTCGAGTACTGTGTAATCTGTGAATAAATAAAAACGATCCATCCCCACACGGCGAGAAAACATAGCATACTTACTAGCAAATTCTGAAACAAAATTAGCTACAAAGCTATTGATATGGCTGATATCAGAGTCAGACGTCGCATCCTCCAAATCATCGTAATTATCCACTGAGATGACCCCAATGACTGGACGACTAGTTACCAATTCGACAGTCGCTTCGTACTCCCCAGAAACATCAAAGAAATACAAAACACCCGAAGCCTTGTCCATATGAACAGCATATCGTGTTTCGCCCAAGGTAGCATACGAACCAGGATTCCCAACAGAAGCCTTGATGATGGTTTGAATTAATTCAACATCAATTTCCCCTTCTTCATTCGTCAAAATCAGCTCAGCATAGGGATTAAACCATTCCACTTCGCCACTAGATAAGTCTAATTTCAGGACTCCCACCGGCATTTGATCAAGCAAAGTACTCAAGCTATTTTCAGCTTGATGATTTACGTATTGGATTTGTTCAATTTCGCTCTTTTCATACTGTTTTTTTTGCCAGACAAATAAAAGCAGATAAAGAAGTACAAATAAAAACAAGACACTGATTGTTACAACATTATTTTGTGAAAAAATAATCAGCATTGTTAAGGTTCCGAAAGTTGCAATCCCTAGTAGAATCGCAGAATTCGGAGTTAAATTATTTTTTTTCATTCTAAACCTCTTGCGCATTATTATATCACAAATGCCCTTAAAAAGCGACCTTTAAAGAGAAAGCACTGCTTTTATTATAGTAAGATACTCTTAAAGAAACCATACATAAAAAAGGAGAGCAAATGCCTCGCTCTCCTTTTTCCACATCAGTGCAGAATCTTCCGCCTAGATTACATTATTCACCTAATTCTAGTCGAATGTCTTGTAGGCGCTCTTGCGCCTGTTTCACAATTGATTCTAAAATAGACTTACATGGTTTGATGTCTTTCACCAAACCTGCAATTTGTCCGCTCATCATTGAACCATGAACTGTATCACCTTCATAGACAGCCTTAGATAGGGAACCGATCGTAATTTCTTCCAGTTCCTCTCGGTTTGTACCTTTCTGCTCTAATTCAATATAGTGATCTGTCATCTCATTGCGAATACAACGAACTGGCGCTCCCGCAATGCGACCTGTAACCGCAGTCGCTGTATCACTTGCCGCCAAAATAGCTTCTTTATAGGCTGGAGAAATTGGACATTCTTCTGAAGCAAGAAAAACTGTTCCCATTTGAACTCCTTGTGCACCTAGGGCAATCGCAGCAGCCAGCCCTCGGCCATCTGCCACACCTCCGGCAGCAATGACCGGAATTGATACCGCATCAACGATTTGCGGGATAAGAGCCATTGTATTGGTCTCTCCGATATGCCCACCAGCTTCTGAACCCTCAGCGATTACAGCATCAACTCCCAATTCTTCCATTTTTTGAGCATGCTTGACACTGGCAATAACTGGAATAACCTTGATTCCTGCTTCTTTCAAGTAAGGCATGATATGCTTAGGTGTTCCTGCACCTGTAGTTACCACCGGAACCTTTTCTTCGATGATAACAGTCACAATATCCTTGATGTTTTTCATCATCAACATAATGTTGACACCAAAAGGCTTATCTGTCAACTTTCTCAATTCACGAATTTCTTCTCGCAACTGCTCTCCAGTCATACCACCTGACGCAATAATTCCTAATCCTCCAGCCTCAGAAACAGCTGCTGCTAGTTGATAGTGGGAGATTTGAGCCATGGCCCCTTGGAAAATTGGATATTGAATCTGTAAAAGTTTTGTAATTGACATATGAGTCCTCCTTTTATTTTCTGTTGATTCTTGTTGGCAAATGGATGCATAGTGCACCAATATCCCCGTCAACAAGAAAATGTTACATTTGTCTCCTCATATTCTGCTATCCTAAAAAGTCTGGCTTACGATCCTGCTCATCTGTAAAAGGAATAAGTGGGGGGCGAGAACGTAGAACATAATCTACCAACTCCTTCCCTTCCTTATCAAACTCTACCACCGCGAAAAATTGATCATGATAAAAGAAAAACTTGTAATGATTCTCAAAAGCCTGACGCAACCATTTCTCTTTGGCTAAAATGGATTTCATAGGATAATCATCAACTGCTGGAACCCAGAGAGGATTTCGATGAACATGTGATAACATCAAATCCCCCATGTGGATCATCGTATCTTTCCCCTGTTTGAGCAAGATAATACTGTGGCCATTGCTGTGACCACTTGTGTGAATCATTTGGATTTCTGGAATGACATTGATATACTCTGAGAAAGTCGTCACCTGATCTTGAATCGGTTCCCAATTCTCTCTCAGATAAGTTCCTCGTGTTCGATTATTAGGGTTTCTCATCTCATACCATTCGACATCATTCACAATAATCTTAGCGTTTGGATACTTGGAAACCAACTCTCCTTGATCATTCACACGCGTCAAGCCACCAGAATGATCATGATGCATATGTGTCATCAGCACGATGTCAATATCTTCAGGCGATAGTCCTAAAAGAGATAAACTTTCTTCTACCCGACTTTCAGTTAAGATTCCTAAGTTGCGCCTTTGTTTATCAGATAATTTTGCTGTATCAAAACTTGCATCTATCAAGTAATTTTTACCCTTGTACTGGATCAAAATAGGATCCGTCAATTCTGCCATCATATTAGCATCATTTGTTGGGTAGTAACGAGACCACACAACTTTCGGAACCGGACCAAAAAGAGTCCCTGCATCCGTCAATTTATCGGCTCCACGTAGCCATGTCAGTTTCATATCATGAAATTGATATTCCTGTAAGGTGAGTTCTGCCATGCTTTACTCCTTTATCCATTGGGCTGCTATTCTTTTACGAATCGAATCCCCAGATTTTCCATAGATTTCAATCGTTTTGGCATCCTTTAGATAACGGTCTATGGGGATGTCATCCAAGGTTTGAAGAGGTCCAATTAATCTAATAATTTCCTCAGAAATCTCAATTGCTACTTTTGTCGTATAAAGTTTTATCTGAGATACAAAGAGAGAATCCGCCTTCATCCTATCCTTGTAGGAAGCAAAGTAAGATTCAGCCGCACACAGCTTAGTATACAAGTCTGCGAATTGATGTTGATAGACTGTCGCATCGATTAATGGTTTCCCAAATCTTCTTTTGACCTTTACAAAAGCCAGACCTGTTTCAAAAGCTCCCTCAGAGATACCAATAGAGATTGCGCTTAATCCTAGCTGTAATTTTTTGATAATATCATTTAACTGAGTTTCCCCATTTAGCGTCAATCCTAGCAGACTATCTTCTGGCAATATGACCTGATCAAAAGTTACCGAATTCACAGGCAAACCCTGTAAACCAGGTTTTGCAATATCATCTCCAAAAGCAACTCCCGGTCGAGTCGTATCAACAATGAAAAATCCGTATCCATCTTCTCCGTTAGCTTCCTGAACCTTGGCTAAGATTAACAAAATATCTGTATAGCGGCAATTTGATACAATTGACTTCTTCCCAGTTAAAGACCAACCTGTTTCTGTTTTCCTTGCAGTTGTTGCAATAACCTCCAAGCTGTCCATCAATTTTCCTTCAGAAAATCCCAAGCCAGCTAAGATTTCTCCCCTTACTAATGGTTCTACATAACGCGATTTTTGTTCCTGACTCCCATATCGTAAAATAGGATAGATACCATAACATGCCTGAGTTAGTAGAACAGCAGAAAAAGCAGGAAAATCTTTTGAAATCAAGCGAATAAAGGTTAAAAACTCGGTTCTCAAAACAGAATCTTGACTATCTAAAAGCAAGGAAAAGATATCAAATTGCTCAATAAACTGATAAAGCAATTCTCTAGGGAACTGTTGTTCATCCTCATGAGACTTAAGATAGTCCCGAATCAACACTTTCACATCTGCCTTCAATTCTCGTGCCAGCACGTCATTATAGGTCATCGCATTCACCTCATCTTAGTTGTCAGAAAACGGTTGGTAATAATCTTTCAACAATTCTTCATACACATAAGACTCTACTTCATTGTAGGAGTTTTTATAGGGTCTACAAAACCAAATATTAAATGGAATCGGATCCTTGAATCTAACCGCCTTAAAACGACTCTTATCCACAAAATATTCAACCGGCCTTGGCAAAAGGGCAATCAAATCTGTCTGATGAGTTGATTCAACTAGGAAGTCCCAAGTAGAGGAAAGATAAGCAAATTTAGCCTCAATTCGTTGTGAACGAAGTTTTTCTGTCACTAAATCATAAGTCGTAAATGTTTTGTTGAAGGTTGCCAATTCATAACCAGCAATATCAGACCATTCCAACAAGCTTTTCTGAGCTAGCGGATGATCCTTATCCATATAAGCAACGTATTCATCCAATTGAATGATATGTTGTTCATATTTTTTAGCATCCAGGCTCGTAGGCTCTATCAGAATAGAGAGATTCAAATCTCCATCAACCATTTTTTGACGAATTTCCTTCCCTCCACCTTCCGTAACCTGGATATGGATATGAGGATTATTTTTCAGAAAATGAGGCAAGGCACTAGCAAAATAAACTCGTAAAATCAAGGACGGAATACCAAAATTAATGGTGCCTTTTTGCTTTTGAGCTTCTATATGGATCATGGAAAGCATTTCTTCGTGTCGATTCACAATCTCGGTCGCATAACGATAAATTTTGCGTCCCGCCTCTGTTAAACTTTCTAATCTTCCATTCTTGCGATTGAATAATTGAACCCCTTCAGCTGCTTCAAAATTTGTCACGAATTGACTCAAGGCTGATTGACTAATGTGAATCTTCTTTGCAGCAATGGAAAGGTTGCATCCGCATTCTATGATATTGATGAAATAGTTCATTTGGATAATATCCACTTACCCATCACCTAGCTTTCCTTCACTATTTTAGTAAGTCAATTAGACAACTATTCTAGTGTTTGATAGTTGTCTACTGACTTTTTATCGAAATAACATTTCGAATACTTCATTTTAACGTTGTATATAAAGCGCTTACAATACTATCTAGTTTATATCATAACACAATAAGTAGAAAATAGCTCTTTTTTTGCTTAAATCGGCATTGTTTTTAGGTCTTCTGAGACAATGACTTCCCCAGCTGTTTTTTCAAGAACTTCTTCTAATGTCACACCAGGAGCCAACTCTTTCAATAAGAATTTACCATCTTTGAATCCAAAAACAGCTAAATCAGTAATAACGAGATCTAACACTCCCTTAGCTGAAAGTGGCAAGGTACATTCTTTCAACAACTTAGATTCCCCATCAGCAGTTGTATGTTGGATAGCCCCGATTACGCGCTTAGCTCCTACCAATAAGTCCATTGCGCCACCCATACCAGGAGCAAATTTCCCTGGGATAATCCAGTTCGCAATGCTTCCATCTTGACTGACTTCAAGAGCTCCAAGAACGGTTGCATCCACGTGTCCACCACGAATAATGGCAAAGGAAGTTTGTAGATCAAACAAGGCTGCTCCTGGCAACAATGTAATAGGAGCTCCACCAGAGTTCGCTAAATTGGCATTATAGTTGTCCTTGGTAGGTGTTTCCCCAAATCGAAGAGCGCCATTTTCTGCCTGTAAAATAACATTTACACCTTCAGGAATGTAATCAGCAGAGGCATTTGGAATCCCAAAACCAAGATTGACCACATCTCCATCTTTAAATTCAAGTGCTACACGTCTTGCGATAATCTCTTTTGCTTTCATTTTACTTCACCCCCGCCAGTTTCTTTGTCTCTGTCCACAGATCTCCCATCATCTGATGATGCTCTTGTGGTGTCAATCCTTGAACGACATAGTCAACTAGGATACCAGGGATGTAAATATCATTTGGATCAATTTCTCCGGCTTCAACCAACTCGTTTGTCTCAACAATGACTGTGTCAGCCGCTAGAGCGAGTTGAAGAGAGATGTTTTTAGTAGTCCCATCTATATAAAGGTTGCCATACTTATCCGCCTTAGTAGCTTTAATCAAGGCAACATCGATTTTCAATGGATCATAAATCAAATATTCTTTTCCATTTCGAGTTACTTTTTCGTGCTCATCTTCAAGAATTGTTCCTACACCTGTTGGCGTTAAGACTGCTCCAAGACCCGCACCAGCAGCATGCAAGCGTTCTACGACAGTTCCCATTGGAGTGAACTCCACTTTCATGGTTCCTGAGAAATAATCATGCTGAGCAGCAGCAGATGTCCCTACATGGGCTGCAATGTATTTTGTAACCTGATGGTTTTCACAAAGACGACCAACTCCAACTTCCTTACCGGGTTGAGAAGTTACAACAGACACCAAGGTCAAATCTTGCTGGTTTTGACGAACCAGTTCCTCAATTAACTCAAATGGTTCTCCAACTCCAAGAAATCCAGAAATACCAACTTTATCTCCTGAATGAATCAAGGAAATAGCTTCAGACAATGTTACAACTTTCATAACCTATCTCCTCTCTTATTTACGTTGAAAGACAGCTTTGCGTTTTTCAACAAAAGCGCGCATTCCTTCTACCTTATCTTCTGTTGAGAAGAGTAGAGCTTCTGCTTCTGTTTCCAAACGAATAGCATTTTTCAGAGGGAGTTCTGAGCCAACTTGGATAATATGTTTAGCTTTTTCAACTGCTAGCGGTGCATTTTCCATAATCGCTGCTGCTAGCTCTTCTGCCGCAGGCAATAGTTCTTCTGCTGCTACCAACTTGTTAAGAATTCCAAGATCATATGCTTCCTGCCCTTTAACCATTCTAGCAGTGAAGATTAATTCCTTTGTTTTACTAGTACCAATCAAACGAGACATTCTTTGGGTACCTGCAAAACCAGGAATGATTCCCAAGCCAACTTCAGGGAAGCCAACCATTGTCTTGTCATAGCCGATTCGGATATCAGTTGAAAGAGCTAATTCTAGACCGCCTCCCAAAGCATACCCATTCAATACTGAAATAGTTGGTTGAGTCAATTCAGATAAACGGGTAAAGGTGTCGTTCGCATAGGTCATGTATTCATGAGCCTGAATTGGAGACATTTGGTCCATCTCTTTAATGTCTGCTCCAGCGACAAATGCTTTTTCCCCTTGACCAGTCACGATGACAACACGAATGTCCTCGCTAGCTTCAATTTGGTCTAAAACGAGATTCAAATCCTTTAAGACTTCTGAACTTAAAGCGTTCAAAGCCGATGGACGGTTAATTGTTAGATAGCCAAGACCATTCTTAACCTCTAATAAAACAGTTTTACTCATTGTTTTGCTCCTACTTGATTTATTTTGAGTACAGAGTACAGCGTCAACAAATACCAACACAAAATGTAAGAGCTTACATTTTCATCATAATCCTTTTTTCCCTATCCGTCTACTTAATCTTTATTTATAGACCTATAAGTCCAGCTTATAGAATAGAGCCATTCAATCTACTCTCAAAGTCTTAGGAAAAGCAAAAATACCTTATCAAGCACTTTCGGAGAAAGACACTTGATAAGGTATGTAACTATGAGATCGGATCAATATCTCATTTTGTAATCGTAATATTGAAAAAGAGGAACTGACGTTCAGTTTTCTAATAACTAACGTTCAACGATGAGGGCTGTTCCCATCCCTCCTCCGATACATAGAGTTGCTAACCCAGTTTTAGCATCACGTTTCATCATCTCATGTACCAGCGTTACTAGGATACGGCAACCGGAAGCCCCAATTGGGTGACCAAGAGCAATGGCGCCACCATTGACGTTGACAATATCTGTGTTGAAGCCAAGTGTTTTCCCAACCGCACAAGCCTGAGCAGCAAAGGCTTCATTTGACTCGATCAAGTCAAGATCATCAACTGTCAAATTGCCTTTTTCTAGAGCTTTGCGAGTCGCATAAATCGGTCCACATCCCATAATCTTAGGATCCAAACCTGCACTTGCATACGAACGAATTCGCGCAATGACTGGAAGTCCTAATTCTTCAGCTTTTTCAGCACTCATGACCAAGACAGCCGCCGCCCCGTCATTGATACCTGAGGCATTTCCTGCTGTAACAGAACCGTCTTTTTTGAAAACAGGACGTAGCTTAGACAGACTCTCCAAGCTAGCATCTTTTCTAGGAAATTCATCTGTATCAAAGACGATAGGATCGCCTTTACGTTGAGGAATGACCACCGGAACAATCTCTTCCTTAAAGCGTCCAGATTCTATAGCCGCCACTGCTCGTTTTTGTGATTCCAAAGCAAGCGCATCTTGATCATCTCGGCTAATACCATATTCTTCTGCCACATTCTCAGCTGTAATCCCCATATGGTATTCGTTAAAGGCATCAGACAAACCGTCCTTAATCATGGTATCTACCACTTTCGAATCTCCCATACGACCACCCCAACGGAAACTTGGCAAAACGTATGGCGCCTGACTCATGTTTTCTGCACCACCAGCTACGATAATATCTGCATCGCCGCATCGAATCGCTTGAGCAGCCAACTGCACTGCCTTCAAACCGGAACCACAAACCTTGTTGATAGTAAAGGCTGGTGTAAATTCAGGGAGTCCTGCGTGAATGCTCATTTGACGAGCTACGTTTTGACCTAAACCTGCGCCTAGGACATTCCCCATAATCACTTCATCTACCTGCTCTGGTTTAATATTCGCTTTTTCCAAAGCACTCTTAATTACCAAAGATCCCAAATCAACAGCAGAAACATTCTTCAAGCTCCCGCCAAAGGAACCTAAAGGTGTTCGCACTGCCGAAACAATAACTACGTCTTTCATGACTACCTCCATCAGTGTCTAGTAAGTAAAGAAACCTTCTTTTGTCTTCCGTCCCAATTTTCCTGCTTCGACCATTTTCTTAAGAAGAGGGGCAGGACGGTATTTTTGATCACCAAACCCTTGGTTTAGGACGCCCATAATAGCCAAACAAACATCCAACCCAATCAAGTCAGCAAGAGCCAAAGGTCCAATAGGATGATTTGCACCAAGTTTCATCGCTTCATCGATTTCTTCGGCACTAGCCACTCCTTCACCTAGAATGTAAATGGCTTCATTGATCATAGGAATCAAAATTCTGTTCACAACAAAACCATAAGAATCTTTAACATCAACTGGTGTTTTACCAATTTTCACTGTCAGTTCACGAACCGCCTGAACCACTTCTTCTGAAGTCTGCAAGGCCTTAATAACCTCTACAAGTTTCATGATTGGGGCAGGATTAAAGAAGTGCATTCCAATCACGCGCTCTTGATGTTTAGTAGCAGCAGCTATATCCGTGATTGACAAAGAGGATGTGTTTGATGCTAAGATAGTTTTAGGATCTGTCAATTCATCCAATTGTTTGAAAATATTCAACTTAATCTCACGATTCTCAGTTGCAGCTTCAATCACCAATTGGACTTGTTTCGCATCTTCATATGAAACAGATGGAAGCAAATTGGCCAATACCTGATCCTTCTCATCCGCAGACATCCGTCCTTTTTCAACTGAACGTTCCAATTGTTTTGTGATATTATTCAAGCCTCTTTGAACAAATTCTTCTTTAATATCGTTTAAGTAAACTGTAAAACCAGCCTGAGCAAATACTTGAGCAATTCCGCTTCCCATTTGACCAGAACCAATAATCATCACCTTAGATATCATTATTTTCTCCTTCTTATTTTACAAAAATCCAGTGCATGAAGCAAGGACGATTGAACAGAAATCCTTCAATCGCCCTTCTGACATTAAACAAAGGCACCTAGTCCAGTAATTTCACGACCAACAATCAAGGCATTCACTTCGTGTGAACCTTCATAGGTATAGATTGATTCAGCATCTGCAAAGAAACGAGCAACGTCTGTCTCAAGTGTAATACCATTACCTCCGCAAGTTTCACGAGCAAGGGCAACTGTTTCGCGCATCACCAAGGAATTGTGCATCTTAGCAAGAGCAGAGTTAAGCATCAATTCATTACCTTTCTCTTGCATCTCAGCAATACGAGTTGAATAAGCAATAACTGCTACAGCATTTGCTTGCATACGAGCCAATTTTTCTTGA
This sequence comes from Streptococcus halitosis, assembly GCF_023147855.1. Classification (GTDB taxonomy): domain Bacteria; phylum Bacillota; class Bacilli; order Lactobacillales; family Streptococcaceae; genus Streptococcus; species Streptococcus halitosis_B. The sequence continues at coordinate 275,891 of NZ_JAHXOP010000002.1, forward strand.
ACAATTTGGAATTTGGCAATTGGACGTTTGAACTGTTCACGATCTTTAGCATATTTAAGAGCTGCTACATAAGATCCACAAGTCACTCCCATAGCAATGTGAGCAACGTCCGCACGAGTGAAGGTCAAGATACGGGCTACATCACCAAAACCATTGATATTTACCAAACGGTCTGAATCTGGAACCTCTACATTCTTCATAGTAATATGGCCATTGCGGACACAACGAAGAGCAATCTTATGTGGGATTGGTTCCGCATGATATCCAGGATCTCCCTTACGAACGATAAAGCATTTCACCTTGCCATCCGCAACATCACGAGCAAATACAGGAACGACATCCGCAGTATCTGAACCACCAATCCAGCGTTTTTCACCATTTAGAATCCACTTGTCTCCAACACGTTCTGCAGTAGTTGCAAGTCCTCCAGCAATATCAGAACCTGAAAGAGGTTCAGTCAAAGCGAAGCAACCTTGCCAATCAAATGCAGCTAGTTTTGGAAGAAATTCTTTTTGTTGACGCTCATCACCACCCAAGAGAATTGTGTTGTAGCAAAGTCCGCCATGAACGGTGTAGAATGTTGCCATAGAAGCATCGAAGCGAGCAAGTTCAAGATACAAGAAAGCAATATAAAGTTCAGATGGTTTCCAGCTACCCTCACGTCCTTCAAACAATTTTGGATTGTTCATAATTTGAGCGCCCTTAGCCACAGCATAGAATTCTTCAAAAGGAAAATCAGGTTTTTCCCAGTATTCATTAATAACCGGACGGAGATGTTTCTCAATCAAACGGCGAGTTTCTTGTAAAACCTCCGCTTCACCTAAAGTTAGACCATCCGCATAGTGAAAAAGGTCCTCAGGATATAGTTCGCGTAAAATTTCTTCTTTTGTTGCCATAGTCATGACTCCTTTATTTGTTATAAGAGCGCTTACATTTTTGTATTCGCTATTTGTTGACAACCCCATTCTATCCCTTAGGGTATTATTTTGTCTACTTAATAAATATAAACACCCCTATAAGTTCAGATTATAGGGGCTGATTCTGACTGTTTTATCAAGGATTTCCTCGTTTTTCTACTTACTTATAGGCACAAGAAAAAGTGGTTTACAAATCAGTAAACCACTCTTATTAGTTATTTCAATTTTATGATTCTTTTACTTCGAGCAAACCAACTTCACCATCTTCTCGACGATACAAAACATTAGTTGTTTGATCTTCTACATCTACATAGATAAAGAAATCATGTCCCAATAAATCCATTTGAAGAAGGGCTTCTTCTAAATCCATTGGCTTCAAATCAATTTGTTTTGAACGAACGACTTTGGGTTGCACAACATCTGCATCTTCAACTAGAGCATCTGTAAAGAGTTGACTTGTCGCAACTTTATTTTTATTCTTGCGTTCGATTTTAGTCTTATTTTTACGAATCTGACGTTCAATTTTATCTGTTACAAGATCGATAGAACCATACATATCTTGAGAAACATCTTCTGCACGAAGAGTAATAGATCCAAGTGGAATTGTTACTTCAACCTTTGCTGTTTTCTCACGGTAAACTTTCAAATTCACACGTGCATCCAACTCTTGCTCTGGTTGGAAATACTTTTCGATCTTTTCGAGTTTAGAAACTACATAATCACGAATTGCTTCTGTTACTTCTAGGTTTTCACCACGGATACTATATTTAATCATATAAGTACCTTCTTTCTAAACATTTTTGTTTTTCTAACTATATTATAACGCTTTCATTTTCATTTTGCAAATTTTTTCCTCATCTTACAAGGGAAAAAGTTTTAACTTCCAAAGCACCAGCTTCTTCCAAAAGTCGTTTCACACGATTCACAGTTGCCCCTGTTGTATAGATGTCATCAATCAGCAAAATCTTCTTAGGAAGTGAGATTCCATCTTTAATAAAAAATGGAATTTGAGCAGCCAACCTTTCCAAACGGCTTTTAGAAGAACTAGCGCTCTCTTCTCTTTTTCCTAATATATCTTTAAAAGAAAAGCCTGCTGCCTCAACCAAACCCTCGACTTGGTTGAACCCCCTCTCAAGCAATCTTCCAGGACTTAGGGGAATTACAACAAATTGATAACCTTTATACTTTTTCAGCTCCTCAGCAAGAACAGAAGCAAAAACTTTTCTAAGCAAAAAATCGCCATCAAACTTATATCGACTGAAAAAGTCTTTCATAGCTTGATTATAGGTAAAGATTGCCTTATGATCAACCCGAATTCCTTCTTTACACCAAAGTTTACAATCTTGACACTTAGTTGACATATCTGTTTTCATACAGTTTGGACAATATTTCTCACCAATCTTCTCAAAACTAGAAGCACAAGCTGAGCAAAGATAACTGCAGTCATCTTTCAAAATGAAGAGACTACCAAAAGTTAACTCACTCTTTGTGGTCTGGCCACATAATAAACAGTTCATAACCCCGCCTCCTTGTTCATTTGTTTGATTTCCTTGATTGCCTTCTTGATGGAAGCATTTAATCCATCATGAAAGAAGAGCAACTCACCAGTTGGTCTGTCCATACTACGCCCAACTCGACCACCAATCTGAATCAAGCTAGACTTGGTAAAGAGACGATGATTAGCTTCTACAACAAAAACATCCACACAAGGGAAGGTAACTCCACGCTCCAAAATTGTTGTACTGATGAGTATCGTCAACTCTCCATCTCGAAAAGCTTGCACCTGCTCTAATCGATTTTCTGTGACAGAGGACACAAAGCCGATAGTTTCATTTGGGTATTGTTCCTGAAATATTTCTTTTAGTTTCTCGCCTTTTTTAATCTCTGATGCAAAAATCAGTAAGGGATAACCTGTTCTTCTCTGTTTCTCAATATAGGTCTTTAACTTAGCTGACAACTGACTTTTCTCTAAACAGCGATTAAAATCTGATAGCCAGACTGGCTTAGGAATAATCAAAGGATTTCCATGGAAGCGTCTCGGCAAGCTTAATCGTTTTAATTCTCCTGTGCGAACCTTCCTATCTAACTCATCTGTAGAAGTTGCTGTAAGGAATATCCTCACTCCATCCTCCTTTACACTATTCTTTACAGCATAGTAAAGTATGGAGTTGTCAACATAAGGAAAGGCATCTACCTCATCCACTATCAGCAAATCAAAAGCATGATAAAATTTTAATAACTGATGAGTCGTTGCAACTACTAGGGGAATTCGAAAATAGGGCTCTGATTCGCCATGGAGTAGTGCTATCTCACAAGCAAAGTCATTCTGCAGTCGCTTATACAGTTCCAAACACACATCAATTCGAGGACTGGCCAAACAAACTGCACCACCCCTATTAATTACCTTAGCCACAACTTGATAAATCATTTCTGTCTTTCCAGCCCCTGTCACCGCATGAACTAAAGTTGGTTCTTGCTTGTCTACTGCTTGAATCAGTCCCTCTGACACCTTCTCTTGAAAAGGAGTTAATTGACCACGCCATTTAAGAACATCTTGCTTCGGAAAATCCTCCTGCGGAAAATAGTATAAAGCTTGATCACTCCTAACCCGATTCATCAGCAAGCACTCTCGACAATAGTAAGCACCGATGGGCAAATACCATTCCTCTAGAATAATACTATTACAACGTTGACAGAAAAGTTTCCCCTTCTCCTTTCTCATTGCTGGAAGTTTCTCCGCCAACTGACGCTCCTCTTCTGTTAATTCTTTCTCAGTAAACAAGCGACCGAGATAGTTTGGATTTACTTTCATACTTTAATATTCGTAAAAATCTAGCACTTTAGATATTTTTTTAGTACAATTAAATCATGGAATTTAGAACAATTAAAGAGGATGGGCAGGTCCAAGAAGAAATCAAAAAATCCCGCTTTATCTGTCATGTCAAGCGTGTTTATAGCGAAGAAGAGGCTCGTAACTTTATCACTACTATCAAAAAAGAACACTACAAAGCCACCCATAACTGCTCTGCTTTTATTGTAGGGGAACGCAGTGAAATCAAGCGCACGAGTGATGATGGAGAGCCTAGTGGTACTGCTGGAGTCCCTATGCTGGGCGTCTTAGAAAATCATAATCTTACCAATATCTGTGTGGTAGTGACACGCTACTTTGGGGGAATTAAGCTAGGAGCTGGTGGTTTGATCCGTGCTTATGCAGGTAGTGTAGCCTTGGCTGTCAAAGAAATTGGCATTATTGAAATCAAAGAGCAAGCTGGCATAGCCATTCAGATGTCTTACACTCAGTACCAAGAGTACAATAACTTCCTTAAAGAACATAATCTCATGGAGCTAGATACAAATTTTACAGATCAAGTCGATACGATGATTTATGTTGATAAAGAAGAAAAAGAAAATATTAAAGCTGCTCTTGTGGAGTTCTTTAATGGAAAGGTTACTTTAACGGATCAAGGTTTACGAGAAGTTGAAGTCCCTGTAAACTTAGTGTAAACAAAGGAGAAATACATGGCGTTTGGAAAATTTATTCAAGGACTTGCTGGTAACTTCAGCGAGGAAAACAAAGAGACTCTTATCAAAGAATATGGACAATATCTACTAGAGAATGAAGAAATTCAAAGTGGATATAAACTTATTCGCGATTCAATTATTTTTACAAATATCCGTATCATCTTTACAGATAAGCAAGGTGCCACTGGTCGCAAGATGTCTGTTAAGTCACTCTTTTTGATGAACATTGTAAACGTTGAAATGGAAACTGCTGGAGCAGGTATAGATGATAGTGAGATTACGATCACTTATTTAGAAAATGTCTTTCTAAAAGCACATAATGAGCATCTGAGTTTCCATAAATTTGAATTCCCTAAAAAAACGGACATCCTTCCGCTTTACACCTATTTATTAGAATTGGCTTATCACAATCGATTAAAAATTAATGGCTTAGACCTTTGATATAAAAAAATCCTATCACTTTGATAGGATTTCTATATTTTACAAATAGCCTTGAGCGCGTTATACTAGTATCATCTTATACAAAGAGGTATATCTATGACTATTTATAATAATATCACTGAACTAATTGGACAAACACCGATTGTTAAACTCAACAACATTGTTCCAGAGGGTGCTGCAGACGTCTATGTTAAACTAGAAGCTTTTAACCCTGGATCGTCAGTAAAAGACCGTATTGCCCTTAGTATGATTGAAAAAGCGGAACAAGATGGTATTCTAAAACCGGGTGCTACCATTGTTGAAGCAACGAGTGGAAACACTGGTATCGGTCTTTCATGGGTTGGTGCCGCTAAAGGATATAAAGTTGTTATCGTCATGCCTGAAACGATGAGTGTGGAACGACGTAAGATTATCCAAGCCTATGGTGCTGAACTCGTCCTTACTCCTGGAAGTGAAGGAATGAAAGGGGCTATTGCCAAAGCTCAGGAAATCGCCGCTGAACGTGACGGCTTCCTTCCCCTCCAATTTAATAATCCAGCTAATCCAGAAGTGCACGAAAGAACAACAGGAGCTGAAATACTGGCTGCTTTCGGTTCTGATGGACTAGATGCTTTTGTGGGTGGTGTTGGCACCGGTGGAACGATCTCAGGTATTTCTCACGCTCTTAAAGCAGCAAATTCAAACATTCAAGTTTATGCAGTTGAGGCAGACGAGTCAGCTATCTTGTCTGGTGAAAAACCAGGACCTCACAAAATTCAAGGCATCTCAGCTGGATTTATTCCTGAAACCCTTGATACAAAAGCCTATGATGGTATCGTCCGCGTAACGTCAGATGATGCTCTAGCACTCGGACGTGAAATTGGTGGAAAAGAAGGCTTCCTTGTTGGGATTTCTTCAGCTGCAGCAATTTACGGGGCAATTGAGGTTGCCAAGAAATTAGGTACAGGGAAGAAAGTCCTTGCTTTAGCACCAGATAACGGCGAACGTTATTTGTCTACAGCACTCTATGAATTTGAGGTGTAGCCTCCTAAATTTAGCCCTTATTATAGGGCTTTTTATATACTCATATAGAGCCTATTCTCTAAAACAAAGTTTTAGGGCAGATAAAGGCTTGTTGGGGTTACACGAGATGTAATCTGAGAGGTAAGCCCCAAGTGAGAATTAACATAGGATTCGTACTTATTGCCAATAACCTCTTAAAATACAATAAGAGAAGGAGTCAAAATTAAAAAGCTAGAGTTCCTCAATTGGAAATCTCTAGCTTTTTTATGGCTGAGAACTATTTTGTTTCAGATTCTTTAGTTATTCAAAGCTGCTGCCATTGTAGCTGCAACTTCAGCTTCAAAATCATTTGCAGCTTTTTCGATACCTTCACCAACTTCAAAGCGAGCGAACTCAACTACTGAAGCGTTAACTGAATCAAGGTAGGCTTCAACCGTCTTGCTGTCATCCATGATGTATACTTGTGCAAGAAGTGTGTATGCTTGGTCAACTTTAGTGTTGTCAAGCATGAAGCGATCCATTTTACCTGGGATGATTTTGTCCCAGATTTTTTCTGGTTTGCCTTCTGCAACCAATTCAGCTTTGATATCTTCTTCAGCTTGAGCAATCACTTCATCAGTCAATTGAGCTTTTGATCCATATTTCAAGTGTGGAAGAGCTGGTTTACCAACCATCGCACGGCTATCATTATCTTGGTCAATCACGTGGTTCAATTGAGCCAACTCATCTTTAACAAATTGCTCATCCAATTCTTTGTAAGAAAGAACTGTTGGTTTCATCGCAGCAATGTGCATTGAGATTTGTTTAGCAAGAGCTTCGTCTCCACCTTCAATAACAGAGATAACACCGATACGGCCACCATTGTGTTGGTATGCTCCAAAGTGTTGTGCATCTGTTTTTTCAAGCAAAGCAAAACGACGGAATGAGATTTTTTCACCGATTGTAGCTGTTGCAGATACATAGGCTGCTTCAAGAGTTTCACCTGAAGGCATTGTCAAAGCAAGTGCTTCTTCGTTGTTCGCTGGTTTACCTTCAGCAATTACTTTAGCTGTTGCATTTACCAACTCAACGAATTGAGCGTTTTTCGCAACGAAGTCAGTTTCAGCATTTACTTCAACTACTGCTGCAACGTTACCGTTAACAAATACACCAGTCAAACCTTCAGCTGCAACACGGTCAGCTTTCTTAGCTGCCTTAGCCATACCTTTTTCACGAAGCAATTCGATTGCTTTTTCGATATCACCTTCAACTTCAACCAATGCTTTCTTAGCGTCCATAACACCAGCACCAGATTTTTCACGCAACTCTTTAACAAGTTTAGCTGTAATTTCTGCCATTTTGATTCTCCTATATTTTTTAAAAATAGGAGAGCCGGGCTAAGCCCCGCCCTCCTAGGTAATGATTACTTATTTGAATTAAGCGTTGTCGCCTTCTACAACTTCAACGATTTCTTCGATTGAGTCAGCTTGAGCTTCTGAAGCTTCAAATTCTGCTTCAACTGCTGCTGCATCTTCACCTTGACGTCCTTCGATGATAGCATCAGCCAATTTAGCTGTGATCAATTTAACCGCGCGGATAGCGTCATCGTTAGCTGGGATGATTACATCGATATCGTCTGGATCAGTGTTTGTGTCAACCATCGCTACAACTGGGATACCCAATTTTTTAGCTTCTTTAACAGCGATTTGCTCTTTATGTGGGTCAACTACGTACATTACATCTGGGATACGAGGCATGTCTTCGATACCACCCAAGAATTTTTCAAGACGTGCACGCTGTTTATTAAGAAGTGCAACTTCTTTCTTAGGAAGAACGTCGAAGATTCCTTCTTCTTCCATACGTTTGATTTCTTTCAAACGAGCGATACGTTTTTGGATAGTTCCCCAGTTAGTAAGAGTTCCACCCAACCAACGGTGGTTGATGAAGTATTGTCCTGCACGAACAGCTTCTTCAGCAACTGCATCTGCGGCTTGTTTCTTAGTACCAACGAACAATACAACTGCATCGTTAGCTGCTGCATCACGCATGAAATCGTAAGCTTGGTCAGCATATTTTACAGTTTGTTGCAAGTCGATAACGTGGATTCCGTTACGCTCAGTGAAGATGTACTTAGCCATCTTAGGGTTCCAGCGACGAGTTTGGTGACCAAAGTGTACACCAGCCTCAAGAAGTTGTTTCATTGAAATTACTGCCATGAGTATTTCTCCTTTTTGTTTTTTTCCTCTCCTCGACTTCAACTTGCAAAACGACCCGAGGGCAACAGTTTCACAATTCATCAAGAATGAGTATTATCGTTTACACGACAAGTTTCATTCTACCACATTTTATCAATATTTTCAAGTATTTTTGCTAGTTTTTGGCTTAACCTAAAACTAAGCCCTTTTGTAAAATGAAGTGCAACACAAAAGACATGTTCATCTGATATACTAGAGTTGCCAAAAACAGTATAAAGGAAGATGAACATGTCCACTAATTATTCTACCACAAATCAATCCTACAAGCACTTATCTGAAGCTGAACGAGGAGAAATTGAAGCTTATTTAAGTGTAGGACTAAAACCTGCTGAGATTGCTCGTAGACTAGGGAGAAATCGGTCTACTATTACTCGTGAAATTAATCGTAGTTCAGTAACACAGGTGAAACAAGTAAATGGACAGAAGGTCTATTACCAACACTATTATGCAGATGCTGCTCATAACGGTTATCGTCATGCTAGAGAAGCCAGCTATTATCTGAAACTGGATCATGTATCAGACGACTTTCTGAGAGAATTTACAGAAGCAATGAGAGAGAAACCAAGGGTGCATAGCGTGGATACCTTTGTTCATACCTATAGGTTCCAACATGTAGATGCAGTTGTTCCTTCAACCAAGACGCTCTATAACTATATCCATCAAGGTTTATTAGAGATTAAGGTCATTGATTTGCCAAAAGCAGTGCGAATCCGTAAGAAATTTACCAAGCGCCCCTCTACCAAGAAACATCTAGGAAAGTCAATTGAAGAAAGGCCAGAAGAAATCAATAATCGTTCCCGTTTTGGAGATTGGGAAATCGATTCTGTTCTGGGCGGAAAGACAATAGGAGAACCTTCTATTCTGACCTTGGTAGAACGACAAACACGCTATGCTGTCACAAGGAAACTAGTGGAAAAGAAAGCAGAGTATGTCAGTCAAGCAGTCTTAGAGTGTATGAAACTTTATCCCATTAAGTCCATAACTGCAGATAATGGAAACGAATTTTCATCATTGAGTAAGATAGAGGGATTAGATGTTTATTTTGCACATGCCTATTCATCTTATGAACGAGGTACAAATGAGAATTTCAATGGACTACTAAGAGAGTTCATTCCAAAGGGAGCCTCGCTCAAAAATCTAGATCCGAACCTTTTAGAAGCCTATACTAAAGCTATCAATGAAAGACCTAGACGAATTCATGGCTATCAGTCCGCAAAAAAGCTGTTTGAGTTAACTCAAACAACTTGAAAGATACTCACTTAATCAGAGGAACAACTTTGTTGCACTTGACTTGACAATTAGTGGTCTATTTCGAATGCACATGACATTGATATTTTCTTTGCGGATCCAGGATGTCCTGGTCAACGAGGTCTCAATGAACATTCTAATGGCTTGTTAAGACGAAATGGACTTCCGAAACAAATGGATTTTACGAATATTCCTCAAAATTATTTATCAGCTATAGCTGATAAAAGAAATAGAATTCCTAAGAAATCTTTAAATTATCAATCACCATACCAAGTTTTTCTGAGTTACTTGAAAAGTTTAACTTAATTTGACAATTTAGGTTCTTTCTAGATTCTAGCTCCGTTACTATCTACTCGATAGCCATCCACAGTGGTATTCACTGCTAAAGCCCCTGAAGCATTGACGTAGTAATACTTTCCTCCTACTTGGAACCACTGACTAGACTTCATAGCCCCTGAACTCTCCAAATAATACCATGTCCCGTTTTCCTTGAGCCATCCTGTCTGCATCTCCCCCGATGCCTTCAGGTAATACCAGTAAGAGCCATCCTTAACCCAGCCAGTTGACATGGTCCCATTGTCTTTAAAGTGGTACCAACTGCCATTTATTTTCTTCCAACCAGTTGCGAGTTTCCCGTTCTCAAGGTAATTCCAAATACCGTTTTGCTTCTTCCAACCATTCTCCACCGATTCTGTTTCCGTATACTGGACATATCTTCTCGTTCCACTATTGGATATGTAGCTAAGCCATTTATAACCGTCCTTTTCTACGATTTGGTCGTAGCTAACATTTTCACCAGGATAGTAGTAGTCAATAACTTGTGCTGTACTTGACGGCTGGTTTCGAATGGCAGATTTTTGAGTAAACGTATGAGTCCCACTAGACGCCAACCCTGATTCTATAGGACTTCCAGTTCTACCATCATTCCCTACCAAGTCCTTTTCTGTTTCCATATACTGGACATATTTTCTCGTTCCACTATTGGATATGTAGCTAAGCCATTTATAACCGTCCTTTTCTACGATTTGGTCGTAGCTAACATTTTCACCAGGATAGTAGTAGTCAATAACTTGTGCTGTACTTGACGGCTGGTTTCGAATGGCAGATTTTTGAGTAAACGTGTGAGTCCCACTAGACGCCAACCCTGATTCTATAGGACTTCCAGTTCTACCATCATTCCCTACCAAGTCCTTAAAATGGATAAACCCTGTCATAGAGCTAGCTTTAACTATTCGACGGTTATACCTCTCTCGAACTCCATAGTTGTACTCTTCAATCTCAATCTGATCTCCCATTACATTTGAAACCCAGGCAACATGACCATAATAACCTTCTGTAGACCAAGCAATAGACCCAACTTCTGGCTTGCTATCAACACGGTATCCTTCTCGCCTTGCCCGATGCCCCCATTCATTCGCATTACCGTAGGCAGGCGGAATTTCAAAGCCATTTACACTACTCAAACGAAAGGCCACGAAAGACGTACATTGGCGAGAATACATCCGCCACTGGTCAATTTCCACACTGCCATTTTTGTAGTGAAGCGGATAGTCATCTCCACGCGCAAACGATCCATTCCCTCCAGAATAGGCATATACACTATCACCCGCTGCTAGCATCAATCCTACTGCTAAAAAAGGAACAACCTTTTTAACTGATTTTCTAAAAGAAAACCCTGTCTCTGTTACTGTAAATGGTGAAATTTTCATTCTTCCTCCTTGAAAAATAATATAAATCGAAGATTGCTTTCACTTAAACTATACTATTATTTAACATTCTATAAGTCAAATTTTTGATCTATTTCCAATGCACATGACATTGATATTTTCTTTGCGGATCCAGGATGTCCTAGTCAACGAGGTCTCAATGAACATTCTAATGGCTTATTAAGACGAAATGGATTACCGAAACAAATGGATTTTACGAATATTTCTCAAAATTATTTATCAGCTATAGCTGATAAAAGAAATAGAATTCCTAGGAAATCTTTAAATTATCAATCACCCTACCAAGTTTTTCTGAGTTACTTGAAAAGTCTAACTTAATTTGACAATTTAGGAGATTAAACTTGCCAATAAGTCTTTTACCTATCTAATTCCTACTTCGAAGTTTCTTGCGGATTTTATAGGCTATATTAAACAAGAAGTACAAAGAACTAGTTGGATAATTAAACTCGCCAACAAATTCTTCAATTGTGGGATTAAACTTAGATTTAAAATTAAACAATCCCCCATCTAAATTATTTTCAAGTCCACCCATATTATGAGTCTCTGCACCACGTTCAAAAGAATGTTGCGCAGTCTCAAACCATGTAGGAATAGCAGGTTGATAGTGTCTAAACTCTTCATTCATTCCAGCATATAAGTTTTCAGAAGTTTCCCCAAATTCGACGGTCAAAGTTCCAGACAATGGGACGACACTATCCCCTCTATCAATATAGCTCTTAAGAAAAGAACTCTCCTCCTCTAATCGTTTTCTTTCTTGATGATTATCTTTTACTTTGCCTTCTTTCGTTTTATCTGTAAACTTCTGCGCTATTTTTAGATTCTTTTCAAGTTGCTTCTCAACTTCTTTCAGTCTATTAGGTAAATCTAAATAGCTCATTGTAATAAAGCAGTGGTTAGGATAAGTAGTCAGTAACTTCTGATAATAATCTTTACCTCGTAAACTGATGTTCTTACGAGACTCTGTTTTCTTCATTAAAAATGAAAATTCATCTAATAAATCGAGTCCACCAAATTTTACTTCCAATCCTTTATTTCTTGCAGTTCGGATTGCCTGTCTAGTGGACTTAGAAAGTTGATCCAGTGAGAAATTTTCTTTATGAATATTAGCTTGAAAACGCGGTTGTATATTTTCTGCCATATCCTTTGTTAGTCCTGTCCAATAGACTTTATTTTTTTTCAGTTCTTCAACAATTTCTAAAGTCCTAGAATTTTGGACAGTTTCTTGACCAATTAGGCCTCGACTGACAAACAGACTTGGGTCAAATTTAACCATTATTGCTCGGCTTTTTTTAGCAAGTTTTTTCAACGTTAAAAGTACAAATTTCAGAAGTTCTTTATCCTCATAATCAACAACCGGCCCGCGTGGAATATAAAACATAGAAAGTCCCAATGGAAGAGGTTGAATTAAGATATTCGCTACTCCAACCAATTGATTATCTTTATAAAATCCTACTCTCTCATTCCCCCAAGTATCCTTTATCTTGGCCCAATCACTACTCTGCAATAAATTTCCTTGATAATGATTTTGTAAAAACAAATCCCACTCTTGAACATCAACATTCATTTTATACGTAAACATAATTCCAGTACCAACTTCTCTTAGACTCTAGTTATTATTTCATTTAATAAACATATTTATTCTAACTACATATCTAATAATTTTCAACTCATATTTAACTCTATAATTATAAAAACATTCAGATGACAATTTTTTATTAATACCATATAGAGGGTGAGATTAATAAAACCTCACCCTAAATTTAATAGCAATTAATATGTTAGTTTGGATAAATGTATCTTACTGTACCACGTGATGCTGTAGGATTAAACCATCCACGATAATTTCCAATTGGTTGAGTTCCACTACCATCATAGTTACATTCTGAAACTTGAATACGAGTAGATGATTCAACAGCTGTAACAACCGCTACGTGTCCATAGCCACCATCATCCCAACAAGCAATCGCACCAACTTGTGGTGTAGAACCTGTACGGAATCCAGCTGCTGCTGCACTAGTAGCCCACTGACCACCATTACCCCAATAATCACCAGCCCACGGAGCCAAGGTCTTAGCACCCCATGTACATTGACCTACAGGGTAACTTGATGCATTTGAGCTGTATGTTGGACGTTGTCTAGCAGGAGCAGGAGTTGGAGCAGGTGCTGGGGTGTAGCTTGAATCCTCATCATCAGATGTTGATGTCGCTTGCACTTGAGCTGAGAAGCTTGTATTTCCTGAAGCAACTACTGATTGTTGTTGGCTTGTTTGACGTGCTTTGTAAGCCGCTTCTGCTTCAGCCGCTGCTTTCGCTTCTGCCTCTGCTGCTGCTTTTTGTTCCAACAAAGTAGCTTTATCACTTTCTGCAGTAGCTTTCTCTGCAGCAAGGTTTAACTCAGCAACTTTCAACTCTGCTTGTTTTGTTGTCAATGCTTGTGCATCGTCAGCAAGCGTTTGTTGGTTCGCAATGACAGTGTTGATTGCTTCATTATTTGCAACTTGTTTTTCAGCGATAGATTTCTTATCAGCTTTCTGTTGCTCCAACATTTTGTTGTTAGCTGATACAATCTCGCTCATAGCCGCAACACGAGAAATAGCTTCTGTAATTGATTTTGAATTTACAATTGTGTTGATATAGCTAGTTGCAGCACCGTTTGTTTGTGCGCTACGTGCTTGTTTTTCCAAAGATTCATTACGAGCAACAATATTCTTAGAGAGCTCTGTAATTTCTCCTTCAAGTTTTTTAGATTCCGCTTGTAGTGTTTCATTTTCAACTTGCAAGTTTGTTTGCTGTGTTTGAATGGCTGTAACTTGCGTTTGGATTTCATCTACCTGTTTTTGAGCTTCTTTTTGTTGAGCTGTCAAGTCACTAATTTTACTATCTTGAGCAGCAATTTTTTCATCAGTTGTTTCAGCGTGAACAGTTGTTAACACTGCCACTTGAGACACTAATACTGTACTTAATAAAAGTGACGCTAAGATTTTTTTCTTCATATTGTGTAGATACTCCTTCTATTTAAGACATTACTAGTATACCAAAAAAAGACATAATAAATATTACGCCTTTGTTACATTTTTATTTCTTTCTTATAGATAATATTTTTCAAAAATATACTGGAAAATCACCATCCACAAAAAGTTTAAAATCATTGATGGAACAAGACTGTAAACAATGAAAACTGGCATTGATTCTACTGTCAGTCCCATAGCAAGGGCCAGAAGATAACTACCCATATCAAATAGGAAGCTCATCACAACTATTGTTAACATTCTCGTCCAACGGTTCAACAAAGTCACACTATTAAACTTGTGAAGTGAGGCACCTATCAAGATAAATAAAAGTGTCGCAATTCCTATCAAGTGGAAAAAATAGATATCGTACACCAAACCTGCTATACAGCAATAAGCTAGATAGAAGTATTCTGATACCTCAATTGTCTCAAACAAGAGAAATAAAAACAGGAAATGACTTGCTAAGTGAAAATGTGGATAAAAGGATTCTACTAATTGACCAATATGTGCATCAATTAGCACAAGAAAAGGGAGTAAAAAGAAAATACCAACTTGTTTTAACAGTCTCATTGCTAATTCCCCACTAACTCTACCACATGAAGATCTTTAGTATCAGCACTTAACTTTACTGTTACCTCTCGTGTTAGATAATCACTGCTATGAGTTGTAGCAACAACCTCTCCAACAGGAATATCCTTAACATTAAAGTTTCCAAGCCCCCCTGTAGTCACCCTATCTCCGGCACTAATGTCGTTGTTACTGTTTAATTGACTAATTTTAAGAAGTTCGGTTTCTTTGTCATAACCAACGATAATTCCGTAAATTTCAGTAGAACCATGCAAGATTTTAACGGAAATTTTGTCTGAATTTTCGGTGTTTGTCAATAGGTTGATCGTTGTTGAATGATCCTCCACTTTTGAAACACTGCCAATCAAGCCCCCGTTTGCAATGGCCAACATATTTTCAGAAGCACCCTTTGAACTTCCTGCATCTATCGTTAACTCTTGCTTCCAAAATACCGGTGAGCGCGTAATCACATCTGCTGCTAAGTTTTTTGTAGCCTGCAATTTTGACTTCATATCCAGCAACTGACGTAATTGTTCATTTTCATTTTTTAAACTTTCTGATTGATTAGACTCCACCTCTAGTTGATAAAGCTGTTTTTTTAGACTTTCGTTTTCATTGTAAGTCTGCGTCAAATGTCCCAAATCTGATTTGAAAGTATCAAACCACTGAAAGGGTTTTTGAACAATTCTATCTACCAAGGAAATCCCATCTCCTAGTTTCGTCACAATAGCGCTTGAATAGGTTGTCACTAATAGTACAGAAACTGCCAAAACTGTGACAAAAACGATGATTAGATATTTTGATTTTTTAAAACGGTTCATATTCCTACCTTTATACTAAAAACCTGCTACTGTGAGCTTCTTATCAATCCTACAAACCTACTAAGATTTTAAGAAAAATAAGAAACATCCCAGTACCAAAATCACAAGAATTGCCAGTGTATCCTTTTGACTCCATCTCAACTGTCTATACTGACTTCTACCCTTTCCTCCTTGATAACCACGCGCTTCCATGGCTATTGCCAATGAATCTGCACGCTTTAAGCTCGTCGCAAAAAGAGGAATTAAAATTGGAATCATAGCCTTTACCTTTTGCACGATGCTACCTTCGCCAAAGTCAACTCCACGGGCTTTTTGAGCATTCATAATTCGCGTTGTGTCATCCATCAAGGTTGGAACAAAACGCAAACTCATTGATAACATCAGACCAATTTCATGAACGGGAACTTTCACGCGTTTCAGCGGTGCCAAAAGAGCTTCAACTGCAGCTGCCAGACTCAAAGGCATGGTCGTTAAGGTTAGCAAGGTTGAAAAGAAAATAATTAACACAAAACGACAGAAAATGATTCCCGCTTGTTGCAAAGCATAATCCGTTATTCTTATAAAAGAAAACTCAAATAGGACATTTCCACTTGAAATGAAAAAGAGCTGAAAAAGAGTCGTAAAAGCAATCAGGAAGAACATGGATTTTAATCCCTGAACGAAAAATGAGAGAGAAACGCCCGATAATGCGATAAATATACCTGTCGCTATAAACAAAATGAGATTGGTGAGAGGATTATTGGCCCAAAATACAATCAAAATCAGCAGAATCATGGCAAGTAATTTACTACGTGGATCCAAGCGATGAATGATGGAATCCCCCGGTATATAACGCCCTAAAATCATACTATCCATTTAGTGACTCCTTAAACTCCTCTATCTTGATTGGCAGTTTTTTAAAATCTACACCTCTATCTGCCAAACGCTTACAAAAGGCTGTGATTTTAGGCACACCTAACTGCACTTTTTCCATAGAGGCTACATCTTGGAAAACTTCGCTCGGTTTACCACTTTTGACTAAACGCCCCTTTTCCATAACATAGACCTGATCAGCATATGTAGCTACGTCATCCATTAAATGCGTTACCAGAACGATTGTCATTCCAGAAAGGTGAAGTTTTTTAAACAGGGTCATCAATTCTTTTCTGCCCAGAGGATCTAGCCCTGCTGTCGGCTCATCCAAAACCAAGACAGTTGGCTCCATGGCTAGCATACCTGCTATAGCCACACGTCTCATTTGGCCACCCGAAAGTTCAAAAGGACTGCGCTCAAAGAGTGACTCATCGATGCCTACCAAGGCTAACTTTTCACGCGCAATTTTCTTGGCCTCTTCCTCAGAAACTCCAAAATTTTGCGGTCCAAATGCAACATCTTTCAAAACAGTCTCTTCGAAAATCTGATTTTCAGCAAATTGAAACACTAGACCAACTTGCTTTCGAATCTGACGAATTTCTTTATTGGTTGATGTAGGGGTAATGACGGTATCGAAAACTCGAACAGAACCCTTACTTGGTACCAATAGGCCATTTAAAAGCTGTAAAATCGTTGATTTCCCACTACCTGTGTGCCCTACTAAAGCTGTATAGGAACCATCCTCAATCGTCAAAGAAACATCAGTCAAGGCTGATGAAGATAGGGGAGTCCCCTCTTGATAAGTAAAGCTCACATTTTCTAGAGTAATTCCCATAGCTTGTCCTCTAGCTCTCCTTCTGTCAAATAGCTATCCGGCAACTGATAGCCAGCCTCTCTCAAAGATCCTCTCAATTGATTCGTAAAGGGATCATCTAAGCCTATCTGGTCAAGGTCGTCCCGCGAAAAAAGTTCTCTTGGGCTACTGGTTGACTCCACTTGGCCTTTTTTCATGACCAGGACACGGTCACTCATCGCAACTTCTTCCAAGTCATGCGTAATGGAAACGACTGTCATCTGATGGTCTTTTCGAATCTCTTGAACTGTCTGAATCAGTTCTCTTCGTCCCTCGGGATCCAACATACTTGTAGCCTCATCCAGAATTAAAATAGCTGGCCTTAGGGCAACAACTCCCGCAATAGCCACCCGCTGTTTTTGTCCACCAGATAAGCGAGCTGGTTCTCTCTTCTTAAAGTCCAGCATCCCTACCAACTCCAAAGATTCAGCCACTCTCTTCTTCATTTCTTCTCGAGGAAGTCCCTGATTTTCTAAGCCAAAGGCGACATCATCTTCAACAGTTGCACCCACAAATTGGTTATCTGGATTTTGAAAAACCATACCAATTTGACGGCGTAAGTCCCAAACATTCTCAGAGGACAACAATTGCCCATCTATCCAGATTTCCCCAGACTCTGCTTCAAACAAGCCATCAAGCAAACGGATAGTTGTCGATTTCCCACTCCCATTATGACCTACAATTGAAAGCCATTCTCCACGTTTCACGTGAAACGAAACGTTATTAACGTCATAATGTTCCTGATTTTCCTTATAACGAAAAGACAGTTCTTTTACTTCAATAATCGATTTCATCTTGAACCAAATGTCCCTTTGAATACATGAGCGCTACCCTTGAAATAATCATAGCCAGAGTAGATAGTGAAAAACAAAGCGATATAAAGCAACAGCTGACCAATTAAATCCCAATGTAAGAGCAAAAAGATAATGGCAAACATCTGACTAAAGGTCTTGATTTTCCCTGGCATCGCTGCTGCTAGAACTGTCCCCCCCGTCTCAACAAGCAACAAACGCAAGCCTGTCACCGCAAGTTCACGACAGATGATAATAGCAACAACCCAAGCTGGAGCCATACCTAACTCAATCAACATGATAAAAGCTGACATAACCAACAGCTTATCGGCCATCGGATCAGCAAACTTTCCAAAGTTGCTGACTACATTCCATTTACGAGCAAGATAGCCATCAAGATAATCCGTTATACTAGCAACTGCAAAGATGATCGCTGCTAGCAAATGACTGCCTTGTGAATGGCCCAAAGTCAAAATAAGAATAAAGAGAGGTATGAAGAGAATTCTACCAATAGTTAATACATTAGGAATTTGTTCTTTTTTCATTGATTTTTCCTTAATCTGTAGTAAATGTAAGTGTTACAGTTCCAGTCTGAGTTGTCAGCTTCGAAGTATCAATCGTTTGATTGTCCACAGTCACAGTAACTCCCTTCACTACACCTAAAGTAATGGTAACGGGATTCTTAGTTGAAACTGTTGTTTTTGCATTCTTATTGTCTGCGGATAGTGTCACACCACCCTCCAGCTCACTTCCTGAAACACTTACCCAACTAGTTGCATCTGATACTGCCAGTTGAACAGTAGCGATTTCCTTACTCGTTTTATACCGAGCTTCAATGCGGTTTCCTTCGCCTGACACTGTAATAGTTGATTCCGTAGTAGAAGACGAGCTAGACGTCTGACTACTAGAAGATGAACTAGATGAGGTTGTGGAACTAGTTGAGCTCACAACACTATAATTAGCTGAAGAAGGACTTGGCTGAGTTTGGATGTAGTTCCAAACATAGTAAGTGACAAAAATTAAAATTGACAAAGCAAATAGAACGAAATAAAACAAGGGGAGATAAGACGTTTTTTTCTTATTTGATCGTCTGCGACCAGATAAGTCTTCTTCATCAACATCTACCTCTTCATAGGTGATCATACTGCCTGAATCATAGGCGTCCAAAACAATTCTTTCATCTAACTCTACTGCCCAGGCATATTTTCTTAAAAAAGAACGAGCATAGAAGGTACTAGGAAGTTGATCAAAATCATCTGCCTCCATAGCTTCTAGAAAATGCAACTGAATTTCAGTTTTTTCCTGCAATTCTTCTAAACTCAATCCCTGATTAATTCTAGCTAAACGTAGAACCTCGCCAATTGTTTTTTTTCTCATACGTACCATTCCTTCTTTCTAGTATTAGTCATCTTTTAAGCTGGAAAGATTGTAAAATCAACTAGATCACCATTATCAATCAAACGATGCCCAGCCTCTAGAACATCCTCCAAAGTAATTTCCTGTAAAATTTTTGGAAAATCAAAAATTGTTTCTCCGCGATCCATCGGATCGTATTGAGTTGCAATAAATTCCAAAGAGTTCATGCTACTGAAAAACTCCCCAAACATCTCACTCTTAACAAGATCTAAATGCTCCTCAGTAATATCCGCATCACTACTAAACTGACGAATCGCTTTACGAAATTGATGCGACAGAGAAACAGGCTCTTTGGTGTCCATTGTCAATATCACAAAATGAAAGCGACTGTTGACTTCAGCCTCAAGTGACAATGACGCATCTAACTTCCCAGTCTCATATAACCTTTGAAAACGATCAGAAGTCCAACCAAACATCATCGTAAATAGTAATTTCAATAAAATATTGTAACGATAAGACTCAGCTTCTGTTATTTGCCCATTACCTCTAATCGCAACAGCAAGTTTGGGTGAAGAAACTTCCATCCGAAGACTATCTGTTTGCTTCACAGGCTGCAAAAGGAGTTGCTCTTTTGAAACTGTAAACTGGTTTGAAACTTCCTTTCCCTTTTTCGAAAAGTATTCCTCAACAACTTCCACATCAATATTTCCAACTAAAAACAGTGACATGTTGACAGGTTTGTAAAACTCTGTAAAATTCTCTTTTAAATTTGAAACTTGAATCTCAGAAATTGATTTTTCACTTCCAACAATATCTATTGCTAAAGGAGTATCAGGATAAAGGTTGGCTAATGTTGCAAAAAATAAACGTGAGTCTGGATCGTCTTGGTACATCTCTCGTTCTTGCTGGATAATAGCCTGTTCCCTCAAAACAGACTCTTCTGTAAAATGAACATCTCCGACTAACTCATTTAGCATATCTAAATTCTCTAATAGATGGTCAATTGTTGAAAAAAGATAGCTGGTCTTAGTAAAGCTTGTAAAAGCATTACTGTCCGCACCTAATCGAGTAAAAGCTGCCATCATATCCTCAGAATTTTCTCTTTCAAACAATTTATGTTCAAGAAAATGTGCAATTCCTGCTGGATGATGACGTAAACCTTTTTCCAAGCTTGTATAAGTTGCATCTACAGAACCAAATTGAACCGTTACAATCCCGTAAACCTCATTGAAATCTCGCTTAGGGAGTAAAGAAACTGTCAATCCATTTGACAATTGTGTTTTGTAGACTGTTTCCTTTACAGCAGGATAGTATTTTTCTTCAAAAGTAACCTTTGTCATTCTACTCCTTCCATAAAGTAAATCGCTTGTAACTTCAAACTGTTGGCAGCTTTACATACAGCTTCTTTATCAACACTCTCTAATTTTGCCACCAATCGATCAATATCAAAGCTTGATTTTCCAAATAGAGCATTCAAATAGGCTCTTTCAACCAGGGTCTGTTGATTATCTTGAGCAATTAATAAAGATCTTCGAATCATCTCCTTGGTTTGTTCAAGTTCAAAATCTGTAAAGTTGCCCTTTTTCAGATCTAGCAATTGATGATTCATCATTTTTCTAGCCTGATTTCGATTTTCTCTATCAATACCCGCATACATCCTTAACAGACCACTAAACAAATCCAATTGACTAGAGACTGAATAGGCTATTCCAGCATTTTCACGAACATTTGTAAAGAGTTTCGAATGTGCAAATTCACCCAACAAACCATTCATGACAAGCATGGGTAAATGCTCATCATCGCCATATTTTACAGGAGAATGATAGCCCATTTCCAAAATAGATTGTCCAACATTCCTCTGAACCATTCCTTCTTGTAGAACATTCGAATAAGATTGATGGTACTGGATAGTGACGTCGTTCTCTCTAGCTGTAAAGGGTAATGACTTCAGCGATTCTGTGATTTCTACTTCATTAAAATCACCTAAGAAAAAGAAATCAATACGATCATTCTTCAGAGCATTTTGAAAGCACGTGTAGCTACTTTCTGGAGACTCATTTGAAATGCTATTTCGTAAATCACTGTATCTCAATTGAAGACGCTCATCATGGAAGAACAAGCTATCCAACTCCTTATGAGCAAAATAAAATGAATCATCCATATCAGTAGCTAAACTAGCCAATAACTGTTTTCTTTCAATTTCAAATAAGGCTGGCTCAAAAGCACCATCTTGAGCTAAGGGAGCAAATAAAGTCTGTTTCACCAATTCCAAAATTCGAGAAGTCAAGACATTCTTTTTACTTAAAAAATCATCCCTCACATAAGTAAATGTTAAGTCAAGAATATGTGCCTGTCCCCTACGATAAGCACTTGTGGAAATATCTGTTCCATATAAACTTGCCAAGTATCTGCGAAATGCTTGTGATGTGGGATAAGCTTGATTTGCCGTCTCCAACATATTTGCACTTAACATGCGTCCTGCTATTGTCTCAAGAGATAAGGGAGCAGTAAAACGAATAGTGATTTTATTTGTTTTAAACTTTTTGGATTGAACAAAATGTGCTGAAATTCCAGGCACTAATTCCATACCTTACCTCCTTACATATAGAGTTCTATTATACCACGAAAATCAAAATTTTTCTTGTTCTCTTTATAGCTTTAAAGAGTAAAATCGTTTTCATTTTAGCTAACTTTCCTTCAGCTATTTCAAGGAAAATATGGTATAATACCAAAGATTGAGGTGAATTATGGAATACAAATTATTTGAAGAATTTATTACGCTCCAAGCCCTCCTAAAAGAACTTGGAATTATACAAAGCGGTGGTGCTATCAAATCCTTTTTAATAGAGCATCAAGTTTACTTTAATGGTGAGTTAGAAAGTAGACGTGGGAAAAAAATCCGTATTGGAGATACGATTGACATTTCTGATTTAAAGATTGACATCACCTTGACACAACCAAGTTTAAAAGAGCAAGAAGAGTATCAAGCAGATAAGATTGAGAAAGAGCGAATTGCTAAACTTGTCAAAGAGATGAATAAAGGTGTCAAGAAAGAAAAACAAAAAACTTCTTCATCTCCTAAAACCAAACAAGTTCCACGTTTTCCAGGAAGATAACCATGTGGCTCCAACATTTAACAATTAAAACCTTTCGAAACTACAAAGAGGCAAAAATTGATTTCAATCCAAAATTAAATATCTTTCTAGGTCAAAATGCACAAGGAAAAACCAATATTCTAGAAGCAATCTATTTCTTAGCCTTGACACGTAGTCATCGGACTCGTACAGATAAAAATCTCATTCATTTTGATGACGAGCAACTCCGTCTTTCTGGCTTGCTACAGAAAAAAACAAGCTCTATCCCTCTAGAAATTGATTTAACACCAAAAGGGCGTGTGACTAAGGTCAATCACTTAAAACAAGCTCGCCTATCAGACTACATCGGACATATGAATGTTGTCCTCTTCGCACCTGAAGATCTCCAGCTAATTAAGGGAGCGCCTTCTGTCCGTCGAAAGTTTATTGACATCGAACTGGGACAAATTAAACCAATCTACTTGTCAGACTTATCAAACTATAACCATATACTCAAGCAAAGAAATACTTACCTAAAATCCAGCCAAAAGATTGATGAAACATTTCTGTCAGTATTAGATGATCAGTTAGTAGAGTATGGTTGTCGCGTCATAAAGCATCGGATAAAATTCATTAAAGACTTAGAGAAATTTGGTCAAAAAAAACACTTAGAAATTTCAAATAAATTAGAAGAACTGTCAATATCTTATCAATCATCTGTCAACTTCACTAATGAAGAACAGCTAACAAGTTCCTTTAAAATTGCTTTGGATAAAAGCAGATCCAGAGATTTATTTAAAAAGAATACTGGTGTTGGTCCTCATCGAGATGACATTGCTTTTTATATCAATGGAATGGACGCTAGTTTTGGAAGCCAAGGTCAACATCGCAGCCTTGTTCTTTCTATCAAACTGGCAGAAATTGAGCTAATGGAAAGTATTACCAACGAGTCTCCTATACTATTGCTTGATGATGTTATGAGCGAACTTGACAATACACGGCAACTAAAATTACTAGAAACCATTTCTCAATCTATCCAAACCTTTATCACAACAACAAGCTTAGACCATCTTCAAAACCTACCAGAAAATCTAAGTATCTTCACTATTCAGGATGGTAAAGTTTCTGTAAACTAAAATTGACAATATTGTAAAAGAACTCCTGTTTTCACGGGAGTTCTTTTTATCTCTTTTACATAGAATAATTTGGTGCTTCATTAGTGATTTGTATATCATGAGGATGGCTTTCTTTTAGACCAGCCCCAGACATTTCAATAAATTGAGCATTATCGTGTAGTTCTTTAAGGTTAGCTGCACCACAGTAACCCATACCAGAGCGAATACCACCAATCATTTGGAAAACAATATCAGCTACAGCACCTTTATAAGCAACACGACCTTCAATTCCTTCTGGAACGAGTTTGTTTGCTTCATTGACAGAACCTTGGAAATAACGGTCACTTGAACCTTTCTTCATTGCAGCGATTGATCCCATACCACGGTAAGTTTTGAACTTACGTCCTTGGAAGATTTCCGTTTCACCTGGAGCTTCATCTGTTCCAGCAAACATTGATCCAAGCATAACTGCATTTCCACCTGCAGCAAGTGCTTTAACAATATCTCCAGAATACTTGATTCCACCATCAGCGATGATTGTTTTGCCATATTCACGCGCAACTGCTGCTGCATCATAGATTGCTGTAACTTGTGGTACACCAACCCCTGCAATCACACGAGTGGTACAGATAGAACCTGGTCCAATTCCAACTTTGACAACATCTACGCCTGCTTCGTAAAGAGCACGCGCACCTTCTGCAGTGGCAATATTACCCGCAATCAAAGTGCGGTCTGGGAAGTGAGCACGAATTTCAGCAATTTTACGTAGAACACCAGCAGAGTGACCATGGGCAGTATCAATAACAATTGCGTCAGCACCTGCTTCAAAAAGGGCTTCGGCACGTTCAAATGTATCTGAAGTAACACCTACTGCACCTGCAACTAAGAGACGACCAAATTCATCTTTGGCAGCATTTGGAAATTCAATCACTTTTTCAATGTCTTTAATAGTAATCAAGCCAGACAGACGACCTTCTTCATCAACTAAAGGAAGTTTTTCAATACGGTGTTCTTGAAGAATGCTCTCAGCTGTTGCAAGATCTGTACCAACAGGAGCAGTAACAAGATTTTCACTGGTCATATGGTTTGAGATTGGCTGATTGTAATCTGAAATAAAGCGAAGATCTCGGTTTGTTAGAATACCAACCAATTTACGATTTTCAAGTGTCTCCACAACTGGAACACCACTGATACGGTAACGTCCCATCAGTTCATCTGCTTCAGCAATAGTGTGTTCTGGAGTCAAGAAAAATGGATCAATAATAACACCATTTTCAGAACGTTTTACCTTGCGAACTTCATCTGCCTGCTGCGCAATAGACATATTTTTATGGATTACTCCAAGACCGCCTGCACGAGCAATGGCAATAGCCATTTGACTTTCTGTGACTGTATCCATGGCGGCTGTTATAATTGGGATATTTAAAGTCAGATTATCTGCCAATTTTGTTGTTAAATCTGCATCATTAGGCAATACATGACTTTCTGCTGGAATGAGCAATACATCATCAAAGGTAAAACCTTTTTTTAAAAATTTAGTATCCCAATTAGACATTGAAGTTTCCTCTTTTCTTTCTTTTTGAGCTTGACTCTTTTTGTATTGTATCTATCATACCATTCTATGAAAATTTGTCAATTATATTTATGGTAGAAATCATAAAAAAACTATCCCTGTGATCCTATGGAAGAGATAGTTTTACGATTCATATTTTATCTATTATTTAAAATAATTTAGTCCCATTGCTCCCTTAACTTCAGATAGAGTTTGCCCTGCAACCTCACGAGCTTTTTCGCTTCCTTTTTGAAGCATATTATACACTTCTCCCATATCCTGAGCAAATTCTATACGGCGCTTACGAATAGGACCAAGTTCGCGTTCTAATATTTCAAGTAGATAACGTTTCGTCTTCACGTCACCAAGACCACCACGTTGATAATGTTCTTTCATATCCGCAATTTCTTGAGCATCTTCTGGACGACCAAACACATCTAGATAATGGAAAACCATGTTTCCTTCAATCTTACCTGGATCCTCCACTCGAATATGGTCCGGATCAGTATACATACTCATGACTTTTTTACGCAAAGTATCTGCATCATCAGCTAGATAAATACCATTATTAAGGGATTTAGACATTTTAGCATTTCCATCTAAACCAGGCAAACGCCCTGCTCTCTCATTTTCTGGATAAATACCTTCCGGTTCGACCAAGACATCACAGTTATATGCGTTGTTAAAAGAACGAACAATCTCGCGAGTCTGCTCAATCATTGGTTTCTGATCTGTACCAACAGGAACATAATTAGCCTTGAAGGCAGTAATATCTGCTGCTTGCGCAATCGGATAAACCAAAAATCCTGTCGGAATACTTTCTCCAAACCCTTTTTGAGCAATCTCTGTTTTTACTGTCGGATTCCGTTCCAAACGAGCTAGTGACACCAAATTCATATAGTACATAGACAGCTCAGCCAACTCTGGAATCTGGCTTTGAATAAAGATAGTTGATTTACTTGGATCTAATCCAACTGCTAGGTAATCTAAGGCAACATTCCCAATCGATTCTACAATCGTTTGAGGGTCTTTGGCGTGATCTGTCAATGCTTGTTGGTCCGCCAAAAAAACAAACATGTCATACTTGTCTTCTTCCTGCAGTAATACTCTATTTTTTAGACTCCCAACATAATGTCCAATATGCAGTTTTCCTGTTGGGCGATCTCCTGTTAAAATAATGGGTTTCGTCATTTTTTTCTCCTTCGAAATGGTCTCTTCAATTATAGCATTTTTTTGTTAAAATAACAGAAAATTATTTAAATCAAACAACTAACTCATTGTAAACAAAACTGTAAACTTAATTGACATAAAATTGACAAACAAAAATTTGAATATTTCTCTCTTTTCTAGTAGAATAAATGTATTACATATTATGGGAGAAAAACATTGCTTACAGTATCTGATGTTTCACTACGTTTTAGTGATCGCAAACTTTTTGATGATGTCAATATCAAATTTACAGAAGGAAATACATACGGATTAATTGGTGCTAATGGTGCTGGGAAGTCTACATTCTTAAAAATCTTAGCTGGTGATATCGAGCCAACAACTGGTCACATCTCTCTTGGTCCGGATGAACGTCTCTCTGTTCTCCGTCAAAATCATTTTGACTATGAAGACGAGCGAGTTATTGATGTCGTCATTATGGGAAATGAAAAACTTTACAACATCATGAAAGAAAAAGATGCTATTTACATGAAGGAAGATTTTTCCGATGAAGATGGTGTTCGTGCGGCTGAACTTGAAGGTGAATTTGCCGAACTTGGAGGTTGGGAGGCAGAGAGTGAAGCGTCTCAACTACTTCAAAATCTTAACATTCCAGAAGAATTGCACTATCAAAACATGAGCGAATTAGCCAATGGTGAAAAAGTGAAGGTTCTCCTTGCCAAAGCACTTTTTGGAAAACCAGATGTTCTTCTCTTGGACGAGCCAACCAACGGTTTGGATATCCAGTCTATTACTTGGCTAGAAGACTTCTTGATTGACTTTGATAACACCGTTATCGTTGTATCCCATGACCGCCACTTCTTAAACAAAGTATGTACTCATATGGCCGACCTTGACTTTGGAAAAATCAAACTCTATGTCGGAAACTACGACTTCTGGAAGGAATCTTCTGAGCTTGCTGCTAAATTGCTAGCAGACCGTAATGCCAAAGCGGAAGAAAAAATTAAGCAGTTGCAAGAATTCGTTGCTCGCTTCTCTGCCAACGCTTCTAAGTCAAGACAAGCAACGTCTCGTAAAAAAATGCTTGACAAAATTGAATTAGAAGAGATTGTGCCATCTAGTCGTAAATACCCATTTATCAACTTTAAAGCAGAACGTGAGATTGGTAATGATCTCTTGACAGTAGAAAATCTAACTGTAAAGATTGATGGTGAAACTATCCTAGAAAATATTAGTTTCATCTTGCGTCCAGGTGATAAGACAGCTCTTATTGGACAAAATGACATCCAAACGACTGCATTAATTCGTGCAATTATGGGTGACATCGACTATGAAGGAACTGTCAAGTGGGGAGTTACTACTAGCCGTTCTTACTTGCCAAAAGACAACTCGGCTGATTTTGCAGGAGGAGAGTCAATCCTTGACTGGTTGCGTCAATTTGCAAGTAAAGAAGAAGATGACAATACCTTCCTACGTGGTTTCCTTGGTCGTATGCTCTTTTCTGGAGATGAAGTTAACAAACCTGTAAACGTCTTGTCAGGGGGAGAAAAAGTACGTGTCATGCTTTCAAAACTCATGCTTCTGAAATCAAATGTACTTGTACTTGATGATCCAACTAATCACTTAGATTTGGAATCTATCTCAAGCTTGAACGATGGATTGAAAAACTTTAAAGAATCAATCATCTTTGCCAGTCATGACCACGAGTTTATCCAAACTTTGGCAAACCACATCATTGTTTTGTCTAAGAATGGCGTCATTGATCGTATTGATGAAACCTATGATGAATTCTTAGAAAATGCAGAAATACAAGCAAAAGTTAAAGAACTTTGGAAAGACTAATAAGACTTCAAAACTCAGTTGGATTAACCAACTGAGTTTTCTATCATTCTACGAGGTAACATGAAATCATTTTTTAAAACATATTGGACCTATTTTGTTTCTTTCATCATTCCTTTAGTAATTATGACTGGAGTATACCTAACTCAAGGTATCTACTGGAATAGTGATACATCTCCACTATTAGGAGATGGTTTCCATCAATACGTTATTTTTGATGTGGCTTTACGAAATATTTTACATGGAAATGGTAGTTTGTTTTACACCTTTACAAGTGGCCTCGGACTGAATTTCTATGCTCTATCTAGTTATTACTTGGGTAGTTTTCTCTCACCCCTGGTTTACTTTTTTAATCTGTCGAATATGCCAGATGCTGTTTATCTGACCACTCTATTAAAATTTGGATTGATTGGTCTGTCAACCTTCTTTAGTTTGACTAGATTATTTAAAGATATCCCAAAATTTTTAAAACTTGCCTTATCTACTTCCTATGCTCTAATGAGCTTTACCGTTAGTCAGTTAGAGATAAAAACCTGGCTAGATGTTTTTATCTTGATTCCTTTAATTATAACTGGTTTACACCTACTTATAACCGAAAAGAAGCGCCTACTATACTTTACAAGTTTGTCAATCTTATTTATTCAAAATTATTATTTTGGGTATATGACAGCATTGTTTCTTATTTTCTGGTATCTCTGCCAAATTTCTTGGGACTTTAAAACTCGAAAATCATCTTTTATTGATTTTGTTGTTACTTCCTTTTTAGCAGGAATGGCTAGTTTGATTTTGACTCTTCCTACACTGTTTGATTTACAAACTCATGGGGAGAAGTTAACTGCCATCACAAAATTAAAGACAGATAGTAGCTGGTATCTGGATATTTTCGCAAAACAATTCATTGGATCTTTTGATACAACTAAGTATGGATCTATACCAATGATTTTTGTTGGATTGCTTCCTTTTATTTTGACCATTCTATTTTTCACAATAAAATCCATTAGGTTTCACGTGAAACTTACCTATGCAATTTTTTTCACTTTTTTAATAACAAGCTTTTACATAGAAGCACTTGATTTATTTTGGCAAGGGATGCACACCCCAAATATGTTTTTGCATCGCTATGCTTGGATTTTTTCCACTCTGTTAATTTATACTGCAGCAGAAGTTTTAAATCGTCTGAAAGAACTGAAGCTCTGGAATCTATTTGTTTCACTTTTTCTTGTACTAACAGGATTTTTGGCCACTGTCTATTTTAAATCACACTATTCTTTTTTAACTGATTTGAATATCCTACTCACTCTTGAATTTCTTCTAGTTTATACTCTTTTACTTCTTGCAGTCATTAGAAAATTTATCTCTGTAAATCTATTTGCAATTCTTTTGTCTTTATTTATAACAGCTGAGATAGGCTTAAATGCTTCATCTCAAATGGAAGGAATAGCTAAAGAATGGGCCTTTGCTTCTCGTAGCGCCTATAATAGAGATATCACCGCTATGGAATCCATTCTAAGCCAAATTGACAATTCATTTACACGTACTGAAAAACTGCAAATTCAGACTGGAAATGACAGTATGAAATTTAACTACAATGGAATCTCTCAATTCTCGTCTGTACGAAATCGTTCAGCTAGCACTAGTTTGGACAAACTTGGATTCAAATCCTCTGGAACCAACCTCAATCTCCGTTATGCAAATAACAGTCTTTTAGCAGATAGTTTATTTGGAATCCAGTACAATATTTCTGAAACTTCACTTGATAAGTATGGCTTTCAAGAGATTTATCAAAAGGATCATTTAACCTTATATAAAAATCAACTCTCTTTACCCATTGCATTTGCCACTCAATCTATTTACACAGATGTAAACTTTAACAATCACACTCTGGACAATCAGGCTTTATTTATAAACCAGCTTGCTAATCTCAACATGGATTACTTCTCCCAAATAGCATATGATAAAACAGATACTTCAGATGATTTAACGAGCATTACAGGTTCTGCTAATGAAGATGCAAAGATTGATTATCAAATTGAGGTTCCCCAAAATAGTCAAGTCTATCTCTCTTTTTCAAATCTTCATTTTACAAACGATAAACAAAAGAAAGTTGACATCCTTGTCAATGGAGAAAAAAAGACTTTTACAACTGACAATGCATTTAATTTCTTTAATTTGGGTTATACTGAAGAACAA
Organism: Streptococcus halitosis; assembly: GCF_023147855.1. Classification (GTDB taxonomy): domain Bacteria; phylum Bacillota; class Bacilli; order Lactobacillales; family Streptococcaceae; genus Streptococcus; species Streptococcus halitosis_B. The sequence continues at coordinate 306,170 of NZ_JAHXOP010000002.1, forward strand.
AAAACTTTCAATATCAGTGTTAGTTTCCCTGGAAATTCTCAAGTGTCCTTTGAATCTCCAACCTTCTATCGTTTAGATACTCAAGCTCTTACTGAGGCAATTCAAAAGATTAAAGAACAACCTGTAGAAGTATCCACCTCTAAAAATAAAGTCTTTGCTACATATGAAGTAAAACAAGATACCTCTATTTTCTTCACTATTCCTTATGACAAAGGTTGGTCTGCATACCAAGATGGGAAAAAACTTGAAATCAAGCAGGCTCAGACTGGTTTTATGAAAGTTGATGTTCCAGAGGGAAAAGGCACCATTACACTTTCCTTTATCCCCAATGGTTTTGTTATTGGAGCAGTCTGCTCAGTAACTGCCCTTCTTCTTTTTGGGATCTATAATCACAGACGAAATTTATCTAAGACAGAAAAAGATTGACCAATTCCTTGGCCAATCTTTTTAATCTTCTTCCATTTTCTTAGGTTGATAAGCTAGCATACCTAAAGCAGTAAATAAAGCTAGAGTTATAATAAGGAAAATCACTTGATGATGAATATTTCCTGTCATAGAGATTGTTTGTCGTAAGCCTGATACTGAGTAACTCATTGGTAACCATGGATTGACACCTTTAAAGAAATCATTTGTCAAAGCAAGGGGATAAGTTCCTGCACTTGATGCTAACTGTAATAAAAGTAAAATAAGAGAGAAGAAAGCTCCTATACGGCTATTCCAAGTTGTTAAAGCTGTCACCATAGACATGAAAGCTAAACTTGTGATTATAATTAGAATCAAGGTCCTCATCTCATGGTTCGCAGTCAATCCAATAAGATGGACACCTCCATAAACTAAAACACCTGCTAAGACAGCTATAATCCCATTTATTTCAGAACGAGACTTCAACCAAGCCCAACGACTCTCTGGATGACGTCCAGAAGGCAACTTAGCAAAAATCATATTAGTAGATATAGCAGCAACAAAAAGAGCAACTGATATCATATAAGGAGCCATAGCAATCCCATTTACAGGAACTTGGTCATTGTCTGTTTTTGAGAGAACTAGAGGATCAGATAATGTTTCTGCATTTTCAGATTCTGTTGATGCTGATTTAAGTTGATTGTTAGCATTGCCTAATCCTTGCCCTAATGAATCAACTCCTTTCTGTAAATCTTCAAGACTAGAGGTTAAAGTTGTTCCGCCATCTGCTAGTTTTCCAGCACCATCTGCAATCTTCATAGCGCCACTTCCTAGTTGAGATGCTGCAGAAAGTAACTGTGTTGATTTATCTGTTAATTGACCAGAGCCAAATTGTAATTTAGTAAGACCTGCTATTAGCTCTGGACTCTTATTATTCAATTGAGCAGAACCAGATGACAAACTTTCTATACCTGATACTAATTCTGGAGTTTTTCCAGCTAACGCATCTACTCCAGCTGTCAAGGTTGATGTATTTTCTGTCAACTTACTTGATCCAGAAACTAATTGATCTAGACTAGTTGTTAAATTTTCATTCTTTTCACTTAGTTTATTAGCACCTATAGAAATAGTATCCAGTCCCTTAGTGTAGTTTACAACTCCTTTTTCAATTGATTGACTTCCAGGAACTAACTGATTGTCTACAGTAGTTTGCAATTTTGTAAATCCATTTGACAATGTTGTCAAGGAGCTAGATGCTACAGGTAAGAGTTGATTTGCTTTCGTCTGTACATCAGATAGATTAGTTACTTGTTGTTCTGAATTCTCTATGCTTTCTTTCAATCCTCCTACTGTCGTTAAAATTGTTTTTGCTGACTCAATAGTAGAATTAGAATTTTTAGAAATAGCTTCTGTCAGTTCTTTCTTTTGTTCCTCTGTAAGAGATTGATAAGTAGCTGTTGATTGAAGGTTAGCAAGAGTTTTCTCTTGTTCTGTCTGACTTTTAGTCACAATATCCTGAGCAAGATTTGTTAGATTTGGCAAAGCTTCTGACAATGTACTTTTCAGTTGAGTATTATCTGAGATTGTAAGAGCTTGTAGTGTTTTATTTAGTTCTCCTAAACTAGTTGCCAATTGCGTTATTTGTTCATTCTGTTGAGATGAGGAATTCAGTTGATTTGAAATTTCTTTAATACCAGTATTTAATTGCTCCATTCCATCTCTTAGTGCATCTGATTGATTTGATAATTGACTTGTTCCATTAGAAAGTTTTTCTACACTACTTGTATAAGCATTTACACCAACTGAAAATTGATTGAGACCTGTATTCAATTGTGAAACCCCACCTGTATAGGACTTTATACCTGTATTCAGCTGATTTACACCTGCCACCAATTCAGGAGTTCTTGAGGCCAATTGATCAAGTCCAGTGTCAACCTGTGAAACTGCTTTTGTATAACTTTGTAAACCACTATTAAAAGTTCCTAAACCAAGATGTAATTGCTCTATAGCAGATACATAGGCAGACAATCCCTTTGTAAATTGATTAGCTCCATTTGAAAAAGTTACACTTGAGTTAGCTAGAGTATTGAGATTTGTCGTCAATGTTTGACTTCCTTTTGCTAACTGATCGGCTCCATTAGCCAGTTGTTCACTTCCATCAGCTGCTTTATTTATACCAGACTTCAAGTCACTCATTTTTTGAAATAGTGCCTTGGTATATGTTTCAGTTACATTCGTAGAGACGGTTTGTTTTAATTGTGTCATTGCAGAATCACTCATCTTACTTGCAATAAAACTACGGCCACTTGAAGTTTGATAATCAATTTGCATCTGTTCAGGGTGATTTGTTAGGATCGAAGTAGCTTTTTCAGATAGATCACTTGGTAAAGTCACTACCATATAGTATTCGCCATCATCTAGCCCCTTTTTCCCCTCTTCTTCATTGACAAAATAAAAATCTAAAGTCTTATTTTCTTTTAAATTAGACACCATGTCTTTTCCTATAGCCATTGTATTTCCATTATAAGAAGCTTCCTTGTCATTATTAACAACTGCTACAGGTAACTCCGATACTTGACCATATGGATCCCACATTGACGATAAAAATATGATATTGTATAAAGCTGGAATAAGAGAAATTCCTATCATTACAATAATGAATGTCGGTTTTTTAAAAATTGCTTTCCATTCTTTAAACATATTTCCTCCTTTTTTTAAACATATTGTCTAAATTTTTGATATAATAGATTATACATTAAAAAATCTAAATTACAAGATAAAAAATATTTTTTTAGACATATAGCCTAAATTGTTCAAAAGGAGAAACTATGAAAGAAAGTAACAAACGATTAAAAACAAAGAGAAATATTGAAAATGCTATGGTTCAATTATTGATGGATCACCCCTTCGATCAAATTACTACAATTAAATTAGCAGAAAAAGCTGGAATTAGTCGTTCTAGCTTCTATACCCATTACAAGGATAAGTATGATATGATTGAACACTATCAAAGTAAGTTATTTCATACATTTGAGTATATCTTCCAAAAACATGCTCATCATAAAAAAGATGCCATTTTAGAAGTATTTGACTATTTAGAATCTGAACCATTATTAGCTGCTCTTTTATCTGAAAATGGTACCAAAGAAATCCAAAATTTCTTAAGAAATAAGCTTCATATCATGCTGAGCACAGATCTTCAGAAGCGCTTTATGCAACTACAACTAAATTCAATTGAATTAGAATATAGCAGCATTTATCTGACAAATGCCCTATTTGGAGTTTGTCAAACTTGGATTGCTCGTGGAAAAAAAGAAAGTCCGCAAGAAATGACAGACTTCCTTATGAAAATGCTAGGTGATGCCAACTAAGAACAAAAAAGAACACCATCTGGTGTTCTTTTTATCTAACTCCGCCAGTAGGACTCGAACCTACGACATCATGATTAACAGTCATGCGCTACTACCAACTGAGCTATGGCGGATAAAATAGTCCGTACGGGATTCGAACCCGTGTTACCGCCGTGAAAAGGCGGTGTCTTAACCCCTTGACCAACGGACCATCTATCTGTAGCAGATATAACCATTATATCAATTTCTTACTGATTGTCAATCACTTTTTAGATTTTTTCTCTAGAATATCTTTTAGTTTACGAACTTTCAAACGGGTAATGGGACAACGATGATCTTCATAAAAAACAACTTCTAAATTCTTTCGATCAATTTCTCTCACATTTCCCACATTGACAAGGAAAGATTTATGGGAGCAATAAAATCGTTGAGTATGCTTGTCCTTTTCCTGAATATCTGTCATAGTTCCATAAAACTCTTTAGCAAAATTCTTACCAATAATACGCAATTTATGAGAAACACCTGTTGTTTCGATATACAGAATATCATGGTAAGGAATTTTCAAATCATTTCCCTTATAGTTGTAATCAAAATAGTCTACAACATCTTCGTTTTCAAGCAGCATGCTTTTGGTATAGAAGATACTCTGCTCGATACGTTTTTTGAACAATTCATCATTGATGTCCTTATCTACAAAATCTAAAGCTGATACCTGATACTTATAAGTTAAAGTAGCAAATTCAGATCGACTAGTAATAAAGACAATAATAGCATAAGGATTGTGATGACGGATAAATTGAGCCACTTCAAAGCCTTTTTTCTCGATTCCATGAATATCGATATCTAGGAAATAAAGCTGGTTTACTTCATCATTTTCGATATATTCCTTAAACTCACGAACTTTTCCTGTTGTCTTATATGAAATAGGAATATTCGATTCCTCAGAGATTTCATTCAATATTCTCTCTAGTCTCACTTGATGTTCAATAACATCTTCTAAAATTAATACTTTCATTCAAATTCCCTCTTAAATCTAATAATTTGTCTAAATGTGTTATCTTCCATCTCAGTTTCTAAAATAATATTGTCATACTTATCTAAAATCTCTTTGACATTATTAAGTCCTAGACCTCTATTTCTTCCCTTGGTAGAGAAACCTAAGGCAAATAAGTCTTCTGAAGGCGTCATAGTGATTTTACATGAATTCTGGATAACTATAACTGTTTCAAAATCCATTTTAATGACTGCAACTTCCATTTGTTTCAAGTAACTATCTGCGGCACCTTCAACAGCATTATTTAATAGAATGCTCATGATGCGAACAAGATCAAGTAAATCCATTGACAATCTAGTAATGACATCTTTTACTTCCAATGTAAACTCTACATCATTATTTCGTGCATATACAATCGATTGAGCAATTAAACTTCGTAAAGCCGAATCTTCTATGTTGTTTAAATCAAAGTAAGTATATTTGTCTGACCTCAATTTCTGATTTGCTTTTACTAAGACCTCGTTGTAAATCCTGTCAATTTCGTGTAAATCTCCGCTGTCAATCGCCATTTGCATGCTGACAAGCATACCTGCATAGTCATGACGAAAACCTCGAATCTCATTATACAAACCTACAATCTCATCTGTATAAGTTTGTAAATACTTTTGTTCAAATTTCTTCTGCTTTAGAGCAATCTCTTTTTCAATTTGAACCTTATAAGAATTCATTGCAAAGAAAACTAATAGCAGACAGATAAAAACAATGGTTGATAAAATACTTCCAAAACTATTTAAGTGATGAATCGTACTTACTATATCTGAAACAAACAATAAGATATGCAATCCAAAAAAAGCAACTATCACTTTTTTTAAAAAAGGGTAGAGGTAATCTTTGTCAAAATATGTTATTTTCAAGTGGAAATAACGACTTATTTTTATAATAATAAAATAAGTCAACAATAATACTACTAAAAAGAATATACTTTTATATTGTAATACAAGAACATCACCCATTATAGAAGATAATGTTACGGATATAAAAGTATGGGTACTATGATATAATAAGGATAGTAGTAAACTAATAAAAATTCCTTTATATTTTTCATACTTCTTTAACTTTCTTAAATAAAGGTACACAACCAAAGGAAATAAAAATTTAGACAAAGCAAAACTATCAGAATATACTAGAGTAATAATTTCTTCGAGTATCAAAACTGATATGCATGTGTAACACAAAAAAACAATTTGTTCTTTTCTATTTACTTTACAAATCCACTCATAACTTTTGCTAATGATGAGAAAATAAAAAATAGCTATCCCTAATCCAAATAAATCCATTACTCACTACCTTTATTTCATTACTTTTTTCTTGGAAAAATAAGATTACGAATCGATTCTGAAATTCTCCAGTCTCCACCTCGAATTTCTTGCAATTCTGCCTCTGTTATCTCTTTAAATTGTTCCAATTTTTCTGTATTTTTCATAATGAAATCTCCTGTATTATTTTTTTCTTGTAAGTTAACTTACAAATCCATTATACAAAATGAAGACCATATAAGAAAAAATTTTTCCCAACTGTACATTTTTGCACCTGAAACGCACTTTTTTAAGAAAAAAGCTGGGATGAATCCCAGCTTCGCATCTAACATTGATCCCAGCAGGATTCGAACCTGCGACCGTTCGCTTAGAAGGCGAATGCTCTATCCAGCTGAGCTATGAGACCTAACATGACCATTCTATCAAAAAACAAGAGGTAAGTCAATCTTCTATTTGTGGTAAGGAGAACCCTGCTGAATCGTAAAAGCACGGTAAATTTGTTCAACTAAAACCAATCTCATTAACTGATGTGGTAATGTCAGACGTCCAAAACTAATAGAAAGATTGGCCCTATTTTTTACAACAGGAGCTAGACCCAAACTTCCTCCAATGATAAAAGTAAGCGTTGAATATCCTTTGATAGAAGCTTGCTCTAGTTGCTTACTAAATTCCTCTGAGGAGAATGTTTTTCCTTCAATGGCTAGTACAACGACAAAGTCTCTTTCTCCAACCTTAGAAAGAATTCTTGCGCCTTCTGTTTCCAAGATTTTTTGATTTTCTAATTCACTGGCTTTGTCAGGTGTCTTCTCATCAGTGAGCTCAATCATTTCTAATTTGGCGAAACGTGAAATTCGTTTGCTATATTCAGCAATTCCATCTTTAAGGTATTTTTCTTTTAATTTTCCTACTGTTACAATTTTTATTTTCATTCTTCTATTCTATCATATCCACACTTCATTTCACATCTTATACACAAAAAAATCATTCAAAATTACTAGTGAATTCACAGAATAAGGTGAGTTATCCACAACTTGTGTAAAACTTTAAGCTTTTAAGTTTGGATTAAGTTAATAGGTTTATAATCTGAGTAAATAAATAACAAACGGAGGCGTTTATGAAACACTTACAAAAATTTTACAAAAAAGGAGTTAAAATTCTAGCAATCATTCTAATCGGATTTTTAAGTGGTGCCTTAGGAAGTTTCGTAACATTACAACTTTATCAAAAACAAGGAAATCAAGCTACGAATAATAATTCTGGCACTGTAACTCAAACATCATACAAGAATGAAAACTCAACTACTCAAGCAGTGAATAAAATTAAGGATGCTGTTGTATCAGTCATTACTTACTCTGCTAATAAACAAAGTAGTGTATTTGGAACCGAAGAATCAAATTCTGATACGGATAATCAACAGATTGCAAGTGAAGGATCAGGTGTCATCTATAAAAAGAACGAAAATGATGCTTATATTGTAACAAATACTCACGTTATTAACGGAGCTTCAAAAGTCGATATCCGTTTAGCTGATGGTACAAAAGTCCCTGGTGAAATTATTGGATCGGATACCTTCTCTGATATTGCTGTCGTAAAAATTTCTTCAGAAAAAGTTACAACAGTGGCAGAATTTGGTGATTCAAGCCAACTTAACGTTGGAGAAACAGCGATTGCTATCGGTAGTCCTTTAGGTTCAGAATATGCTAATACAGTTACACAGGGAATCATCTCAAGTCTTAATCGGAATGTTTCTCTAAAATCTGAAGATGGTCAAGCTATTTCAACAAAAGCCATTCAAACAGATACGGCCATTAACCCTGGTAACTCTGGTGGTCCTCTTGTAAATATTCAAGGACAAGTAATTGGTATTACATCAAGTAAGATTGCAAGTAATGGTGGAACATCTGTAGAAGGTCTTGGTTTTGCAATTCCTTCAAACGATGTACAAAATATCATTAAACAGCTTGAAAGTGATGGTAAAGTGACTCGTCCTGCTCTTGGAATCCAAATGGTCAATCTGTCCAACGTTGGAGCTAATGATCTTAGAAAACTAAACATTCCAAGTGGCCTCACTTCAGGTGTAGTTGTTCGATCTGTTCAAAGTAATATGCCTGCAAATGGACATCTTCAAAAATACGATGTCATTACTAAAGTTGACGACAAAGAAATTACTTCATCAACAGACTTACAACATGCTCTTTACAACCATGCTATTGGAGACACTATCAAAATAACCTACTACCGTAATGGTAAGGAGGAAACAACCTCTATAAAACTAGATAAGAATTCTGGTGATTTGGAACGTTAATTGACATCAGTGTAAAGAAAACTTTACAGAAAGTAAAAGATATGTTAGTGTAGAATCATGGAAAAATTTGAAATGATTTCTATCTCTGAAATACAAAAAAATCCTTACCAACCTCGGAAAGAATTTGATGTAGAAAAATTAAAGGAATTGGCTCAGTCAATCAAAGAAAATGGGCTCATCCAACCAATCATCGTTCGTCAATCTCCTGTAATTGGTTATGAAATCCTTGCAGGAGAGAGACGATATCGAGCTTCTCTCTTGGCTGGTCTGACCTCTATCCCAGCCGTTGTAAAGCACCTCTCAGATCAGGAAATGATGGTTCAATCAATCATTGAGAATTTGCAGAGAGAAAATTTAAATCCTGTTGAAGAAGCACGCGCCTATGAATCTTTAGTAGAGAAAGGATTTACTCACACTGAAATAGCGGATAAAATGGGGAAATCTCGTCCTTATATCACTAATTTTATTCGTTTACTTTCCCTACCAGAATATATCTTAACTGAAGTAGAAAATGGAAAAATTTCTCAAGCGCATGCACGTTCCCTAGTTGGTTTGGACAAAGAGCAGCAAGACCATTTCTTTCAACTAATTAAAAATGAAGACATCTCTGTGAGAAAGTTGGAAGCACTACTGACAGAAAAAAAACACAAGAAGCAAAAAAAAAGTGATTCTTTCATCAAAGATGAAGAAGATAAATTAAAAAAACTACTAGGTTTAAGTGTAGAAATTAAACTTTCTAAAAAAGATACTGGAAAGATTGTCATCTCTTTTTCAAGTCAAGAAGAATACGATAGAATTATTAACAGCCTGAAATAAGGCTGTTCTTTTATTTTCTTAACCCACAAATTTATCCACTAATTTTTTTATCAAAAACCCTACTAAATCAAGGAAAAAGCTATTTATCCCCAACCTGTGGATAAATACTACTAACATTGTGGATTCTTTTCCACAATCTGTGGAAAAATCCTACTATCTATGGTAAAATAAGTCTAGCACTAAACTACTAAAATCATAGTAAAGGAGGAAAAATAGTTGAAAGAAAAGCAATTTTGGAATCGTATTTTAGAATTTGCTCAAGAAAGATTGACTCGATCTATGTATGATTTCTATGCTACACCTGCTGAACTCATCAAAGTAGAAGAAAATACAGCTACTATATTTCTACCGAGATCAGAGATGGAAATGGTGTGGGAAAAGCAATTAAAAGATATTATTGTTGCTGCTGGTTTTGAAATTTATGATTCTGAAATCAAACCTCACTATATTTTCACTAAACCTCAGAGTACAGAATCTCCTCAAGTAAATGATACGAATAGTGTCTCTACTTACAATTACACACCTGCACTACCAACGATTCCTTATTCTGAAACAGGATTAAAAGAAAAATATACCTTTGATAACTTTATTCAAGGTGATGGGAATGTTTGGGCGGTGTCTGCTGCGTTAGCTGTATCAGAAGATTTAGCTCTAACCTACAATCCTCTTTTTATCTATGGAGGGCCTGGTCTTGGAAAGACTCACTTGCTCAATGCGATTGGAAATGAGATTTTGAAAAATATTCCTGATGCGCGTGTCAAGTACATTCCTGCCGAAAGCTTTATCAATGACTTTCTTGAGCACTTAAGACTTGGGGAAATGGAAAAGTTCAAAAAAACTTACCGTAGTCTTGATCTCTTGTTGATTGATGATATCCAATCTCTCAGCGGTAAAAAAGTCGCAACCCAGGAAGAATTTTTCAATACCTTCAATGCTCTTCATGATAAGCAGAAACAGATTGTCCTAACCAGTGATCGAAGTCCTAAACACCTAGAAGGCCTTGAGGAAAGACTTGTCACGCGCTTTAGCTGGGGATTGACGCAAAATATCACTCCTCCTGACTTTGAGACACGTATCGCCATTCTTCAAAGTAAAACAGAGCACTTGGATTACCATTTCCAAAGTGATACTCTGGAATACTTGGCTGGCCAATTTGATTCAAATGTTCGAGAATTAGAAGGAGCAATCAACGATATCACTTTAATTGCCAGAGTAAAGAAAATTAAGGATATCACTATTGATATTGCTGCGGAAGCTATCAGAGCACGTAAGCAAGATGCACGCCAGATACTTGTTATTCCAATTGATAAAATCCAAACTGAAGTTGGTAATTTTTATGGAGTGAGCGTCAAAGAAATGAAGGGGACGAGACGAGTTCAAAACATCGTTTTGGCACGTCAGGTTGCTATGTATCTAGCTAGAGAACTGACAGATAATAGTCTTCCAAAAATAGGGAAAGAATTTGGCGGAAAGGATCACACCACCGTTATTCATGCCCATGCCAAAATTAAATCACTGATTGACGAAGACGATAATTTACGTTTAGAAGTAGAAGCAATCAAAAAGAAAATCAAGTAGCTTGTGGATAACTTTTGATTTCTTATCTTTTTTATCCACATTTTTTAAACAAGCTCCAAAGCTTGAATTTACTAAATAGTTCCCAGTTTTCCACAGAATTCACACACTCTATTATTACTATTAACTTTCTAATACTAAAAATAAATAAAGGAGAATCCATGATTCATTTTTCAATCAACAAAAATTTATTTCTACAAGCCTTAAATACTACAAAACGAGCAATTAGCTCAAAAAATGCTATTCCAATTTTATCAACAATAAAAATTGACGTTACAAATGAAGGAATTACTTTAATTGGATCAAACGGTCAAATTTCTATTGAGAATTTCATTTCTCAAAAGAATGAAGATGCTGGTCTCTTGATCACTTCTTTGGGTTCGATTCTTCTTGAAGCTTCTTTCTTCATCAATGTGGTATCTAGTCTTCCAGATGTAACGCTAGATTTAAAAGAGATTGAACAAAAACAAATTGTCTTAACCAGTGGCAAATCAGAAATTACCCTAAAAGGAAAAGATAGCGAACAGTACCCACGAATCCAAGAAATTTCAGCAAGCACACCTTTAGTTCTTGAAACAAAACTGCTCAAGAAAATTGTCAATGAAACAGCTTTTGCTGCAAGTACGCAAGAAAGTCGTCCCATCTTAACAGGTGTTCATTTTGTATTGAGCCAACACAAGGAACTAAAAACAGTTGCGACAGACTCACACCGCCTTAGCCAGAAGAAATTGACTCTTGAAAAAAATGGAGATGATTTCGATGTGGTAATTCCTAGTCGTTCTCTACGCGAATTTTCAGCGGTATTTACAGATGATATTGAAACTGTAGAGATTTTCTTTGCAAATAATCAAATCCTCTTTAGAAGCGAAAATATTAGCTTCTACACTCGTCTACTAGAAGGTAATTATCCTGATACAGATCGCTTGATTCCAACAGACTTTAACACTACAATTACTTTTGATGTTGTTAATTTGCGTCAATCTATGGAGCGTGCTCGCCTCTTATCAAGTGCGACGCAAAATGGTACTGTGAAGCTTGAAATTAAAGGTGGGGTTGTTAGTGCTCATGTTCACTCTCCTGAAGTTGGCAAAGTAAACGAAGAAATCGATACGGAGCAGGTGACCGGGGATGATTTGACTATTAGTTTTAACCCAACTTACTTGATTGATTCCCTCAAGGCTTTAAATAGCGAAAAGGTTACTATTAGCTTTATCTCAGCAGTTCGTCCATTTACTCTTGTGCCAGCAGATACTGACGAAGACTTCATGCAGCTTATCACACCAGTTCGAACAAATTAAGTGAAAGAGGTTGAGCCTGGCTCGCCTCTTTTATGATATAATCAAAAAAGAAAAGGAGAGTAGTATGTATCAAGTTGGAAATTTTGTTGAGATGAAGAAACCACATGCTTGCACCATTAAATCAACAGGTAAAAAAGCCAATCGTTGGGAAATCACACGTGTAGGGGCAGATATCAAAATCAAATGTAGCAATTGTGACCACCTTGTTATGATGAGTCGTTATGATTTTGAACGAAAAATGAATAAGATTATTGACTAAGAACCCTTAGTTAGAGGGTTAGCAAGTTTTCCCTTTTTGTGTTATAATGTTAGGGATTGAAATGAGAACGGAGAATGAGAAAATATGGCTTTAACAGCAGGTATCGTTGGTTTGCCAAACGTTGGTAAATCAACCCTTTTTAATGCAATTACAAAAGCAGGAGCAGAGGCCGCAAACTACCCATTTGCGACTATTGATCCAAACGTTGGGATGGTGGAAGTTCCAGATGAACGCCTACAAAAACTAACGGAAATGATTACACCTAAAAAGACAGTTCCAACAACATTTGAATTTACAGATATTGCAGGGATTGTAAAAGGAGCATCAAAAGGAGAAGGTCTAGGTAATAAATTCTTGGCCAATATCCGTGAAGTAGACGCGATTGTTCACGTAGTTCGTGCTTTTGAGGATGAAAATGTTATGCGCGAGCAAGGACGTGAAGACGCCTTTGTGGATCCACTTGCAGATATTGATACCATTAACCTAGAGTTGATTCTTGCTGACTTAGAATCAGTTAATAAACGCTATGCGCGTGTAGAAAAGATGGCACGTACGCAAAAAGATAAAGAATCAGTAGCAGAGTTTAACGTTCTTCAAAAGATTAAACCAGTCCTTGAAGATGGAAAATCAGCTCGTACCATTGAATTCACAGATGAGGAACAAAAGGTTGTCAAAGGTCTCTTCCTTTTGACCACTAAACCAGTTCTTTATGTTGCTAATGTGGATGAGGATGTTGTTGGAGACCCAGATTCTATCGAATATGTGAAGCAAATTCGTGAATTTGCAGCGACAGAAAATGCTGAAGTAGTAGTTATTTCTGCGCGTGCTGAGGAAGAAATTTCTGAGTTAGACGATGAGGATAAGCAAGAGTTTCTTGAAGCACTTGGTTTGACTGAATCAGGTGTTGACAAGCTGACTCGTGCAGCCTATCACTTGCTTGGGCTTGGAACTTACTTCACAGCTGGTGAAAAAGAAGTCCGTGCTTGGACCTTTAAGCGAGGGATGAAAGCTCCTCAAGCAGCTGGTATTATCCACTCAGACTTTGAAAAAGGGTTTATTCGTGCAGTAACAATGTCATATGAGGATCTAGTGAAATATGGATCTGAAAAGGCTGTAAAAGAAGCTGGACGCTTGCGTGAAGAAGGTAAAGAATATATCGTTCAAGATGGCGATATCATGGAATTCCGCTTTAACGTTTAATAACATTTTATAAATAGTGTCAATTAGGTTGGAAAAAAATTCCAACCCTTTTGGTTTTTGAAAGGAAAAATAAATGACCAAATTACTTGTAGGATTGGGAAATCCAGGGGATAAATATTTTGAAACCAAACACAATGTTGGCTTTATGTTGATTGACCAACTAGCTAAAAAACAAAATGTCACCTTTACACACGACAAGATATTTCAAGCTGACCTAGCATCTTTTTTCCTCAATGGAGAAAAAATTTATCTTGTCAAACCAACAACATTTATGAATGAAAGCGGGAAAGCTGTTCATGCTTTATTGACTTACTATGGTTTGGATATTGAAGATTTACTCGTTATTTACGATGATCTTGACATGGAAGTTGGGAAAATTCGTTTAAGAGCAAAGGGTTCAGCAGGTGGTCATAATGGTATCAAGTCTATTATTCAACATATTGGAACCCAAGTATTTAACCGTGTTAAAATAGGTATTGGAAGACCTAAAAAAGGCATGTCAGTGGTTCACCATGTTTTAAGTAAGTTTGATCAGGATGACTATGTGGGTATTTTACAGTCTATTGACAAAGTTGACGATGCTGTAAACTACTATTTACAAGAGAAAAACTTTGAGAAAACAATGCAGAGGTATAACGGCTAAATGGTGACTTTATTAGATTTATTCTCAGAAAATGACCAGATAAAAAAATGGCATCAAAATCTGATAGATAAGAAAAGACAACTAATACTTGGTTTATCAACTTCTACCAAGGCTCTTGCAATTGCAAGCAGTCTAGAAAAAGAAAATAAGATTGTGTTACTAACTTCAACTTATGGAGAAGCAGAACGAATTATCAGTGATCTTCTTTCTCCCTTAGGAGAGGAACTTGTCTATCCATTTTTGGTTGATGACTCTCCTATGGTAGAGTTTTTGATGTCTTCACAAGAAAAAATCATTTCGCGGGTTGAGGCCCTGCGTTTTTTGAGTGATCCGTCTAAGAAAGGGATTTTAGTTTGTAATATCGCAGCGAGTCGGTTAATTTTACCCTCTCCGACTAGATTTAAAGAAAGTACTATAAAAATTGCAGTTGGCGAAGAATATGACCAACACGAGCTACTTCACCAGTTAAAGGAAATTGGATATCGAAAAGTTACTCAAGTACAGACCCAAGGTGAGTTTAGTATTCGAGGAGATATTTTAGATATTTTTGAGATGTCTCAGTTAGAACCTTTCCGAATTGAGTTTTTTGGTGATGAAGTAGATGGTATTCGTACTTTTGAAGTCGAAACACAATTATCAAAAGAAAATCAGACAGAACTCCCTATCTTTCCAGCTAGTGATATACTTTTGAGAGAAAAGGATTATCAACGAGGTCAGTCAGCTTTAGAAAAGCAAATTTCGAAGACTCTATCACCAATTTTGAAATCCTATCTAGAAGAAATTTTGTCAAGTTTTCATCAAAAACAAGTACATTCAGATAGTCGAAAGTTTTTATCTTTATGTTACGATAAAACATGGACTATATTTGATTATATTGAAAAAGATACACCAGTATTCTTTGATGACTATCAAAAATTGATGAATCAGTATGAAGCCTTTGAAAGAGAATTAGCGCAATACTTTACAGAAGATTTACAGAATGGTAAATCATTTTCTGAGATGCAGTATTTTGCAGATACAGAGCAAACCTATAAAAAACAAAGTCCAGTTACCTTTTTCTCTAATCTGCAAAAGGGATTAGGAAATCTCAAGTTTGATCACATTTATCAATTTAATCAATACCCTATGCAGGAGTTTTTCAATCAGTTTTCTTTTCTTAAAGAAGAAATTGAGCGATACAAAAAAATGGATTACACCATTGTTTTGCAGTCTAGCAATTCAATGGGAAGTAAAACATTGGAGGATGTTTTAGAGGAATACCAGATCAAATTGGATTCCAGAGATAAGTCAAGTATCTGTAAAGAATCTGTAAACTTGATTGAGGGTAATCTAAGACATGGGTTTCATTTTGTAGATGAAAAAATTCTCTTGATTACTGAACATGAGATTTTTCAAAAGAAATTAAAACGTCGTTTTAGAAGACAACATGCTTCAAATGCAGAGCGATTAAAAGATTATAATGAACTTGAAAAAGGAGACTATGTTGTTCACCATATCCATGGAATTGGTCAATATCTAGGAATCGAAACAATTGAAATAAAAGGTATCCACCGTGATTATGTCAGTGTACAGTATCAAAATGGTGACCAAATCTCCATCCCAGTAGAACAGATTCATCTACTGTCCAAATATGTTTCAAGTGATGGGAAACCTCCAAAACTCAATAAATTAAATGATGGTCATTTCAAAAAGGCCAAGCAAAAAGTTAAGAACCAGGTAGAGGATATAGCTGACGATTTAATCAAACTGTATTCTGAGCGTAGTCAGTTGAAGGGTTTTGCTTTCTCAGCTGATGATGAAGATCAACATTCTTTTGATGATGCTTTCCCTTATGTTGAAACGGATGATCAACTTCGTAGTATTGAGGAAATCAAGAGAGATATGCAGGATTCTCATCCCATGGATCGACTTTTAGTTGGGGATGTTGGTTTTGGAAAGACTGAAGTTGCAATGCGTGCAGCATTTAAGGCTGTCAATGATCACAAACAGGTGGTTGTTCTAGTTCCGACGACGGTGTTAGCACAACAACACTATACGAATTTTAAGGAAAGATTCCAAAATTTTGCTGTTAATATTGATGTGTTGAGTCGCTTTAGAAGTAAAAAAGAGCAGGCAGAGACACTTGAAAAATTAAAGAATGGTCAAGTTGATATTTTGATTGGAACGCATCGTGTTTTGTCAAAAGATGTGGTGTTTTCAGATTTGGGATTGATGATTATTGATGAAGAACAACGATTTGGTGTCAAGCATAAAGAAACCTTGAAAGAACTGAAAAAACAAGTAGATGTTCTAACCTTGACAGCAACGCCAATTCCTCGTACCCTTCATATGTCTATGCTAGGAATCAGAGATTTGTCTGTTATTGAAACACCTCCGACCAATCGTTATCCAGTACAAACCTATGTTTTGGAAAAGAATGATAGTGTGATTCGTGATGCAGTCTTGCGTGAAATGGAGCGTGGAGGTCAAGTTTACTATCTTTACAACAAAGTTGACACTATTGATCGGAAGGTTTCAGAATTACAGGAGTTGATTCCAGAAGCTTCAATTGGGTTTGTTCATGGACAAATGAGTGAAATTCAGTTAGAAAACACTCTATTGGACTTTATTGAAGGCCAATATGATATTTTGGTGACAACTACTATTATTGAAACAGGCGTTGACATTCCAAACGCCAATACCTTATTTATTGAAAATGCAGACCATATGGGCTTGTCAACCTTGTATCAATTAAGGGGAAGAGTTGGTCGTAGTAATCGTATTGCTTATGCTTATCTCATGTATCGTCCAGAAAAATCAATTAGTGAAGTCTCTGAGAAGAGATTAGAAGCAATCAAAGGATTTACAGAATTGGGCTCTGGATTTAAGATTGCGATGCGAGATCTTTCGATTCGTGGTGCAGGAAATCTCCTAGGAAAATCCCAATCAGGTTTCATTGATTCTGTTGGTTTTGAATTGTATTCACAGTTATTAGAGGAAGCTATTGCTAAACGTAACGGCAATGGGAACAAAAGAACCAAAGGAAATGCTGAGTTGATTTTACAAATTGATGCTTATCTTCCTAACACATATATTTCTGATCAACGACATAAGATTGAAATTTACAAAAAAATTCGTCAAATTGACAATCGTGTCAACTATGAAGAACTACAAGAAGAGTTGATGGATCGCTTTGGAGAATACCCAGATGTAGTAGCCTACCTTTTAGAGATTGGTTTGGTTAAGTCATATTTGGACAAGGTCTTTGTAGAACGTGTGGAAAGAAAAGATAACAAGATTACAGTTCAATTTGAAAAAGTCACTCAACGACTATTCTTGGCTCAAGATTATTTTAAAGCCTTATCTGCAACGAACTTAAAAGCAGCTATAGCTGAGAATAAGGGATTAATGGAAGTTGTATTTGATGTCCGAAACAAGAAGGATTATGAAATTTTAGAAGGTTTGCTGATTTTTGGAGAAAGTTTATTAGAGATAAAAGAATCAAAGGAAGCAAATCCCATTTAACATTTTTCTTCTATAAAAAGGATAAAAATGGTACAATAATAATTTGAGGTAATAAAAATGAGATTAGACAAGTATTTAAAAGTATCACGAATTATTAAGCGCCGTACAGTCGCAAAAGAAGTAGCAGATAAAGGTAGAATCAAGGTGAACGGAATCTTGGCTAAAAGTTCAACGGATTTGAAAGTTGATGACCAAGTTGAAATTCGCTTTGGAAATAAGTTGTTGCTTGTTAAAGTACTAGAGATGAAAGATAGTACAAAAAAAGAAGACGCAGCAGGCATGTATGAAATTCTCAGTGAAACACGGGTAGAAGAAAATGTCTAAAAATATTGTACAAATGAATAATTCTTTTATTCAAAATGAACATCAACGTCGTCGTTACCTGATGAAGGAGAGACAAAAACGAAATCGTTTTATGGGTTGGGTCCTTATTTTGATGATTTTGTTGTTTATTTTACCAACTTATAACTTGGCCCAAAGCTATGATCAGTTACTGCAACGCCGTCAGCAATTGACAGAGTTGAAAGAGCAGTACCAAACTCTTAGTGACGAAAAGGATAAGGAATCTGCCTTTGCTGCAAAGTTGAAAGATGAAGACTATGTAGCAAAATATGCACGCGCCAAGTACTATTACTCAAAGAAACGAGAAGCAATTTACACAATTCCTGATTTGCTTCCGAGGTAATGTCATGGAAAATTTATTGGAAGTTGTTGAGCAATTTTTAAGTTTATCAGATGAAAAATTAGAGGAATTGGCAGCTAAAAACCATTTATTACGATTACAAGAAGAAAGGGAAGAGAAGAATGCGTAAGTTCTTAGTAGTTTTATTGCTACCTGCTTTTATCATAACTTCAAGAGTAGTTAGCACAGAAAAACAGCTTCCTTACTCTTCGCAAGAAATTTATTATCTAACTGAGTCTGATTATGGATTCTACTATAAAGAAACTCTGGAATCCCCAATGGTATATGGAGAAACAGCCGTCTATGCTAATGAGGATCTTGTTAAGGAGTCTGGTAAATTGACTCCTGGAACCACCTTTAAAATAGTAGAATGGCGTTTGAATAGACAAGGTATTCCTGTTTTTAGATTAGATAATCACCAGTTTATCCTTGCAGATAAGCGTTTAATCTATGATCAAAGTCAAGTTCAAACTCAAAATAGACAAGTATGGTTGGAGCAGGGGTTTGTTATCTATAACAGTCCCTATGATGCGAAAGAAATTTCTTCATCCCTCTCTCCCTATCAACGCGTAACGGTGGATAGAGCTCTCTTTGCTGAGGGACAAGAATTTCTTCATATCGATCAGGTTGGGTGGGTATCAAAAGAGTTCACCTCAGAAGAAGACAATCGCATCCAGAAGGTTCAAGAAGTTTTATCAAACAACTATCAGAATGAAAATTATTCTATTTATGTTAAACAACTGAGTACAGGTAAAGAGGCTGGGGTGAATGAAGACAGCAAACTCTATGCAGCTAGCATATTGAAACTAGCCTACCTTTATTATGCTCAAGATAAGATAAATCAAGGGGAATATACGCTAGACAGTAGTTTCAAGTATATCCCAGAAGTAAATAGTTTCCCTGGATCCTATAAACCAGAAGGTAGTGGTAGCTTGCCTAAAAAAGAAGATAACAAAGAATACAGTCTTCAACAGTTAATTACTAAGGTAACAAAAGAGTCTGACAATGTTGCTCATAATATTTTAGGTTATTACGTGACCAATCAATCTGATGGGGCTTTCAAAGAAAAAATGTCCACCATTATGGGTGAAGATTGGGATGTGAATGATAAATTGACTTCTTCAAAAATGGCTGGAAAGGTCATGGAAGCTATTTATAATCAGAATGGTTTTGTCCTAGAGTCTCTAGGTAAGACCGATTTTGACAACCAACGAATCGCAAAAGGTGTTTCGGTTAAGGTAGCTCATAAAATTGGAGATGCCGACGAGTATAAACATGACACTGCCATTGTTTATACGGATTCTCCTTTCGTTCTTTCTATTTTCACTAAAAATTCTGATTATGACACTATTGCTAAGATAGCTAAGGATGTCTATGAGGTTTTAAAATGAGGGAACAGGATTTTTTAAATCATTTTCTCCGAAAAGAGTATTTCAAAAAACATTCGAAAGTCGTGTTAGCTTTATCTGGTGGACTGGATTCGATGTTTTTATACCATCTATTGTCTACTTATCAAAATGAATTGGGAATTGAGTTGATTGTAGCACATGTCAATCACAAGCAGAGAAGTGAGTCTGACTGGGAGGAAAATGAACTAAGGAAGTTAGCTGATGCAGCTGAACTTCCTATTTATATCACAAGCTTTTCAGGAGATTTTTCAGAAGCGCGTGCTCGAGAGTTTCGTTATGATTTTTTTAGGAAAATCATGAAAGAGGTTGGAGCGACTGCCTTGGTTACTGCCCACCATTCCGATGATCAGGTTGAAACGATTTTGATGCGCTTGATTCGAGGTAGTAGACTAGGTCATTTAACAGGAATAAAAGAAAGTCAAGTGGTTGATGGAATTGAAATCATTCGTCCCTTATTGCCTTTTCATAAAAAGGATTTTCCACTAATTTTTCATTTCGAAGATCAAACAAATCAGGAAAATACCTATTTTCGCAATCGCATTCGGAGTAGGTATTTACCAGAACTTGAAAAAGAAAATCCTCGTCTTAAATCCGCCCTTTTAGATTTAGGAAGGGAAATTTCAGATTACCAAGCAACAATAACGGAGCTTTCGAAACAAATTGATGTGGAAGATTTGAATGAGCTATTTTCATACTCTCAACAAACTCAAGGAATCTTGCTCCAGAACTATCTTAATCAATTTCCAGACTTAAATCTGACAAAGGCTCAGTTTGCTGAAGTTCGACAGATTTTAACAACGAAAAGCCAGTATCGTCATTCTCTTAAAAATGGCTATGAATTGATAAAAGAGTATCAACGGTTTCAAATTTGTAAAATCAGACCTCAGGCCGATGAAAAGGAAGATGAACTTGTGTTACACTATCAAAATCAAGTTCGATATATGGGCTATTTATTTTCCTTTGGTATCCCTATTGAAGGGGATTTTGTTCAAAAAGTAACGGTTTCACGGGAAACATCTGTACATATTAGATGTCGAAAACCTGGCGATGTTCTTATCCTGAATGGGCATCGAAAGAAACTGAGACGCTTATTTATAGATTTGAAAATCCCTATTGAAAAACGAAAAACAACCCCTATTATTGAGCAATTTGGAGAAATTGTCTCAATTTTAGGAATTGCGACCAGTGATTTGAGTAAAAACACGAAAAATGATATAATGAACACTGTAATTTATATAGAAAAAATAGATAGGTAAAAAGATGTTAGAACACGATATAAAAAAAATTCTCGTTTCACATGATGAAATTACAGAAGCAGCTAAAAAGCTAGGTGCACAATTAACAAAAGAATATGAGGGGAAAAATCCAATTCTTATTGGAATTCTAAAAGGATCGATTCCTTTTATGGCTGAATTGGTCAAACATATTGATACGCATATTGAGATGGACTTCATGATGGTATCTAGTTACCATGGTGGAACAGCAAGTAGTGGTGTGATCAATATCAAGCAAGACGTGACTCAAGATATCAAAGGAAGACATGTTTTATTTGTAGAGGATATCATCGATACAGGTCAAACTTTGAAAAATTTGCGAGATATGTTTATTGCAAGAGAAGCAGCTTCTGTTAAAATCGCGACTTTGTTGGACAAACCAGAGGGACGTGTTGTTGAAATTGAAGCGGATTATACTTGTTTTACTATTCCAAATGAGTTTGTGGTAGGTTATGGTCTGGATTATAAAGAAAATTATCGTAACCTTCCTTATGTCGGAGTATTGAAAGAAGAAGTTTATTCAAATTAGAAAGATCTATCTTTAATGAAAAAACAAAATAATGGTTTAGTTAGAAATCCATTTCTCTACTTGTTAATTATCTTCTTCCTAGTGACAGGATTCCAGTATTTTTACTCTGGAAATACTGCTGGACGAAGCGAAAAAATTAACTATACAGAACTGGTAAAAGAAATTACTGCAGACAATGTAAAAGAATTAACCTATCAGCCAAATGGTAGCATCATTGAAGTGTCTGGTGTTTATAAAAATCCTAAGACTAGTAAGGAAGAAACAGGAATTCAATTTTTCACTCCTACTGCTACAACAGTAGAAAGATTCTCAAGTACTATTCTTCCGTCTGATTCAACAGTTTCAGAATTGCAAAAACTTGCTTCTGAACATCAGGCTGAGGTCACAGTCAAACATGAGAGTTCAAGTGGTATGTGGATCAATATTCTTGTGTCTGTTGTTCCATTTGCTATTCTCTTCTTCTTCCTATTCTCTATGATGGGAAATATGGGAGGAAATAGTGGCCGAAATCCAATGAGTTTTGGACGTAGCAAGGCCAAAGCTGCAAACAAAGAAGATATCAAGGTACGATTCTCAGATGTTGCAGGTGCCGAGGAAGAAAAACAAGAATTAGTAGAAGTTGTTGAATTCTTAAAAGATCCAAAAAGATTTACCAAACT
Source organism: Streptococcus halitosis (assembly GCF_023147855.1). GTDB lineage: Bacteria > Bacillota > Bacilli > Lactobacillales > Streptococcaceae > Streptococcus > Streptococcus halitosis_B. The sequence goes on from NZ_JAHXOP010000002.1 coordinate 328,385, forward strand.
TGGCGCGCGTATTCCTGCGGGTGTTCTTTTGGAGGGACCTCCGGGAACAGGTAAGACATTACTTGCTAAGGCAGTTGCTGGGGAAGCAGGTGTTCCATTCTTTAGTATCTCAGGTTCTGACTTTGTAGAAATGTTTGTCGGAGTTGGTGCAAGCCGCGTTCGTTCTCTTTTTGAGGATGCAAAAAAAGCAGCGCCAGCCATCATCTTTATCGATGAAATTGATGCTGTTGGTCGCCAACGTGGTGTTGGTCTTGGTGGAGGAAACGATGAACGTGAACAAACCTTGAACCAACTCTTGATTGAGATGGATGGTTTTGAGGGAAATGAAGGAATCATCGTTATCGCTGCAACTAACCGTTCAGATGTTCTTGATCCAGCTCTTCTCCGCCCAGGACGTTTCGATAGAAAAGTCTTAGTTGGCCGTCCTGATGTTAAAGGTCGTGAAGCAATCTTGAAAGTTCACGCTAAAAATAAACCTCTGGCAGACGATGTTGATTTGAAACTGGTTGCCCAACAAACCCCAGGCTTTGTGGGAGCTGACTTAGAAAATGTTTTAAACGAGGCAGCCTTGGTTGCAGCCCGTCGAAACAAATCAATCATTGATGCTTCAGATATTGATGAGGCAGAGGACAGAGTGATTGCTGGACCATCTAAGAAGGATAAAACAGTATCACAAAGAGAACGTGAGTTGGTTGCCTACCACGAGGCTGGACATACCATTGTTGGTTTAGTCTTGTCAAATGCCCGTGTTGTTCATAAAGTTACCATTGTACCACGTGGACGTGCAGGTGGCTACATGATTGCACTTCCGAAAGAGGATCAAATGCTTCTATCTAAAGAAGACATGAAAGAGCAATTGGCAGGTTTGATGGGTGGTCGTGTAGCTGAAGAGATTATCTTTAATGTCCAAACGACAGGAGCTTCAAATGACTTTGAACAAGCTACACAGATGGCTCGTGCAATGGTCACTGAATACGGTATGAGTGAAAAACTTGGCCCAGTTCAATACGAAGGTAATCATGCTATGTTTGGTGCACAAAGTCCTCAAAAATCAATTTCAGAGCAAACAGCCTATGAGATTGATGAGGAAGTTCGTTCATTATTAAATGAGGCACGAAACAAAGCAGCTGAAATTATCCAATCAAATCGTGAAACCCACAAACTGATTGCAGAAGCATTGTTGAAATACGAAACATTGGATAGTACACAGATTAAATCTCTTTACGAGACAGGAAAAATGCCTGAGACAGTAGAAGAGGAATCTCATGCACTATCTTATGATGAAGTAAAATCAAAAATGAGTGAAGAAAAATAAATTTAGAGAGGTTCGACCTCTCTTTTTATATTCTAATGTGATGGCTACCGAGCAGATGCCTTGATAGTCGATCCTCCTCGTACAGGCTTAGATGATAAGCTACTGGATACCATTCTGACCTATGTTCCAGACAAAATGGTCTATGTATCCTGCAATGTTTCGACCTTGGCTCGAGATTTAGTTAAACTGGTAAAAGTCTATGACCTCCAGTATATCCAGTCGGTCGATATGTTTCCCCACACTTCACGGACAGAAGCAGTGGTTAAGTTAGTGAAGAAAAGAAAAAATCAACTTCACTGAAAAAAGATCTTGACAAAGTAGGAAAAGTAGGTATAATAGAAAGAGTTGAAAAGCTCAAGGTCCGTTGGTCAAGGGGTTAAGACACCGCCTTTTCACGGCGGTAACACGGGTTCGAATCCCGTACGGACTATAGTGTATCGTGTCTAGAAAAAACTTGAAAAAAGTTTAAAAAACTTGTTGACAG